>CAZUKF010000154.1:0-4802 GCA_964620765.1 uncultured Rickettsiales bacterium | reverse complement strand
GTTGGGCACATAAAAATATCCGCGAATATGGCGGAAACGGCGAAGCCATTTACCTCATAGGCCATTCCGCCGGCGCTTACAATATTGTCATGAGCGTACTGCGGGAAGACCTTTTAAAAAGCCAAAATAAACCGCTGCCCTGGATACGCGGCGTGATCGGCATTGCCGGTCCTTATCACTTCAGGATGGATAACCTCGCACTGGAGAAAATTTTCGCGCCGGCGAAGAACTACTGGTTCACGCAACCGGTCTACTATTCGCACCTGCCGTCTCCGCCCATGCTGCTGCTGACAGGCGACAAGGACGGGCTGGTACTCCCCTATAACACCCAGCGCCTCACTAGACATTTAAGGGAAGTGAAGAACCCCGTGAAATCGATTATTTACGCCGATGTCGGGCATTATACCATCCTGCTAGCCATGCTGGAGGGCAAAGAAGATATTGCCCCCGTGCGCGCCGACATCAAGGCGTTTATTGAAGCTCACTAGCCTTCAAGATAATAGTCGATCGTGGTGACGACGCGGATTTTCTTGTTCGGGTCTGAAACGCCGCAGCCACCGCCCTCGCCCGCCTCGCCGCCCTGGTCACGCGAGTTGATGGAGAAGAAACCCTGGCTCGCCTGGCGGATGCCGCCCACCTCGCTGCCGGAATCCGCCGCGAACTGCTGTGCCGCGGCGCGCGCATTCTTGGTGGCCTCGGCCAGCATCTCCGGCTTAATCTCATTGAGCTTGGTGAAGAGGTAAGTCGGCCCGCTGTTGCAGGCGTTCTCTTCCGCCAGTGCCACGCCGGCTTTCACCAGCTCGCTCGTCATCTGGCTGACGCGCGCCACCTGCTCCACGTTGTTGGAGCGCACAAACACTGTGGCCTCTACAATGTAGCGCAGCTGGTCCGGGCGGTTGTCGCCGTATTCCTGCGCCTTGCGGTCCACCACCCGCAGGCCGCGCATTTCCACCTCTTTGTCCTCGAACCCGTTGGTTTTGAGGAAGGCGCGGATCTTCTGCACGTTGGCTTCCAGCTCGCGCTGGGTGGCCAGCAGGTCATAGCCCGCCACCTTGGTTTTCATCGGCCATACGGCCAGATCCGCCATCGTCTCGCGTTCCACCAGGCCCTTGACGGTGACGTAGCGGTCGGCGCGGCGGTTGTTCTTCACGCCGTCGCCGATCAGCGCGCCCGCCGTGATGAGGCCAATGCCTACGCATATCCCTAAAAAACCCAGCTGTGCGTGTTGTGCCATATCCCCCCCTTACAATAAAAATCTATGCTGCCTCAGCGTTCCACTTGATGGAGCAGCCCATGCTCGGGAACTGTTCTTTCGGGCCCTTGCCCGTTTCGGCCACCTGTTTCATGGCCTCAAATAGATCGCGCTTTGCGTTCGGCTCGGCCTGCATGCGCGAGGCATCCAGCCGCCCGCGGTATTCCAGCTCCAGATTGGTGTTGAAGCCGAAGAAATCCGGCGTGCACACGGCGCCGTAGCTGCGCGCGGTGGCCTGCGTCTCATCGATCACGTACGGAAAGGTGAAGCTGTGCTGCTTGGCAAATTTCACCATGTTGTCGAAAGAATCTTCCGGGTATTTCACGGTGTCATTGGCCATGATGCCCACCACGCCCACACCCAGCGCCTGCAGCTCCTTCACGTCGCGCACGATGCGGTCCGTTATCGCGCGCACGAACGGGCAGTGGTTGCAGATGAACATCACCAGCGTGCCCTTCTTGCCCTTGATGTCCGCCAGCGTGTACCACTTGTCGTCCACGCCCTTCAGCCTGAAGTTGGGGGCCTTGAACCCGCGCGATGCTTCCGGTGTTTCCAGTGCGGCCATGAAACCTCCTTTTGTTTATGCGACAGGAGGCTAGCGAGATGCCAATAAAAATTCAACTATTGATGAAACATGCCCCTCAGAAGCATGAAAATCTGGATGCCCACAAAAATGGCCAGCAGCCAGCGCCAGCGCGCGAAACGGTTGGCTTTCAGCGGCAGCTGCGCCCGCAGGGCCACGCGGGCCTGCTGGTCCGTCACCTCCACCAGCGGCAGGCCAATTTTTTCAAAAAGGCCGCGGAAACGCACAAAGCGGTTTATCTTTGCCCGCTTGTCAAACCAGCGCACCGGCAGCTCGTAGCGGGAAAGCCCGGTATTGTAAGTCACCGGCCCCGCCGCCTCGGCAAAGGCAATTTCGCCGGAGGCTACCAGCGGGATTACCAGTATGTCCTCGGAGGCCACGCCATGCGTGCAGGCCCAGAGCCGGTCGGCCTCGCGCGCCAGCGTTTCGGGCGGGCTGTCGGGCCTGGTTTCGCGCAGGATGCGGCGCATATCCGCCTGCGAGGTGGCGGAGGTGGCGTCGGGCATGTCGTCATACGGCAGGTGCAGCGGGTTGGGCGCGCCCTGCGCGCGCTCAGCGGGAAGATGCAGGATAAAAAGGCTCATGCGGCGTCGCGGTACCGGCCGGGATCAGCGATGCCGATTTCGCGGAAACCCTTCAGGCGCAGCTGGCATGAATCGCACTTCCCGCAGGCGCGGCCTTCCGGGTCCGGGTCATAGCAGCTGGCGGTGATGCTGTAATCCACCCCCAGCTTCATGCCGGTGCGGATGATGTCTGCCTTGCTCATGCGGATGAGCGGTGCATGCACGTTGATGCGGCCCTTGCCCTCTACGCCGAACGCGGTGGCGAGGTTGGCGGTTTGGCTGAAGGCCTCGATGAAATCCGGCCGGCAATCCGGGTAGCCGCTGTAGTCCAGCGCGTTGACGCCGATGAAAATGTCATAAGCTTTTAGTACTTCTGCCCAGGCCAGCGCGAAGGAGAGGAAAATCAGGTTGCGGGCGGGCACGTATGTTACAGGGATGCCGTGGCTGATTTCATCGGCCGTGCGGTCCTTGGGGATGGTGGTGGTGGTGTCGGTGAGCGCGGAGCCCTTGAAGGCGCCAAGATCCATCGCGATCACGCGGTGCTCGGCCACGCCTGAAGCCTTGGCTACGCGCGTTGCCGCCTGCAGCTCGGTTTTGTGCCGCTGGCCGTAAGAAAATGAGAGCGCGTGGCAGGTATAGCCCTCCTTCTGCGCCATCGCCAGCACGGTGGCCGAATCCAGCCCGCCGCTGACAAGAATCACCGCTTTTTTGTCGCTCATCTATTCGATCCCTAAAATTTTGTGCAGCTGTAGTGAAAACCGGTGCCCGCCCTTTTGCGCCAGCTGCAGCGCAAGGGCCTGGTTGGCCCGGTTCTTGATTTCATCATATTCATCCATGGGCTGGACGAAAACAGGAATGTTGTGCTGCGCCTGCCCGATTTCCGCCACCCCGCCATAACCGGGGTGGTGCGCGGAGATAATGAATTTCAGCGCATTGGCGCGGGCGAGTATGTCACCCCGCAGGGGTTGATACCCGCCGCCGGTATTCTTGGGCGAGCAGACCACTTCCACCGCCGGCGGCAGCTCGCGCCAGAGCGTGCCGTTGGTTTCCACCTGCACGGTAAAGCCCGCCGCCAGCAGCTTTTCGCAGAACGGTATGATGTTCTGCCGCAGCGGTTCGCCGCCGGTGATGACCACCAGCTTGGCCTTGCCCGCCAGCTCCTGCACCCGCGCCAGCAGTTGCGCAAGCGGCATTTCTTTAAAATCCTCGAACTCGGTGTCGCAGAAGGCGCAGGCGAGGTTGCAGCCGCCCAAGCGCACGAACACGGAAGGCTCGCCCGCGCGGGGGCCCTCGCCCTGCAGCGTGGGGAAGATGGATTGCACGAAAAGCGCATCTCCATCGCCTTTTTCCGGCGGGCGTATCGGATTCTTGCCAAACATAGGGCTATGATTTACGGTCAAACCGCATGAAATCCAAGAAAAACGTTGAAAACCTGGGGCTGGCCAGCCGCCTCGTCCACGGCGGCACGCTGCGGACGGAGTGGGGGGAAACTTCGGAATCCCTGTTCCTCAACTCGGCCTATGTCTATGAAACGGCTGAAGAAGCCGAGGCGCGCTTTGCCAAGACGTCGCCGGGTTTCATGTATGGCCGCTACTCGCACCCCAACCTTTCCATGCTGGAAGAGCGCCTTGCGCTGATGGAGGGGGCGGAGGCCTGCATTGTCACCGCCAGCGGCATGGCCGCGGTTTTTGCGGCGCTGCTTGCCCAGTTGAAATCCGGCGACCACGTGGTGGCAGGCCGTGGCCTGTTTTCCTCCTGCCATTATATCATCACGCAGATACTGCCGCGTTTCGGCATCACCTACACGCTGGTGAAGGATGAATGGGAAAGCGCCATCAAACCCGGCACGCGCGCGGTGTTTATTGAAACGCCCGCCAACCCGACGCTGGAGGTGATTGACATTGCCGCCGTCGCCGCGCTTTGCAAAAAGGCGGGCGCGAAGCTGATCGTGGACAACGTGTTCTCGACGCCGCTGGGGCAGCACCCGCTGCAACTCGGGGCGGACGTGGTGGTTTACTCCACCACCAAGCATATCGATGGACAGGGCCGCACGCTGGGCGGGGCGATACTCTCTGACAAGCCATTCATTGATGACGTGGTGCGCCCGTTCTGCCGCCATACCGGCCCGCATCTGAGCCCGTTCAACGCGTGGGTGATTTTGAAAGCGCTGGAGACGCTGCCGCTGCGCGTGGCGAGGCATTGCGAAAACGCGGCGGCGCTGGCGGCGGTGCTGGAGAAAAATGCCAAGGTGACGAAAGTGTTTTACCCCGGCCTTCCCTCGCACCCGCAACATGAAATTGCCAAAAAGCAGATGCAAAGCGGCGGGCCGATGATTGCGTTCGAGCTCAAGGGCGGCAAGCCGGCGGCCTTCCGCTTCATGAACGCGCTGCGGCTTTTTTCCATC
>CAZUKF010000153.1:0-4833 GCA_964620765.1 uncultured Rickettsiales bacterium | reverse complement strand
CAGTGCACGGCGTCGGGGTCATGCAGCAGCAGGCCGCAGGCGGGGCAGGGGAAGCGCACTTTGTTCGGGCGGAAGGCCGTTTGAATCAGGCGGATGAAAAGCGACACGCCGAAGATCATGATGATGATGGCCAGCCCGCGGCCGAAGCTGCCCTGCAATGTAATATCACCAAACCCGGTGGTGGTGAGCGTGGTGACGGTGAAATACATCGCATCGATGAAATTATTGATGTGGGGGTTGTGGCCCACCTGGCTCTGGAACACGATTTCCGTCATGATAAAAATAAACAGCAGCAGGTTGACGGCGCTTATCACCACGTCTTCATGCCGCTTGAACCACGCGAAATCCTCGCGCAGGCGCTTGAGCAGCAGGAAGGAGCGAAGCAGCCGCACCATGCGCAGGGCGCGCAGGAAGCCCAGGTATTCGCCGGTGAGCGGCAGCAGGAAGGAAATCAACACCGCCTGGTCCACCACGCTGTAGGGATTGACGAGGAAGGCGGAGCGCGAAGGGGCGATGTAAAGCCGCGCCGCGAAATCCACGGCGATGTAGAGGCCAAAGAGAATGTCCAGCGTTTCAACCACCGGGTGGCCGTAGAAAAAGCTGGAAACCATGAGGTAAAGCACGGTGACCAGATCTGCGCCCAGCAGCAGGTAGCGGAAGCGGTGGGCGTGCGCGCCTTCGCCTTCGTAGAGATCGGTCAGTGCTTTGCGGAGCGGGTTCATATGGTGCATCATGCCCTTAAGCCGCCATCCCGGCAAGGGGGAGTACTCGTCATTCCCCGAGTTGCGAAGCAACTCTAGGGGAATCCATCATTGTAATGTCATCCTGAACGGAGTGAAGGATCTACTTTTTTGTCATGCCGTTGAATGACGGCATCCGGACCCCGGCATTTGCCGGGGTGACATTAGTAGATTCTTCGCTACGCTCAGAATGACAAGGTGGATCGCCCTAGAATCGCTACGCGATTCGGGCGATGACGGTTGCTACATCCCCGGCATGTTTTTCATCATACGCATCATGCCGGCGGGGCCGAGCTTGCGCATTTTCTTCATCATGTCTTCCATCTGCTGGAACTGCTTTACCAGCTTGTTGATGTCCTGCACCGTGGTGCCGCTGCCCGCGGCGATGCGCTGGCGGCGCGAGGCGTTGAGCTTCTTGGGGAACTGGCGCTCATCGGGCGTCATGGAGAGGATGATGGCTTCCATGCGGTCTACCTGGCGTTCATCCACGTTGACGTTCTGCAGTTTTTCTTTGATCTGGCCCATGCCGGGCAGCATGCCGAGCATGGAGGAGAAGCCGCCCATTTTTTTCATCTTGCGCATCTGGTCCAGCAGGTCGTTCATGTCGAACTGGCCCTTGCTCATGCGGGCGGCGAGCTTCTCGGCCTCTTCCTGCGTGACGTTTTCAGCGGCCTTTTCCACCAGCGAGACCACGTCTCCCATGTCCAGTATGCGGCCCGCCACGCGCGCGGGGTGGAATTCTTCCAGCGCGTCTATCTTTTCGCCGACGCCGACGAACTTGATGGGCGCGCCGGTGACATGGCGCATGGAGAGCGCGGCGCCGCCGCGGGCGTCGCCGTCTACGCGAGTGAGGATGATGCCGGTGACGCCGATGCGGTCCTGGAAGGTTTTTGCGATGTTGACCGCGTCTTGCCCGGTGAGGGAGTCTGCGACGAGGAGGGTTTCAACGGGGTTGGAGAGTTTTTTGACGGCGAGGAGCTCTTCCATCAGTTCGTCGTCGATATGCAGGCGGCCGGCGGTGTCGAGCAGCAGCACGTCATAGCCTTCCGTGCGGGCGACTTTCAGCGCTCGCTCGGTGATGGTGAGGGGCTTTTCACCTTCAATAATCGGCAGGGCGGTGACATTCGCGGTTTGTGCCACCTGCTGCAATTGCAGCTGCGCGGCAGGGCGGTAGACGTCCAGCGACGCGACGAGGGTTTTCTTGTTGGCTTTGTCTTTCAGGCGGCGGGCGATCTTGCCGGTGGTGGTGGTTTTACCCGAGCCCTGCAGGCCGCACATGAGGATGACGCTGGGCGGGTTGTTGGAGAGCGTGAGGGCGGCAGAATCCGAGCCCAGCAGTTCGGTGAGGTGATCCGACACCAGCTTGACCACCATCTGCGCAGGCGTGATGGATTTGACGATCTCCGCGCCCACCGCCTTTTCCTTCAGGCCGGCGATGAAATCCTTCACCACCGGCAGCGCGACATCTGCCTCCAGCAGCGCGACGCGTACTTCGCGCATGGCGGCGTCGATATCGGTTTCTGTCAGCGTGCCTTTCTTGCGGAGGCTGCCGAAAATGCCGGTGAGTTTGCCGGATAATGACTCGAACATCTGTTTAACTACTCCTTAGCTCTTTAAGACTAAGGAATATAGTTGGAGAAGTATCACATGGCAAAAGCCGTTTTCACGCTGACTATCCTGCTGGGGGCGTTCCTCATTTTCATGGTGCAGCCGCTGACCTCCAAGGCGGCGCTGCCCACCCTTGGCGGGGCGCCCTTCGTGTGGAACGGCTGCATGGTGTTCTTCCAGGCGGCGCTGCTCATGGGGTATTTTTATGCCCACATGCTGTCGGTGCGGGTGCCGCTCAACCGCCAGCCCGCCGTGCACCTGATGGTGCTGGCGCTAGCGGCGATGGCCTTTCCGCTGGCGTTCCGCAGTTTTGGCGTGGACCCGGCGGTCTACCCGCTGACGTGGCTGATGATCATGCTGGGCTTGAGCGTGGGCCTGCCGTTTTTTGCCATCTCGGCCACGTCGCCGCTGGTGCAGGCGTGGTTTGCGCATGCTACGAAGGGGAAGGGCAACCCGTATGCGCTGTACGCGGCGAGCAACGTGGGCAGCTTCACGGCGCTGCTGGCCTACCCGGTGGTCATTGAGCCGCTGCTGACGCTTTCGGCGCAGGCACATTTGTTTGAGTTCGGCTATTTCCTGCTGCTGCTGTGCTTTGCGGGGCTCGCGCATCTCATGTGCAAGCTGTGCAAGGAGGCGCCGAAGAAAAAGGTTATCCGCGTGGCGAAGGTGGACTGGCGCGACGGCGCGCTGTGGGCGGGGATTGCGTTTGTGCCCGCCAGCCTGCTCTATGGGATTACGACGTATATTACGACCGACATTGCTTCGGCGCCGCTGTTCTGGGTGGTGCCGCTGGCGCTTTATCTGCTGTCTTTCGTGGTGGCCTTTGCCGACAAACCCCGCGGCATTGAACTGGCGCGCCACCTGCACGTGCCTGGCGCGGGGTTGATGGCGGTGATGACGCTGCTGCCTTCCGCCTTCGGCATGGCCATGCTCAGCGTACACCTGCTGGTATTTTTCTGCGCCGCGGTGGCGTGCCATGCGCGGCTGGCGAGTTTGCGCCCGCATATCTCGCAGCTGACGGTATTTTACCTGTGGCTTTCCTTCGGCGGCGTGCTGGGCGGGCTGTTCAATACGTTTATCGCGCCGGTACTTTTCACGCGCATCGTGGAATACCCGCTGATGCTGATCCTGAGCATTGTGGCGGCGACGATGGTGTGGGAGCTGCCGGCGAAACAATTCCTGGTCCGGCTGGCGACATGGGCCGTTGGTGCGCTGGTGCTGTTCGGGTTTGGCGCCTTTATCGCGCAGGCCATTCTCAGCGAGGACAATGCCATCATGGCGTACCGGCTCATCATGCTGGGCATGGTAGTAACGGCGGTGCTGGCGGCTACGGGGGCGTATCTCAAATACCAGCACCGGCCGCTTTATTTTGCCAGCGCGGTGATGGCGGTGACGCTGGCAGCGGGCATACTGGCCGAGCCGCTGCAGCAGATAAAAGTGGCGTATGCGGCTCGCAACGTGTTCGGCGTGTCACGCGTGATCTGGGCGGGGGACCGCGAGGCATGGCAGTTGTGGCACGGCACCACCATTCACGGCATCCAGGCGGCGGAGGGTGACAGGCGCCTGCACCCGGTGGCATATTACGGCGCGCTGAAAAACGTGTTTGCCGGCCTGCCGCCTGCACTTTCGAAGGCGCCAGTCGGGGTGATCGGCATGGGGCTGGGCACGGTGGCGTGTTACGGTAAGCCGAAGCAGGAATTCCTATTCTACGAGATCGACCCGCTGGTGAACCAGATTGCGCATGATACGCGCTTCTTCACCTACCTGCGCGATTGCCCGCCGGAGATCAATATTATTATGGGTGACGGGCGCATCGGCATCAAGGAGGCGCAGGACGAGTTTTTCGGCCTCATCATTGGCGATGCGTTCAGCTCTGATGCCATCCCTGTGCATCTCATGACGCGCGAGGCGGTGAGCTTGTATTTTGATAAGTTGCGGCCCGGCGGCATGCTGGCGTTCAACATTTCCAGCCGCAATATCAACCTGCTGCCCGTGCTTTCGGCCGTGGCGCGTGATCTTGGTGTGCATGGCGTGTGGCAGCATTTTGAACCCCCGCCCGGCGAGGCGTTGGCCTTTGCCGCCGAATGGGTGGTGCTGTCAAAAGACCAGCAGACACTGCTGAAGCTGCCGGGCAGCTGGCAGATCCTGCCGGAGCCGAAGAAGCGGCATCTCTGGCGTGATGATTATTCCAACTTGATCGGGAGTTTGAAGTGAGAAGCCGCGCGGCGCTGGACCGGTTTGTACCCAATGCGCTGCCGTATTTTGTTTTCGCGCTGCTGGCCACCACCTTTAACCTGCGGCCCAAGGCGGTGTTCAATGACGGCGACCCGGCATGGCATATCGCCGCTGGTTATTATATCCGCGAGCAGGGGGCAATTCCAAAGCAGGACCCGTGGTCTTTTACCGCGGGCGGGCAGGAGTGGCTCAACCAGTCCTGGTTGTTTGATGTGGGGGTGAGCCTGCTGCACCAGCTGGGCGGGTTTCC
>CAZUKF010000152.1:0-4850 GCA_964620765.1 uncultured Rickettsiales bacterium | reverse complement strand
GCTACACACCTTATTATAGCCTTATTATTCAAAATTCTATCCTGCTACCAGCAGGCCGTTTTCTTCTCCAACTCCTTAGCAACAGGGCGTTAGCACAATTCCCTTTTGAGATTCGACCAAGGCGTTATGAGCGCCCTGCTCTAACCACTGAGCTAACCCCCCGTATTGCCTCTCATCCCTAATGCGCAATGCCCACCTTGTAAAGCCCGTAAACCGCTGATAATCTAGCCCGATGCGCAGCGCTGCCGTTGAAAGAACCACTAAGGAAACCCGTATTTCAGCAGAGGTCAACCTCGACGGGACGGGTATATACAAGGTCGCAACCGGCATCGGTTTTCTCGACCACATGCTCGAGCAGCTCTCCCGCCACAGCTTGATGGATCTCAAGCTGGAGGCCAAGGGTGACCTGCATATTGATTTTCACCACACCACCGAGGATACCGGCATCACCATCGGCCAGGCGGTGGCGAAAGCGCTGGGTGACCGCGGCGGCATCACCCGTTTTGCGCACGCCTATATCCCCATGGATGAAACGCTCTCCCGCGTAGCGGTGGATCTTTCCGGACGGCCCTACCTGGTCTGGAAAGTGAATTTCACGCAGCCGAAAATCGGCGAGATGGATACCGAGCTGTTCCGCGAATGGTTCCAGGCCTTTGCTTTTGCCGTCGGCGCGAACGTGCACGTGGAAAACCTCTACGGCGTGAACAACCACCACATTATCGAATCCTGCTTCAAGGGCCTCGCACGGTCTTTACGCGTGGCGCTGGCGGTTGACCCGCGCCTTAAAGGCGCCATCCCCTCCACCAAGGGCAGCCTGTAATGTTCAACCGTCTGCACATTTACACGGTGCATACGAAACCCGGCGTAAAGCCGGAGAACGAATCGCCGCTGTTCGTGCGCGAAGGTTTCAACGTATTCGCGTTTGTCCTCACGCTGGCATGGACGCTTTACCACCGCCTGTGGCTGGCGAGCGCCGGCATTCTTGCCGTAAACTTCCTGCTCATGTTGTGCCAGGATGCAGAAATTTTTAGCGAGCCCGGCACGCTCGCATTGATGCTTGGTGTGCAGGTGATGGTCGGCTTTCATGCTAATGACTGGTACCGCGCGGGCTTAAAACGGCGCGGCTACATCATCGCCGGTATCGTCACCGGGGATTCACAATTGCGTGCGCAGCAGCGTTTCTTTGAACAATTGACGCTGGAGCGCGTCAGCGCGTAACCCATGACCCATGTCGTCATCATTGACTATGGTTCGGGCAATCTGCGCTCGGTGCAGAAAGCGTTTGAGCATGTAGCGGAAGCAAATACGCGCATCAAGGTGACGGCTGATCCCGCGGCGCTTGACCACGCCACGCACGTGGTGCTGCCCGGTGTCGGCGCATTCAGGGATTGCATGCAGGGCCTGCTTGCGTGCAAAGGCCTGCGCGAGGCACTGGAACAAAAAGTCCGCACGCAGCACACACCGTTTCTTGGCATCTGCGTGGGCATGCAATTGTTGTTTGAAGAAGGCCACGAACACGGCACGCATAAGGGCCTGGGCTGGCTTCGCGGACAGGTTGTGGCCTTGACGCCCTCTGACACGCGGCTTAAAGTTCCGCACATGGGATGGAATGACCTCAACATCCGCCAGCCTCAACACCCACTACTCGCCGGTTTAAAAAACGGCGATCACGCTTATTTCGTGCACAGCTTCCATGCCGATGCCGAAGAGGAAGATGTGCTAGCCGACGCGGAGTACGGCGGCAAAATAACGGCAGCCGTGGCACACGCAAATATCATGGGCACGCAGTTCCACCCGGAAAAAAGCCAGAAAACAGGCCTGCAGCTGCTCCGTAATTTTTTAAAAATACAATGACCATCAAAGTCGAAAAGATCACCGAGTTCCGGCACTCCGATCTCTCCGACCTGGTGAGCGCGACGGAAGACGCCATCCGCGAAGGCATCGGTTTCAACTGGGTGCTACCGCCGGGGCGTGACGTACTGGAAACGTATTGGAAAGGCGTGTTGGTGGTGCCGCAGCGCGTGCTGCTGGGCGGCAGGCTGGACGGCACGCTGGCCGGCTCCATCCAGCTGGTCAAACCCGGGGTGACGAAAGAAACGTCTTCCTTCGCAGCTACCATCGAGGCGCATTTCGTGGCGCCCTGGGCACGCGGGCACGGCATGGCCAAGGCCTTGTTGCAGAACGCCGAACGGCAAGCGCGCGCCGATGGTTTTTCCGTACTGAAGCTCTCCGTGCGCGACACGCAGGAAGCAGCTATAAAGCTGTACGAGGAAAACGGCTATATTCACTGGGGCACACTGCCCACGTACGAGTTCGTCAACGCCAAGATGGTGGCGGGACGTTTTTATTATAAAAACCTGGAGCCGATTACGAGTCTTGTATGATCCTCTATCCCGCAATCGACCTGAAGGAAGGCAAGTGTGTGCGCCTTCTGCGCGGCGAGATGGAGAAGGCTACCGTATTTTCCGATTCGCCCGCCGACCAGGCAGACGTGTTTGCCAAGGCGGGTTTCCCGTGGCTGCACGTGGTGGACCTGGATGGCGCGTTTGCCGGCAAGCCCGAGAATGAACACGCCGTGAAAGCCATTCTTGCGCGCGTTTCCGTGCCGGTGCAGCTGGGCGGGGGACTGCGCAATATGGATATCATCGCCAAGTGGCTGGATGCCGGCATCTCGCGCGTGATCCTGGGCACGGTGGCGCAAAAAAACCCGCTCTTCGTGAAGGAAGCCTGCCGCCAGTTCCCGGACCAGGTGGCCGTGGGCATTGATGCAAAAGGCGGCTTTGTCGCCACCGACGGCTGGGCAAAAACCACCGAGACACGCGCGGTAGACCTCGCACTTAAATTTGAAGATTGCGGCGTCTGCGCCATCATCTACACCGATATCGCACGAGACGGCGCGATGGAAGGCCCCAACTTCGACGAAACCATTGCGCTGGCGGAACGTTTATCCACTCCCATAATCGCCAGCGGCGGCATTTCTTCCGTACAGGATATACGCCGTTACGGTGAGCACCAGGACATCGGCATCGCCGGTTGCATCCTGGGACGCGCACTTTACGAAGGTAAAATAAAACCAGAAGAAGCACTGGCCACAGTGCCTTAACCCCTCAACAGGAAAGGAATTTCGTATGGACTCCGACAACAAATATGCAGGCTTTTGGCTGCGCTTTATCGCACTCATCATCGATGGGCTCGTAGTGGGCGTGCCCTGCTACATCGTGCTGGCGATACTGGGCATCACCAGCGCTGCCTTTGCGCAGCTTGCTTATATCGCGGCGGGCATCGGCTATTATGTTTATTTCCTGAGCTCGCCGTGGCAGGCCACGCTGGGCAAGCGCATCATGGGCGTTTACATCGTGCGCGCAGGTGACCAGGGCCGCCTCACCCACGCGGAAGCATTCAAGCGCTACGCCGTGTTCGCCGCGGCTTCGCTGCTGCTGGCGTTCTACACCGTGGTTGCTGGTGACCCGACCGCCTCGATGCTCGGCATCGATGAAGCACGCATGCAGGAAATCCAGACGCGCGCAGCCCAAGGGCAACTCAGCCAGCAAGACCAGCGCTACCTGGAAGGTATGGCATCGTCCGCGCAAAACTTCGAGATGCCGGCTACGTACAAGCTGCTGGCGCTGATCAACCTGCTCTATGCGCTGGCGCTGGCATTTTCCGTAGGTCTTACCAAGGAAAAAACCGGCATCCATGACATGGCGGTAAAAACGCGGGCGCTGAAGGGCAAAACCGCAGCGGCATCGTTCAAGGGCTAAATTGCGAAGTTTTGGTCGCTGATATCTACCGGACTTAGATATTAGCGACCAAAGCGTGTAGCGACTACGCCAAAAAGCCAGAGTGGATCGTAGAAATATACAGCAACACCAGTGCAAACGAGGACGATCACCACAGTAGCTGCAGGCTTACCTAAAAAAAATCCTTTGCCAGGAAAGCAGCCAAACAACGTGCTGTTCGCATCAAGCGTCACATTCACCCGATTTTCGGGTGCGCGATAAGAACGCGAATTTTTTTTGCGTGCGGCCATTATATGTCCAGCTCCTCCACTTCTACGCCCAATTTTTCCATTGCTGTCGCAATGAGCGGAGAAGGTGTTTTTTGCCGGGCGGCTTCGAAAGATTCGAATACCTGAAGATTTCCCCAGTCGTAAGTTCCCTCCGCATTTGGGGAGCCGGTAAACGAAAAAGTGGCGATATTATTTTTTGCTGTAAGAGCTAGAGCATATTTAAATTGGGAGTTTTCCATCCGAAAAGGTTTTTCCGGTGAAATAAGCCAGCGACCATGAAAGGCCTTAGCATAGGGCACGTAACCGGTTCTATAACGCAACACTATGCGGTAGAAACCGCCAGCCGCAGCTTCTTTCTCGGCTACAAAATTCCTAAGAAAGGTGGTAACCAACTGGGAAAGACTTTCGCCAGCAAGCTCTCTGGCTTTCTCCCAAACTTCGGCATCTTCCTCTCTTACGTAAAGGGTTCTAGTGCGGGGCTTTTTATCTTCAACCATACCAATCTATCCACATCTATCCACAAGTAACGCTAGTAAATATACCATTTATATAATTACTCGTCAATTACTTCAAAAACTATGGACAATCAATGACTTCATGGTTTAATGAGCCATATGCTCAAAACTCGCATCATACCGTGCCTGGACGTCAACGCGGGTCGCGTTGTCAAGGGCATCAATTTTGTGAACTTGAGAGATGCGGGAGACCCGGTCGAGCAGGCAAAGCTCTACGACGCGCAGGGCGCCGACGAACTTTGCTTCCTCGACATCACTGCCTCCTCCGACAACCGCGGCATATTGTATGACATGGTGTCGAAGGTAGCGGAGCAATGCGTCATGCC
>CAZUKF010000151.1:0-4874 GCA_964620765.1 uncultured Rickettsiales bacterium | reverse complement strand
ATCGGCCTGCTGGAAAAGAAAGGCCTGCTCTACACCGGCGTGCTGGAGCCGCCCAAGGGCAAGCCGCCGCCGGAAGACTGGGAGCCCAAGGAGCAGCTGCTGTTCAAGGCCACGCAGTTTGGTGATGATTGCGACCGGGCGGTGAAAAAATCGGACGGCAGCTGGGCGTATATGACGCCGGATATTGCGTACCATCTCGATAAATTCCAGCGCGGCTTTAACAAGATGCTGCTGGTGGTGGGCGCGGACCACGCCGGTTACCAGAAGCGCATCCAGGCGGCGGTGAAAGCGTTGTCCGAGGGCAGTGCCGCCGTGGAGGTGAAACTCTGCCAGCTGGTGAAATTCATGCGCGCGGGCGAGCCGCTGAAGATGTCCAAGCGCGCAGGCACCTTCATCACCGTGCGCGAGGTGGTGGACGAGGTGGGGCGCGACGTGTTCCGCTTTATTATGCTCACCCGCCGGAATGACCAGCCGCTGGACTTTGACTTCGAGAAGATCATGGAGCAGAGCAAGGACAACCCGGTGTTCTACGTCCAATACGCCCATGCGCGCTGCAAGTCGGTGCTGCGGGCGGCGGTGAACGAGGCACCGGAAGCTGTAAAAAAAGCCGATAATCCAAATCTTAGCCTGCTGGCCGCGCCCGAGGAGCTGACCCTGGTTCGGAAGATGGCAGAGTGGCCCCGGCTGGTGGAATCCGCGTCACTGGCGGGCGAGCCGCACCGCGTGGCGTTCTACCTGCACGATCTGGCGGGGGCATTTCACGGGTTGTGGACCAGGGGCAACGAGCAGAATACGCTTCGCTTTATCCAAAAAGATGCTATAGATTTGACCGCTGCCAGGCTCGCATTGGCGCGGGCATTGGCAACCGTGATTGCCTCAGGCCTGATGGTACTGGGGGTGGAACCCGTAGAGGAGATGCGCTCATGACGGATAAATTGAACCCTCGCGAACAGGGGGGATTTGGGGAAGAGGGAGTGAGTGTAGCGCCGCGCTGGCTGGCTGCCTCGGTAATGTTTGCAGCGGTTGCGGGCTTTGTCGGCCTTGCATGGTACGCCTACAACGCCGGTACGCGCTCCATTGAAGAAACAGAATTACAGCTGGTGGAAGCAGACAGCTCCCCGGTGAAGGAAAAGCCCGAGGACCCGGGTGGGATGAAGTTCCCGAACCAGGATAAATCCATCTTCGACGCCATGGCCGGTGATACCAAGGTGCAGCAGGTTGAACGCGTGCTGCCGCTGCCGGAAGAGCCGCTGCCGCAGGCCGAAGCCAAGACATGGATCAATGACAAGCTCGCCGCCAAGCCGCCGGCCGAGCCCGTGCCGCCCTCCGTTGCCGATGGTATCAAGAGCGCGGAAGCCGCCGGCAAAGCCATGGAAGCCAATGCCAGGACGGCAGGCAGCATTTCGCCCGCCGCCGGTGAAGCCGCCCCTGCGGAAGAACCCGCAGGGGTGACGGTGACGGTTACGGAGATGACCCCGGAGATGATGGAAGGCAAAGATAAAGCCCCCCCGGCAAAGGTGGAGTTGAAGAAGCATGAACCGGCCGCCGCCAAGGAGCAGGAAGCGCCAATCGCCCCGAAGGTGGAAGACATTTCCCCGGCGGCGGCACCGGCTGCAGCTGCGGAAGAAAAGCCCGCCGAGAAGAAAGCCGCTGCCAAGCCGAAGGCTGCTGCTGCCAGAAAATCCGGCAGCGTGGTGCAGCTGGGCGCGTACCGCTCCGAGGCCGAAGCCAAGAAATCGTGGGACAAGCTGAAAGCCAAGCACGGTGAAATCAGCAAGGGTGACCCGAACATTGTGAAGGCGGATCTCGGTGAGAAGGGCGTGTTCTTCCGCCTGCGCGTGAGCGTGCTCGACCCGAAGGAAGTCTGCGAAAAGCTGACGGCCAAGGGCCAGCCCTGCATGGTGGTTGGCGGCAAATGAGCCACGCCCCAGCGGCGATAATTCTGGATTGCGAAGGAACGTCGCTCTTGGCAGAGGAGCGGCGTTTTTTCACGTCGCTGAACCCGTACGGCTTCATTCTTTTCCAGCGCAATTGCGAAAGCCCGGCGCAGGTGAAGGCGCTGGTGGCGGAGTTCCGCGCCTGCGTGGGCCGCGAAGATGTGCCTATTCTCATTGACCAGGAAGGCGGGCGCGTGGCGCGCCTCAAGCCGCCTGCGTGGCCGCTCTTCCCGGCGGCGGCACGGCTCTCAGGCCTGGATGCGGCGGCGGAGGCGGTGTACCTCAACGGGCGGCTGATTGCGCATGAGCTGGCGTCGCTCGGTATCAACGTGGATTGCGCACCGGTGGCCGACGTGCCGGTGGATGGTGCGCATGATGTGATTGGAGACCGCGCCTATGGCCGCGAGCCGGAAGCGGTGGCGAAGCTGGCGGGTGAGATGGCGCGCGGGCTGATGGATGGCGGCGTGGTGCCGGTGATCAAGCATATTCCCGGCCACGGCCGCGCGCGGGCCGACAGCCATTTGGAGCTGCCGGTGGTGGAGACCAGCGCGGAAGAACTGCGCCGCATTGACTTCCTGCCGTTCAAGCGCCTTGCGCATTTGCCGATGGCGATGACCGCGCACGTGATCTACCCGGCGCTGGATGCAAAACACATGGCAACTTTATCGCCTGCGGTGATACGGCTGATTCGCGAGGAAATCGGTTTCAAAGGTCTTTTGATGTCGGATGATCTTTCCATGAAGGCGATGACCGGCCCGCTGAACGGGCGCGCGGCGCTGGCGCTGGCGGCAGGGTGCGACGTGGTCATGCACTGCAACGGTACGTTGGATGAGCGCAAGGCGGTGGCCGAAAGTGCCGCGCCCATGACGGCGGAAGCATTGAGCCGTTCTGCCAAAGCCTTCGCAGGCATAAAGCGCGGCGCGGTGAACGTGGCCGAAATGCGTGAAAAACTGGAAAGCCTGCTCAAGCAGGCGGCGTAAGCAGACGTCATCCCCGCGCAGGCGGGGATCTATGTTCCATCCGCACATATGGTATGGATGAGAATGAGATTCCCGCCTGCGCGGGAATGACGTTATAAAGGGGCATATGGAAGACCTGCTGACCATTCTCTACGACGCCTCTGCCTGGGTGGTGCCGTTGCTCATTGCCATTACGTTTCACGAGGCGGCGCACGGCTTTGTCGCCAAGCTGTTCGGAGACCCAACGGCCAAAATTGCCGGGCGCATGACGCTGAACCCGTTCAAGCATATCGACCCGGTGGGCACGGTGGCGCTGCCGGGCCTGCTGATCGCCGGCGGCTCGCCGGTGATTTTCGGCTTTGCCAAGCCGGTGCCGGTGAATTTCTCGCTGCTCTCGCCGCAGCATATCGGGCAGGTGTGCGTGGCGGCGGCAGGGCCGGGCATTAATATCCTGCTGGCGCTGATCAGCGCCGTGCTGCTGCATGTGGAGGCGGTGGTGACGCCGGAGCAGGCGCCGTGGCTGTTCATGGTGCTCTACCGCTCGCTGATTGCCAATTGCGTGCTGGCGGTATTCAACCTGCTGCCCATCCTGCCGCTGGATGGCGGGAGGGTGGTGCATGCGCTGCTGCCGAGCAAAAACCTGAGGTATTATTGGGAGAAAACAGAGCGGGGCGGGTTGTGGGTGGTTATTATCCTGTTGTTTTTGCCGCTCTTCTTTAATGCCGATATCCTTGGAAAATATATAAAAAGCGGCGCAGGCGGTATGGTGGAGGTGATCCTGGATATCACCGGGCACAGCGAGCGTGGAGGAGACTTGAGAAACAATGGTTTATAGGGTAAGAGGTATCTATGGGTTTTAGCATTACACACCTGCTGTTGTTCCTTGCCATCGTGCTGATCATTTTCGGCGCGGGCAAGCTGCCGCGCGTGATGGGCGATATCGGCAAGGGCGTGCGCAGCTTGCGCGAAGGTCTGAAGGGCGAGGACGAAACGCCCCGCATCGACCAAAAAGACCGCGATAAGGTTTAATGTCATCCTGAACGCAGTGAAGGATCCACTTAAAAGTAGATTCTTCCCCCGGCTTTCGCCGGGGTCAGAATGACAAAGGATATTTATGTTTGATCTTTCCTTCGGAGAATTATTACTGCTCGCGGTGGTGGGCGTGGTTTTCATCGGCCCGAAGGAACTGCCGGTGATTGTGCGCGCTTTTGCGAAGGCGATGGCCTACCTGAAGGCCCTGACGCGCGAGTTCCGCGGCGCGTTTGACGATTTGGCCCGTGAATCCGGAATCCGTGAGGCGCAGGCCGAGGTGGAGCGTGAGATCCGCCTCATTACCGGCGACGACGGGAAAACCTATGAATCCTATGATATCTCCGATTTCATCCCCCCAAAGAAATGACGAGCCGGAAGAGCAGAAGCGGCCGCTGATCGAGCATCTCATCGAGCTGCGGCGCCGGCTTTCCATCATGCTCGCGGCCTATTTCATCGCGGTGGGGGTGGCGTATGCGTTTTCGGCGGATATTTACGCGTTTCTCGTGCAGCCGCTGGCGGAAAGCTTCCCGGACCCTTCCGCACGCAGGCTGATCTACACCAGCCTGACGGAGGCGTTTTTCACCTATCTTAAGCTGGCGATGTTCGCGGGCGTGTTCCTGGCCTTCCCGGTGATAGCGATGCAGGGCTACAAGTTCGTGGCTCCCGGGCTTTACGGGCAGGAAAAGCGCGTGCTGCTGCCCTATCTCGTGGCGGCGCCGGTGCTGTTCCTGATGGGGGCGGCGCTCTGCTATTATTACATTTTTCCGCTGGCCTGGCATTTCTTCCTGAGCTTCGAGGGGGCGAGCGCGGCTGGCATGACCATCCAGCTTGAGGCCAAGGTGAGCGAATATCTGGGGCTGGTGATGCACCTGGTGCTGGCTTTCGGCATTTCCTTCCAGCTGCCCATCGTGCTCTTCTGCCTTTCCTTCGCCGGCATCGTCAATTC
>CAZUKF010000150.1:0-4932 GCA_964620765.1 uncultured Rickettsiales bacterium | reverse complement strand
TGATGAAAGCCAGAACACCACCGCCACGCAGATGAAAATGTTCCTCACCCGCCTCGGCGAAAACAGCCGCATGGTGGTGACGGGCGACCTTTCGCAGATTGATTTACCGCGCGACGTGAAATCCGGCCTTGGAGATGCCACGCGCAAACTGGAAGGGCTGGAGGGTATTTCCATTACGCGCTTCACGGATTCAGACGTGGTGCGCCACCCGCTCGCCGCCCGCATTGTGCAGGCTTACGACGAGTGGGACCGCAAGAAAAAAAGCGGGGGGAACTGATTGAGCCGCCGCGCCCACGTTGTCATCGAGCACCCTGAATGGCAGAGACGGTGGGCGTATCTCAACCGCATTGTCCGCGATGCCTGCCGCGCCACGCTGGATTATGAACATATCTACGTGGCCGAGCTCACCATCGTGCTGACCGACGACAAGCACCTGCAATACCTCAACCATGATTTCCGCGGCAAGGACGTACCCACCAACGTGCTGTCCTTCCCCTCCGGGGAGCCTATCGCACTGGGCGATATCGCGCTTTCCCTGGACACGCTGGTGCGCGAGGCCGAAACGCAGGGCAAGACCATGCAGGACCACCTGACCCACCTCGTGGTGCACTCGCTGCTGCACCTCCTGGGCCACGACCACATGGAAGACGCCGAAGCCAACGCCATGGAAAAAAGAGAAATCAAGATTTTACAGAAGCTTGGGATTAAAAACCCCTATCAGTGATTGATTCTTCCCCCCCGTGTGCTAATACTTTTCGTCCAATAAACAGGCTAAAAACCCATCATGGCTAAAGCAACCCCGGAGCCCACCGGCCCCGATGCTCCCCCTGCTGATGAAAAACCCGCGCGCGGAGGTTGGCGGCGGCGCATGAAAGCGCTGTTTACCGTGCGCCGAGACGCGTCCATCAAGGAAGCGCTCGAGGAAGCGATCGAGGAAGTGCTGGAAGACCGCGAGAACGATGCGGGCCAGCTCGCGCCGGAAGAAACCACGATCCTGCGCAACGCGCTCACCTTCGGCGACATCACGGTGCATGACATCATGACGCCGCGGCCCGACATCAGCGCCGTGCCGGTGGATATTTCGCTGGAGCGCCTGAACCGCCACATCATCGACCAGCGCCACACGCGCATCCCCGTTTTCAACGGCTCGCTCGACCACGTGGAGGGTTTCCTCCACATTAAAGATCTTTTCGCCGTGCTGGCGGGCGACCAGCCCTTCGAGCTCAAGCGCCTGCTTCGCCCCATGCTGTTCGTGCCGCCTTCCATGAAGGTGGTGGATCTGTTGGTTTCCATGCGCCGCCAGAGCAGCCACATGGCCATCGTGGTCGATGAATACGGCGGCACGGATGGTCTGATCACGCTGGAAGACGTGTTCGAGGAAATCGTCGGCGACATCCAGGACGAGCATGACGAAGACGAAGGCCCGCAGCAGCTGGTGCGCGTAGGCCCACATGCCTACGAGGCCGATGCGCGCCTGCGCATTGAACGGCTGGAGGGCGTGCTGGGCCTGAACCTGCTCAGTGAGCACGAGGAAGAAGAGTTCGATACGCTGGGCGGCCTGATTTTCTTCGAGCTGGGCCGCGTGCCCTCCCGCGGGGAGCGCATCCCGCATTCTTCCGGCGTGCAGTTCGAGATCCTGGAGGCCGACCCGCGCCGCATCCGCCGTGTACGCATCCAGGCGCAACCGGAAACGGCACGTGCCGAATAAAATTTCACTGCCTGCATTGCAGGCCAGGCTGACTGGCCTTGCAGGCTGGCGGCGCAGCGGCACGCTGTTCCTGCTCGGCGTCTGCGCCACGCTGGCATTGCCGCCGTTCTTCCTGTTCCCGCTTTTAATCCCCGCCTTTACCGGCCTGTTGTGGATGCTTGCCGCCGTGCCTACCAAGAAACGCGCGTTCTTTGATGGCTGGTGGTGGGGCTTTGGTTTTTTCACCACCGGCCTCTACTGGATCTGCATCTCGCTGCTGGTAGACCCGTGGCGCTTCGGCTGGCTGATCCCGTTTACGCTAATCGGCCTCAACGGCGTGATCGCGCTTTACACTGCTGCGGCGGGCTGGCTGTTTCACGCCGCGCGCTTCCGCCACCCGGGGCAGCGCGTGCTCGGCTTTGCGCTGATCTGGACGCTGGTGGAATACGCGCGCGGGCATTGGTTCACCGGCTTCCCGTGGAACTTGGTCGGCTATGCGTGGGGGTATTATGACAGCGTCGCGCAGGCGGCCTCGGTGGTGGGGGTTTATGGCCTGGGCTTTATCACCGTGCTGGTGGCGTGCGCGCCCGCGTTGTCGTCGCGCCGCACGGCGGCAGGGCTGGTGGCCGCGTTTATTTTTATGGCGGTGGCGGGGGCGTACCGGCTGCACCTGGCCGACCAGCTTCCCTACAACGAGCGTTTCGTGGAGAACGTGCGCATCCGCGTGGTGCAGCCCAATATCTCGCAGCACCACAAGTGGAACGAGATGCTCAAGATGCAGGGTCTGCGCACGCTGATGGGGCTTTCGCAATCACCGGGGTTTGACAAGGTCACCCACGTGGTGTGGCCGGAAACGGCCATCCCGTATGCGCTCAATCTCAGCAGCTCGCTGCTCAGTATCATCTATGGTTCCGTGCCGGAGGGCGGCGCGCTGCTCACGGGTTCTTTGCGCGCGGTGGATGAACGCCCCGAGAGCGAGATCTGGAACAGCCTTGCCGTGGTGCCGCATGAAGGCGGCGGCGTGGTGTATTATGACAAGCACCACCTGGTGCCGTTTGGCGAATATATCCCCTTCCGCGCCTTCCTGCCCGCCGCGCTGGAGAAGATCACGCCCGGCGCGATAGATTTTTCCCGCGGGCCCGGCCCTTCGAACATGAGTGTGCTGGGCGCACCGCCGGTCAGCCCACTGATCTGTTACGAGGTGATTTTCCCGGGCAGGGTAGTGAACCAGGAGCAGCGGCCGGACTGGCTGCTGAATGTTACTAATGACGCGTGGTTTGGCACCAGCACCGGCCCGTACCAGCATTTTTACATGGCAAAAATGCGTAGCATCGAGGAGGGCCTGCCGCTGGTGCGCGCCGCCAATACCGGCATCAGCGCGGTAGTGGATGCGTATGGCCGCACGCTTGCCAGCCTGCCCCTGAATAAGATGGGAGTGGTGGATGAAAGGCTGCCGGGGAAGGTGCCGGGGTGCACCCCCTACGGTTGCGGACTTGGAAAATATTTTCTATTTTTAATAGCATTCCTAACAGCGTTAACACTTATTTACGATAATAAACGTTTTTTTAACAATTAGACCTTGCATTCAACCGGTGGTTTTCCTATTGTGAGGGCCATTGGTATAAGTTTTCCATAAAAAATCAGGTCATTCAATATGATATCTCACCCTGTAGATGTGCATGTCGGAAAGCAGCTCCGCGTACAGCGCATAATCATGGGCCTCAGCCAGGAAGCTTTGGCCAAGGCAGTTGGCATCACATTTCAGCAAGTGCAAAAGTACGAACGCGGCATCAACCGCATGAGCGCAAGCCGGTTGTATGACTTTTCCCGCGTGCTCGGTGTGGCCGTGTCTTATTTCTTTGAAGGCTATGGCAGCGCAGACGTTGCTTCTTCTTCCAAAAATGCAGATTTCAGCTACGCCGCCGGCGTGGCTGAACCCAGCGTCGAGTCATTCAACCATGAGCAGGTGCTGACCCGCGAAACACTGGAGCTGATGCGCTGCTATCACCGCATCAAGAACCCGCTCATCAAGCGCCGCTTCGTGGACCTGCTGCGCGCCGTTAGCGACGACAAGATCATCCTCGAAGAGCCGGAAGAAGCGGCTTAAATCTTATAGTTGTCATGCCGCACTTGTTGCGGCATCTCCCGGAACTGCAGGAGACCCCGCAACGAGTGCGGGGTGACGGGAAAACCCCTTGACGACGGGATTTTAACTTCTAGACTCCCCCGCGAAGCTTCACGGTGGAGATTTCGGTTGCTTGCCCCACCTTTACCCCACCACTAAATTTGTGCGTGTTGAAACGATACCGCAACATGCGCCAATTTAGTGGTGGGGGAAAACAAATGGTCTAAGCGCGCGCAGTTCCGCACCGCCGCCATTTCCCCGTAAGAAGCCAGTCATCATCTAAGGGAAATGCCATGTCGAACCCGTTTGCCGCCCGCTCTTCTTATGTATTCACCAGCGAATCCGTCGCCGAGGGCCACCCCGACAAGGTGTGCGACCAGATCTCCGACGCGCTGGTAGACGCAGCACTCGCTGAGAACCCCACCGCGCGCCTGGCCATCGAGACGCTGGCCACCACCAACCACGTGGTCGTCGCCGGTGAGACGCGCGGCATCGAGAAGCTCACCTTTGAAAAAATGGAGCAGATCATCCGCCGCAAGATCCGCGAGATCGGCTACGAGCAGGAAGGCTTCCACGCCGACAACGCCAAGATCAACATCCTGCTGCACAACCAGAGCGCCGACATCGCCATGGGCGTTGATGCAAACAACGACAACGGCAAGGACGAGGGCGCGGGCGACCAGGGCATCATGTTCGGCTTCGCCTGCAACGAAACGCAGGCGCTGATGCCGGCACCCATTCACCTCTCGCACCGCATCCTGCAGAACCTTGCCAGGGTGCGCCATTCCGGCGAGGTGAAGGGCTTAGGTCCGGATGCCAAGAGCCAGGTGAGCCTGCTCTATGAAAACGGCAAGCCGGTGCGCTGCACTTCCATCGTGGTTTCCACGCAGCACGCGCCCAACCTCACGCAGAAGCAGGTGCGCGAAATCGTGCGTCCGTACGTGCTGGCGGCGTTGCCCGACAAGAAATGGATGTGCGATGAAACCGAGTTTTACGTGAACCCCACCGGCCAGTTCATCATCGGCGGCCCGGACGGCGATTCCGGCCTCACCGGCCGCAAGATCATCGTCGACACTTACGGCGGCGCGGCCCCGCACGGCGGCGGCGCGTTCAGCGGCAA
>CAZUKF010000149.1:0-4933 GCA_964620765.1 uncultured Rickettsiales bacterium | reverse complement strand
CATTGGCCTTTTCCTCCGAACCGAGCGGGTTCGGTACTAGCCAGTCTACCGGGCCTGCCGCGGCGGGTGACGCCAGCAGTGCGGCCAGGACTAGGATATACGGTTTTCGAGCCATGCCCTATTTTAGGGGCGGCGCGCTTAAGGGCTGGTTAGATATTAGTTTAAAGTGAGTTAATAAATAGCGCGCAGACCTTATTTCCCCAGCATCCTGCGCAGGAATTCCCCACGTATGCGCTCGCGCTCCCTGTTCCACTCATCCCCAGACACGTATTCCACCTTGATGTCGGCAGAATCGGTGAAGGTATGGGTGTTGCCTTCCTTTGACTTCGCGGTAATCACGGTGATCCGGCCCTGCTCCTGCAGCTTCAGCGCCTGCTGCATCGCGCCCATGCCGTCGAGGCAAATGGCGCGGTTCGGCAGCCGCTCGGAGATCGCGCGTTCGCTCATCAGCGCCACGGAGATAATCGGCTCGCGCGCTTCCGGCGCCAGCCCCTGCAGCTGCTCCAGCGGCAACCACACCGACTGCGCAAGATGGCGCAAAAAATCCTGCCCCGCGGTTTTATCGGCGCAGCGCGCCCTGTCTGTCTCGGCGATCAGCATGGCCGCCGCCGCCATGGCCATCGACGAATCCTTGATGCCGATACTCCACAGCAGCGTGGAATAAGCCACGTGGTAAGTAGGCTCCGTCGCAATGCCCAGCGGGCTGACGTAGCGGAAATCTTTGCTCTGCGCGCGGCCGAGTATGCGCGCCTGCAGGTAATCCATCGCGTAAATGAGTTCATCCGACGAGCGTGGTTCCATCACGCGTTTGAAAAAGGGCGCGCGGTCGGCCTGCTGCTCCAGCCGTGAAATTTCGTCGTTAAAGTGTGTGCGATCAGCATCGTTCAACTCGGCGCGCGCGGGCGTGCCTGCAAGCAGGCATAGAAAAGCGAGCACGGCAAAGGGTTTCCGAGTCATGCCTCATTTTAGGCCTGAGGGAATTAAGCAGCGGTTAGATATGGATAAAGGAAGAGTTAATTCTGCCTTTTTTTCAAAGGATTATTTGCATGTCATAAAAAGTAAATACAGCAATAAACAAAAGGTTCACGGGCAGCGGCATCCTTTTAAAGTTAAAATGAATTCATGGTCGAGCCTGTAAAGCCTACTGAACAAGAAGTTGCTGAGCTTAACGCTTACAACGCAAAAAAACGTACATGGGCGAAATTTGGCGGTGCCGGTATCGGCGCGCTGGTCGGCTCGCTCGGCGGCCCCGGCATCGGCACGGTGGTTGGCGGCGTTGCCGGTTTCCTCGGCGGTTGGCTGCTGGGTGACTCCGGCATCTTAGATGGTATCCTCCGCAGGCTCATCGGCGCACCGCCTACGCCTAAGGGCTCACCCGTAAGAGCCGGCCCCGGCCCTCAGCCCGGCATTGAACCCGACGGCATCAAATTCACCACGCCTGGCACCAAGCCGGAAGCGTCTCCCCAAATCCCCGGTCCCATTCAGGAACAACCCGAGCCGGAAGGAACCACGGTCAGCGACGTGGCGATCGGCGGCGGTTTGCTGGGCCTGGGTCTTCGTCAAATTATTAAAACCGCGCGGTTCATCCAGGGCAAAACCACAGGACGTTCAAATTTAAGCACGGCGGTGAATGAAACGCGGGCGGCGGAAAAGTTCGCCCGTGAAGCTGCAAGGCACAACGCGAAGGCGGAAGAGCTGCTGAAGCAAAAGCAGCAGGCCGAAAAAGCTGGGAAAGCTGAAGAAGCAAAGAAGCTGGAAAAGCAGGCTCTCGAGGAAACAAACAAAGCCAAGGAAGCGGCGCAGAAAGCCAAAGAAGCGGCGCAAAAAGGAAAAGCCGCTGCTGAAGCGGCAAAAGCACGCGGAGAACGCGCGGTGGATTTCTGGAACAACGCGGACCGCCGCCTGCGCCTTGCCAATGAAGCCGTAGAGACCGCCGCAAAAGAAGAAGCCCGCACGCAGAACAACGAAGATATTGCGAACGGCAAAAAACCCTACGGCTCTGCGCCGGAGACGCCGGTCGTAGAACCCGCGCCGAAAAGCGCCACGCCTGTTGATGAAGCTACGCCACCTAAGCCGAAGAACACCACGCCCGTTGACGAAGTCACGCCTCCTAAACCGAAAGGCGCCACACCGGTCGATGAAGCAACGCCTCCCAAGCCGAAGGGCGCAACGCCGGCTGATGAAACAACAGGCAAATCCAAACCCACCGTGACAGACGATGCCGCCTTGCCCAAGCTTGAGCCCACGGCAAAGGCGGGAGAAACCAAACCACTGGGGCCCGAAGCAGGGCCCGGGGCCAAACCCATCCCGGTGGAGCCGGCGGCCGCCGCGCGCCCCAGGGCTCCCGTGCGCAGCCAGGGGCCGGGCGTGATCCCGTTCCTGGGGCTTGCCCTTGGAGCCATTGCATTCAAAGACTGGAGCAAACTTTCACCTTATCAAAAAGCCGAGGTGGTTTACCTGAACGCCACCGGCAGCATCGGCGTGGCCGGAGAAGTAGCGGCAGGGCGCCTGAAACCCAAAGTTCCCACCGGCGCCCCGCCGGAAGCATACGTAAGCAAAGGCTCGCGCGTCGCGCGCACGGTCAACGGCGCGCGCTTCATCGGCCAGATGGCCTCACCTGCTATCGCCCTTGTCGGCGGCAGGCAGGTGCTGGAAGGGCTGGACCCCACCAAGGACATGAACATTTACCACCGCGGCTACAACGTGGTACATGGCGGCAGCCTTGCCACGGTAGGCGGCTATGGCACGGCGAAACTTGTCGGCATGCGCGCTTCTTCCAGGGCCATCCCGATAATAGGCCAAGTACTGATGTTCTTTGAAGCCGCGGACTATGGCGCCGGTTACATCATCAGCGAGTTCAAGGATGGCGGCCCTACGGAAGCCGCTACCACGAAAATGTTCAAGGCGATAGAAGAGGCCGACCGTTCAACCGATGCCGTGCACCGCCCGCGTCTCACCCATCATGGCGTTTGCCCGGGCGGCGGCCATTTTGCGCCGCGGACCAAGGAGTACGCCAACCTCTCATGGGCCATGCGCAAGCTTGACCTCGGCGAAAACGGGGACCCGAATGCCATCCGTGCGGCACTGAAGACGGCACTGGAGAACTGCTCATCCGAGGACGCGAGAATATATAAAGGAGCACTGAAGGAGCTGGATCACCACCGCGGCTCGCCCAACATGCTTCAGAGCGTCTTCCTGCGGCTCTCCGACAAGGATCAGCACGAGCTGATGGAAATTCTCAAGAATAACCCCGACGGCTTCAAGGAAGCACTGGCGGAGCGCATTTCCCACAGCGGCCACCTCGTCCGCAACGACCGCGAAAAGATAGATTTCGAGTTTTCCATCGGGCAGGCACGCTCGCTGGAGCTGCCGAAGCTTGTCGAGCTGATGAGCCAGGACGGGCACAGCTGGAGCGGCTACACCGAGCTGTATGAAGCGCATAATAAAGCGTGGAAAGAATATGATGATTTTGTCTACAAGCATCCCGGGGCGCAGTCCCGCGACAAGATGTTTGAAGATCTGGCCACACTGCGCGCGATCAAGGCGCGCATCGGGCTCTATGGCCCGGGATCCGAGCTGGAGCTGGAGCTGGATGACCCGGAAAACCCGGGCAAAAAAATCAAGGTCACGAAAACAGCACAGGCGCACCTGATTGATTTCGCCTTCCGCCGCCACAGCCGACAGATTTCAGAAATGCGCGATCACGCGCTCACCGGCAATGGCCGCAGCGCCGACCAGATCATGCACGATAATATCCAGATTGCGAGCATTCTCGGCATGGACGAAGGGAACGAGCAGCTGATGTTCATCACCTCGGACCGCCAGCTTGAAGCGAGCCTTGATCTTTACACGGAAACCGAGATCGGCCCGGACGGGAAACAAACCGTGCGCAAGCTGAACATGTATAATGACCTCAAGGTGCCGCTGGGCAATTTGCGCCGCGACATCGATTACCACCTGCCGCAGTATTATGAAAAAGGCCTCATCCAGGCAGAAGATCAGATGACCCCGGAGGGCCATAAGGTAAAATTCTCTGTTCATCCCTTAGTAGTGATGGGCGCGCGGTGGACCGCCGAGAAACGTAAAGCGGCAGAGGATTTCATGGCCAAGCTGCCGCAGCGGCTGGACCAGCTGGGCATCAAATACACCCAGATGCCGGATGGTGCCATCGTGCTGGATGAAAAAGACTGCCCGGTCCGCTTCCGCAACGAGTTCTGGCGGACCGACGGACTGCAGGTCGAGCAATGCAACGGCCTCAATACACCCACCATGTGCCACATCCGCTCGCAACGCTGGAAAGTGTACGGGCGGCCGGATCTTTCCTGCCACCTTATCCTGCACGGCAAATGGGTCGGCGAGGAATGCTTCGAGATCGACAAGGTGGAAGTGCGCACCGATGCGCAGGAAGCCGCAGGCAAAGCCGGGACGTATTATGACTATAAAAAGGGCGAGCCGCCTGAAAACCGCCGGATGCTCATGAGCAATCGTACTAACCTGCAGGAAATCATCGCCCGGCATGTCGCGCCGGTGGCACCGTTTGATTCCATGAACCGCCGCCTGCTGTTCGCGGCACCGGACGCCTACAAGGCCAACCCGAAAGGCGATGTATTTGCCCGCGTGACGAAGCCGGAGGACATGGAGGAAGGCAAGGAATATATTATTTCCACCCTGTCTCCCAGCGCGCTGTTTGACCGCCAGGACCCCAACTCTGTCGAGCGGGCCGACCGCGTGAACAACCCGGCGGCACGCTACAGCACCGGCTATGAGCAGAAGCAGCCGGATGGGAGAGAGTTCGTATACCGCCAACCCTGCTACCGCGCCGTGCGCAAGGGCCACCTTATTTACTTCACCGGCATTTATGCCACCCCGGATGATAACTGCACCGATCTGCCTGCCGACGTGACCACTTTCTGGGATCCTAACGTCTGGCCGC
>CAZUKF010000148.1:0-4949 GCA_964620765.1 uncultured Rickettsiales bacterium | reverse complement strand
TGCCCGGGCGGGAAAAATAATCGGTGTAAGGCACCGTGACATGGTGGCTATAATCCCAAAATAAATAGTGGCTGCTTGGGAAAGGCGGTTGCTTTTGCAAGTGTTCGCCGAGGTCAAACTGCGTCAGCACGATGGCGTTGCGTTCGAGGTTATAAAAAAACATCAGTAGGCTGGCCAGGAAAACCAGCCCCAGCAGCAGGCCGTAGGTGAAGAAAGTTTTCCAGCTGATCCAGCCACGCACCCGTTTCGCCAGTAGCAGCAGCCCGTAAAGGGGGAAGAGCACCACGCCGTTGGTGCGTGTCAGCATCGCCGCGGCACCTAGCCAGGCTGCGGCGGTAAAGCCGGCCGCTGAGCCCTTGCGGTACCACTCGAGGGCGTAGAAAAAGCTGGCGGCGTAAACCGCGTAATAAACAGGCTCGTTGGTAACCTTGGAGGCGAAGTGAATGCTCCCGGGCCAGAACAATAGCAGGGCCGCGCCGATGAAATGGCTGGTGCCTTTCAGCCCGGCGTGGCGCAGGGTAAGCAGGCTGAAAGCCTGGAACACCATGTAGCAAATCCACAGCACGTAGCGCACGGCGGTATAAGGGTCGATGGTCCCAAGTGCCCGTGCCACCCAGATGCCCAGTGCCGGAATGTAATAAGCAAACGGCTGGTGCCAGCGTTCACCGCCCTTGTAACTGTAAGGGCTGAGCCAGTTCTTGCTGATAAAATCGGCGTAGGCGTAATGCACGGTGTAGTCGTTGGTATACGTTTGGTTGTTGCTGATGTGGAAGTAATGCAGGCTCACCAGCATGCTCGCGGCAAACAGCATGAGCGTAAAAATGCCTACCTGCTGCCGCCGCAACCACAGCAGGAGAATGCCAAGCGGTGCCAGCGCCAGCGCGAGCGCGCCCACGGAGGGAATGAAATACTTGCCGTAAAGCACCGGCATGGGTTGTGGCCCGGCGTAGAGCTTTGTGCTGAGATGCACGAGCATGAGGCCGAGCGGTATAAACGCGAGCAGCAGGAAAGTAGAGCGGTGGTGAGCAAGCGTCATCGCCGCGCTCCCCAGAAATATACCACTGAGAGCAGCGCGAAGCTAAAAGCGAGGAGGGGCCCGAGCAGCGCCAGCGCCTTCATGTTACGCGCCTTGTAAAGGCTGTTAGCGCGGCCGAAAAACACCGCGAAACAGATCAGCGCGGGGTAGATATAACGCGCTTCGCGCGAGGAGTTAAAGTTGCGCTGCGTGGCATAAAAGATCAGCACGGCGATGGGGATGACCAACCCCGCCGCGAACGGCATCATTCCGCGCCATTCCGCCCGCTTGGCAATGAGCCACGGCAGTAGCGCGTACAGCACGATCAACAGCGCGGTAGCGTTGAGCACCATGGCCATGTGCGGCCACGGCCACTCATAGCCGCCGTACATGGAGGTCTTGAGCAGGTATTCCCAGAACGATTGCTGCGCGGGCCGGGTGAAAAAATCAGTGAAGGGCGAGGTGACGTAGTGGTAGGAATCGAAAAACAGGTAATGGCTGGCCGGGAAAACGGCGGCGCCTCCGCCTTCATCCATTTGCCGGAAGGTATAGTTATGCCGGCGCAGCGAGTCATAGGTAATGTAAAGCGCGGCTGCAGCACTGCAAATCCCGGCACCGGTTGCGCCCCACACCTCCCGCGGGCGGAACCACCCGCGCCGGAGTGCCACCAGCATCAGCCAGCCAATAATGACAAACAGCATCATTGCGTTGCTGCGCACCAGGAAAGCAATACCCGCGAGCAAGATCCCCAGTAACAGCGGGCGGTAAACGCCCAGCTGGTACCAGCGCGCGGCGTAATAAAAACCGGCGGCATAGAAGGCGTAATAGGCCGTCTCGTTGTTAATCTTGGAGGCGAGGTGAATATTTCCCGGCCAGAATAGGAACAGCGTGGTGGCGGAGTAATACATCATGCCGCGCAGGCGCGCCAGCCGTAGCGTCAGCAGGCCGTAGGCGGTGAATACGAGGAAGAACATCCAGCACACGTAGCGGAAGCCGGTCAGCGTCTGGATCGTGCCCATCTCGCGGGTCAGCCAGTTGGAAAAGGCCGGGACGTAATAAAAAAACGGCGGGAACCAATTTTCGCGGCCCCGGTATTGGTAGGGCGAGAGCCAGTTGCGGCTGATGAAATCCGCGTAGGCGTTGTGATCGCTCCAGTCGTTAGTGTAGGCGGTGTTGCTGCTGATGTGGATGTAATACAAGCTTACAACTGCGCTTACTGCGTAAAGCACGAGCGACTTGCGCTCCACGCCTGCGCGCGCGAGGTAATGCAGCGCGAGCGCGAGCGGTGCAACCCCCATCAGTACCACCGCGAAAGATGTCACCAGCGATTTGCCGAACAGCACCGGCGCCGGGTTCGGCCCGGTATAGAAATTGCTCTGCCAGAAATGCAGCAACAGCAGTCCCGCCAGGAAAAGGGCGGTATACTGCAGCGGTGCTTTGAGGTGGCGTATCATGGCCGGATGAGTTTGAGGATTTTTTCTTCCGTGCGTGAATGCGGCAGGCGCGCGAGTTCTTCGGGCAGGTGCCAGTCCGGCCCGTTGTATTTTTTGTCGAGCTTCAGCTCCGCCGCCTCGGCCTCCAGGCGGAAGTGACTGTATTCATGCGTAATCCTGCCAAGCATCATGGCGCCATCCAGTGCAAGGACCGTGCCGCCGAATGTTAAGCTTTTCGCGCCCAAAGCGAGCTCCGGAAAATGATACATGCCACCTAAGAAACGGGTGGTGCGCGGAGTGGCATACACACGGCCCGCCGCGTCGCGCAGCACGATGATGCGCCGCTTCCGCACCGGCACCTTTTTTTTCGCCCGCGCGGCCGGGTAAAGTTCCGGTGCTTCCTTACCTTCACAAATCCTGGAGGCCGGGCACTCCCCGCATTTGGGCTTGCGCCGTGTGCACACCAGCGCGCCCAGATCCATCATCGCCTGGTTGTAATCAAACGGGTTTTTTGCATCGAGCAACTGCTCTGCCTGCTCCCAGGAGGATTCTCCCACCGCGAAGATACGGGCCAGCACGCGCTTCACATTCGCTTCCATCACCGGCACGGGCAGGCGGTACGCGAACGCCGCCACCGCATGCGCCGTATTCCTGCCCACGCCCGGCAGGGCGAGTAGGCCTTCCACCGTTTCCGGCAGGCGCGGCCCGCATGCCTGCGCAGCCTTGTGCAGATTGACAGCCCGGCTGTAATAGCCCAAGCCCTGCCATGCCTTCAGCACGTCTTCGCGCGGCGCGGCGGCGAGTGTGGATAAGTCTGGAAAGCGTTTGAGAAACGGCTCATAAAACCGCTGCCGCACGGTTTCCACCTGCGTCTGCTGCAACATTACCTCACTAAGCCAGATGCGGTACGGGTCCGCGGTATTGCGCCACGGCAGCTCCTGGCGGCCTGAAATAGCATACCAGCCATGCAGGCGGGCATGAAAGGCCTTGATATTGCGTAGATTTAACTTGGCTTGTGCCTTCATAAAACGTTAAAATATAACGCCATACAATAGCGTTATGAAACTCAAAAGTTGGCTTTGCGCATTTTTACTGCTCCTGACGGCTCCCGCCGCGGCGCTGGCGCAATCCTCCGGCGGGCCGATGTCCGCCCCACTCAAGATCGTGGTGCTGGGCGACAACCTGCTCTACGGTTTCCAGCTGAAACAGGACGATGATTTCGCTCACCAGCTGGAGAAATTCGCTCGTTACTACCGTTACAACGCCACCGTCGTCAACATGTGCCGCATCTCGCAGACCATGTATGACGGCCATTACCGGCTGGACGAGGTGCTGGCCGCCAAGCCGCACATCGTGATCCTGGAGCTGGGCTATAACGACATGCTGCAGGGCCAGGCCATGGGCGAGATCAACAAGAACCTGCATGAAATATTGTATTACCTGCAGAAAGCCAGGATTTCGGTGCTGCTGGTGAAGGCCGATGCGCCGGCCAACGTGCGTGCCTCGCAGAAGCGGCTCTACGACTACATGTATTCCAAGATGATCCAGGCTTATAAAGTGCGGTATTACATGCCGTTACTGCAGGGCGTGGCGGGCAACCCGGAGTTGACGCTGAGCGACAAAATTCACCCGAATGCCAAGGGTGTATCCACCATCGTTTACAACATGTTCCCGGCGCTGGAACCAATTATGGTCTACCATCTCAAGCTGATGAAGTATTACAAGGACCAGCAGTAATTCATCGTCATCGCCCGAATCCCGAAGGGATTATAGGGCGATCCATGCTTCAACATGGATTCCCCTATAGTTGCTTTGCAACTCGGGGAATGACGGAAATAAAGCCAATTACCATTGCAACGCGGCCTGTTTTCTACCATACAGGTAGGACATTTTTTTCAAGGATGTCCGCATGGCCGAACGCTTTCATGTAACCACCGGTCCGCTCCCCGGTTCCCGCAAAGTGCAGATCGACGGCGTGGCAATGCGCGAGATAAAACTCGCTGCTACATCCTCCGAGCGCCCCTTCACGGTGTATGACCCCTCCGGCCCGTATACGGATCCGGACGCAAGCATCGATATTTACACCGGCCTGCCGCATTTGCGTGAGCAGTGGATCACCGGCCGCGGCGACGTGGAAGCGTATGACGGCCGCGCCGTGAAGCCGGAAGACAATGGCATGAAACTCAGCAAATCGCAGGGCGTGCCGGAATTCCCGCACGTGAACCCGCGCCCGCTGCGTTCCAAAAACAAGCGCGCCGTCACGCAGATGGCCTACGCAAAAGCGGGCATCATCACGAAGGAAATGGAATACATCGCCGTGCGCGAGAACGAGGGGCGCAAATCCATGAGCGCCATCCGCGAAAAACCCTACCAGCGCGGCGAAAGCTTCGGTGCCACGCTGCCCAAGCTTGTCACGCCCGAGTTCGTCTGCGAGGAAGTTGCCCGCGGCCGCGCCATCATCCCGAACAACATCAATCACCCGGAATCCGAGCCGATGATCA
>CAZUKF010000147.1:0-4982 GCA_964620765.1 uncultured Rickettsiales bacterium | reverse complement strand
AGCGGTAGGGCACTTTTTCCAAAGGCGCGCGTTTCATCGGCGGGCAGGATATAGGGGGTTTACGGCAAGATCAACATAAGATAAGTTTTTCACCAAATTCAGGGATCCAGGGATATTCATATGAAAATACGCGCACTCGTTATGCTTTCGGCGGGCCTGCTGGCGGCCGGCTGCTCCTCCAAGGATTTGGGGATACTCGATGCTAATAAGTGGCTCAACGAGCAGCCCGGCCCCAAAGTGGAAGGGGTAAGCGATACGCTGCTTAAAAACGCGAAAGACGCAGATAATGCGGGTGATTATAGAACTGCCGCTGCCTATTACCAGCAGCTGGTGGATAAGAACCCCGACAACAAGGAATACCGCACCACGCTGGCCGATACGGTTCGTAAGCTGGGTGAAACCGAAAAGGCGCTGGCCATGTATGATGCCGTGCTGAAGCTGGACCCGGCCTTTGCTCCCGCCGTCGAGGGCAAGGGGCTCGCGCTTATGCAGAAGGGCGAGTTCGATGCCGCGCAACTGCTGTTCAACCAGCTGATCACCGCGGGCAAGGGTAGCTGGCGCACGTATAACGCCGTCGGCGTGATTGTGGCGAGCCGCCAGAACATGGATGCCGCCAAGCCGTATTTTGATGAAGCGCTGAAGGTGAGTCCGGCCAATCCTTCCGTGATGAACAATCTTGGGTTGGCGCTGGGCATGAACCGCGAGTTCGACCCGGCTATCGCGCAGTTTACGCAGGCTTCGGCGCTGGCTTCCGCGCGCCCGGCCTTCAAGCGGCAGATCGACCTCAATGCAGCGATGGTGTATGCCGCCGCCGGTAAGCTGGATAATGCCGAGGCATTGGCCCGGCAATATCTGGATGGTGCTGCGCTCAGCAATAATATGGGTTTTTATGCACATTTAGCGCAGGATGACCAGCTCGCCCGCACCTATCTGAACATGGCGCTGACGCAGAGCAAGCGCTTCTACCCGCGTGCATGGGAAAACCTGCAGGCGCTGAACCAGCCGGGCCAGCGCAGCGCGCCCGCCGCGCCGGTGATGCCGGTGCTGTCTGAAGATTCCAAGCCGGAAAAGAAGGATAAGAAAGATAAGAAACAGGCGAAGAAAGGCAAGGCCGCCACCGAAGAAAAAACGGTTGCCATTCCTGCCCCTGTCATGCCGCCTACATCTATCGGGGTGCAAGCCGTCGCCCTGCCGCATGCCGCCCCGCCTATACCGGAACCGGCCGAGCCGGAGCCGGTGGTGATCAGCTCGGGCTCCACCCTGCCCGAGATGGTAATCGGTACGCCCGAGCCCACCCCAGTAGAACCCGCGCCGCCGGTGGCGGCCATCCCTGCCACGCCGCCTGCCCTGCTGCCGATTGTTTCGGCCAGCCCGGCGGCTGGCACGTCTGAGCCCGTGGCCGTGGCGCCTGCGCCACTGTCTGCGCCTGCCACCACGGCCAATGCGCCGCAGCCCGCCCCGATTTCTGCCGGGACGAAGAAAGCCGATAACGGCTTCGAGGCCGTGGGCAACTGGTTTGGTTCAATGCTGGATTACTAACGGCGCATTTCCAAGAGACGAGCACCCGCTTCGCGGCCCAGCGCTTCGGCGTCTGCCGCCGTACCCTGCATATCCACCCGCCAGCACTGGCTGCCGTCCGGCGCCAGCAGCATGGCGCGCAGGCGCAGTTCATGCCCGCCCTCGCCCAGCGCCGCGATGGGGGTGCGGCAGGAGCCGTCCAGCGCATGCAACAGGGCCCGCTCTGCCGTAACGGCGGCAAAAGTGGGGGCGTGGTTTAGGGGTTCCAAAAGCGTCCGCGTTTTCGCGTCATTCTCCCGGCATTCAATGCCCAGCGCGCCCTGCCCGGCGGCGGGAACGATTTCATCCAGCGGCAGCGGGGTGCCGATATCCATGCCAAGGCGCTTCAGGCCGGCCAGCGCCAGCAGCGTGGCGTGTGCCTCTCCCCTTTCGATTTTCTGAATACGCGTCTGCACGTTGCCGCGCAGGGGGACAACTTTCAGGTCCGGCCTTGAATGCAGCATCTGCGCGGCGCGGCGCAGCGAGGACGTGCCCAGCACCGCGCCCTGCGGCAGAGCGCCGATCAGCACGTCGCGCGGGTCTTCACGCTCCGGTACGCAGGCGAGGATGAGGCCCTTGGGCAGCGTGGTCTGCATGTCCTTGGCGGAATGGACGGCAATGTCGATGCGCACTTCCAGCAGCGCTTCCTCCAGCTCCTTGGTGAAAAGCCCCTTCCCGCCCAGCTCGATCAAGGACTGGTCCTTGGCCTCGTCGCCGCTGGTGGTCATGGGTACCAGCTCAGATTCCACCGGCAAAAGGGCCGCGAAAAGCTTCGCTTGCGCTAGCGCCAGCGGGCTTTTCCTTGTTCCGATACGCAGTTTCATGCGGTATAGATAGCGCCTTATGCTCGTATTGGGAATTGAAACAAGCTGCGATGAAACCGCTGCCGCCGTGGTGGGGGTGGATAGGCGCGTGCATTCCAGCGTTATCTTCTCGCAGTTCAAGGAGCACGCGATTTACGGCGGCGTGGTGCCGGAGATCGCGGCGCGGGCGCATATACGGCATTTGGAGCCGGTGATCGAACAGGCGCTGAAGGATGCAAGCGTGACGCTCAAAGAGATTGATGCCATCGCGGTAACCGCCGGGCCGGGGCTGATCGGTGGCGTGATCGTGGGCGTGATGACGGCCAAGGCCATGGCGGCGGCTTCGGGCAAAAAGGTGGTGGCGGTGAACCATCTGGAGGCGCATGCGCTGACGGCCAGGCTCACGGATAACGTGGAATTCCCCTACCTGCTGTTGCTTGCTTCCGGCGGGCATTGCCAGTTCATCGGCGTGGAAGGCGTGGGTAAATATAAAAAGCTCGGCGGTACGGTGGATGATGCGCTGGGCGAAGCCTATGACAAGGTGGCCAAGCTTTTGCGCATGGGCATGCCGGGCGGCCCGGCGGTGGAGAAGTTTGCCAAAAGCGGCAACCCGAAGGCGCATTCCTTCAAGGTGCCGATGCAGGGGCGCGAGGGGTGCGACCTTTCTTTCTCCGGCCTGAAAACGGCGGTGCGCATGGCAGTGGAGGGAAAAACGCTCAGCGAACAGGACAAGGCGGATATATGCGCCTCGTTTCAGCACGTGGCGGCAGAAAGCGTGGCCGACCGTTTGAAAAACGCGATGCGCCTGTTCAAGGGCAACGGCAATTTCGTGATGGCAGGCGGCGTGGCGGCCAACCAGTTTTTAAAAACACGGCTTGCCGCTGAAGCGGAGAATGCGGGTATGAAATTGGTGGTACCACCGCCTGCCCTATGTACCGACAACGCGGCGATGATTGCCTGGGCGGGGATTGAACGCTTAAAGGAATTCGGGCCCTCGGAGCTGGATTTCGAGCCGCGCGCGCGCTGGCCGCTTTAATTGTCATCCCGAACTTGTTTCGGGATCCACCGTGCCATAGGCGTAAATTACGAGGATGAAGCGTGGATGCTGAAACAAGTTCAGCACGACAGAAAAAAGATGAATCCTAATTAAAAGCCGCGCGTGCTTCGTCGGATTTCAGGAATTCGATGAAGCGGCGTGCTTCATCCATGTTGTCGCCCGCCAGCACCACCGCCTTGTAGGAGATGGGCTCGTAAAGCCGCCCGGGCAGCAGCGCGATGATATGCATGCCTGCCTCCACCGCTTCCAGCGCCGGCACGATGCCGAAGGCGCGCTGGTTCAAAATCATGCCGTGAATCTGCCCGCGCTCCTTGAGGTAAACGATGTGAGGTTCAAGGTCTGCATCCGCGCCGAGTTTCTTCAGCACTTCGCGTGATTGCTGCGCCTCCGGCCGTGTTTCCGGGTGGCCGAGCACGAAAACCGGCTCCTCCCCGCTTGCCGCGATGATGGCCGCGGTGGGGAAGCCCTGGTCAAAATTCACGGCCTGGATGAAGCTGTCCGGGCCGACCAGCGCAAGGCGGTCATCCGTCACGGTTGTTTCGGAATAAATATCTACCAGCCCCTGCTGCTTGAGTTCGGCCAGCCATGCCGTGCGCGCGGTGATCAGCACGTCGCCGGAGGAGCCTTCGGCCACCTGCGCGCGGAACGTTTCCGCATCCGTGGGCGTAAGGTTGACGGCGATGTGGCGGATGCGGGCATAATCGCGCATGACGCGTGAAAGCGGCAGGCCGATGGAGTCATCCGCCGCGATGACGATGGAAGGCAGGGTTTCCTGCGCGAAGGCAGGCGGGGCGAGCAGCAGAAGCAGAAGCAGGAGGTGTTTCACGGCTCGGCACTGGCGGCAAAGAGTTTCTCGAAGCGGGCGATGTTGTCGGGAGAAAGCATCACGCGCAGGCGGAGCTTATCTCCTTCCACCTCCTCGCTCAAGATATTGCCGTGGCTGTGCAGCCATGCCACCGGTTTGCCATCGCCTGCGGGCAGCAGGAATTCGGCCTCGGTGAAGAAGGCGCGGATGAATTTTTTATCCAGCATGGCCAGCAACTCGGGCACGCCCTCGCCTGTTAATGCGGAGATGCCGGTGGTGCCGGGCACAAGGTCTACCTTGTTGCGGACCTCGATCATGTTTTCGGGCAGGCCGTCGGTGCCGAAGAGCTTTTTCAGCACGGCTTCCACGTCTGCCTTCTGGGCATCGGTGTCCGGGTGGGCGACGTCGCGTACGTGCAGCAGGAAATCTGCTTCCAGCACCTCTTCAAGCGTGGCGCGGAAGGCGGCAATCAGCTCGGTGGGCAGGTTGGAGATGAAACCCACCGTGTCTGAAAGTATGGCGCTGGTGCCCGAAGGCAGGCGGATGGAGCGCATGGTGGGGTCCAACGTGGCGAAGAGCTTGTCCATGGCTACCACCTCGGCGCCGGTCAGGCGGTTGAACAGCGTGGATTTTCCGGCGTTGGTGTAGCCCACCAGCGCGATGATGGGGTATGGCACGCTACGGCGCTTCTTGCGGTGCAGCTCGCGCGTGCGGGTAACGGCGGTCAGTTCCTTCTTCAGCCGCGCGATGCGGTCACGGA
>CAZUKF010000146.1:0-5088 GCA_964620765.1 uncultured Rickettsiales bacterium | reverse complement strand
GGGTCCATGCCGCAGGCCAGCATGTGGCCGTGGTCGCGGTAGGCGCTGATGACGGAGTCTTTCGGCGTGATGCAACTCTGGATGCCCACCACCACTGCTTCCTGGCCGATGTAAAGGTGGCAGAAACCACCGATGAGGCCCATGCCGTAAAGCTGCCCGGCCTTCTCCTCGAAACGGCGGATCAGCAGCATGTCCTTGTATAGCTGCAGGAGCTGCTCTTTGGAGAGCGGCGCTTCGTTGGTATTGGCAGATTTCTTCACGGCGGGCCTGGCCATTGTTATTTCCTCAATTGTCACGCAATTTCCTTAAATTTCCCTGTTCGCGAACCCGCAATTAAGGCTGAACCGGTGGTTTTTGCAAGCGCGGTTTCATGTTGCTTTGCAGCAAAGAAGTGTTAATTTCTGTAAATTATACTAAGCCCTGCATGAAACCGCTCGATTATCCTTTTAAGTCTCCCAGCTGGACCCGCACAGCCAATGCGCACGTGCAGGAGATCGAAGCACTGTTTGCGACCGACGATAAAGCCCCTAAGACAACTGCCCGCATTGAAGAGCAGGGCAACCTGCCCCCCGGCTGGGGCAAGAACGGCCGCGTCAACCGCCTGGTGATGAACCGCATCAAGCAAATTGAAATGGAGCTGCAGGAGGCAGAGCACCGCCGGAAGAGGGTAAAGAGAAAAAGAGTATCAGGCGTTAGCCGCTATTTGGGCAGCATGATCACCATTTCATCGGCGGCGGTGAAGCCCAGCACGGAGCGGGCCTGCTCATCGAGCATGTCCAGGTCCAGCGAATTATTGGAAAGCAGCCGCACTTTGCGCTCAAATTCCTCGCGCTTGCGGGTGGTGAGGGTGAGCTCTTCTTTTAAAGCTTCCAACCGGCGGCTTTCAGTGAACCATGCGACCAAGCCGCGCTCGCCCGAAAGCGCATGGAAACCGAGGTAAAAGAAGGCGAAAGCCAGTGCCAGCGGTACTCCCGCCTTGCGCAATACGAGTCTTTTCGCCGTTAATGACATTATTCCCCTAGCTTATCCGGCCAAGTGTAAGGAAAACGGCGTTTTAAGACAAGAATTTATTTGGAGATTGCGTCTTGGAAGGCTGCTTCATGCCCTCGTGCGCCGGCACGGAACCCATCACGCCAAGCCCGGCGCCGGAAACATCAACAGCTGTCGATGCCGCTGCCGCATACTGCGTGTAGCGAGTTCTGGCCTGCACGGTTTTTTCGCGCTCGGCCTCGAACACGCCGTGCATGAAATCAAGGTCGGGACGCACGCTTTCCAGGTCGCCCTTCGCCTCGTGAAATTTTTTGCCGCCAAAATAGTTTTGCAGCGTATTGAGGTTATCGAGCAGGCGGTCCATGCGCACGGTCATGGAGCCGGTTGCGCCGTTCGCTTCGTTGCGGATATTTGCCACAGCCTCGCTCACGTCCTTCCCACTCACCATGCCGGTAACGGTCGAGCCCTTCTTGTCAATGCTGGCAGTGAGGTAATAGTTCTGCGGGCGGATGGTATCCAGATGCTTCAGCACGTCTGGCCCCAGCGCGTTAAGGCCGCTCATTACGTCTGTTTTCCCCGGCTGCGCTGCGTTGGTCAGCGCCTCGCGCAACCCGCCTAGCTCACTGCCGAGTTTGCCGCCGATGGAATCAATATCGCTTTTTTTCATAGCCCCTTACCTGCTCTCATTATGGCAGAAAAGGGTTACCGATCCGTATCATTCCCTTGAAAGATCAATGACAAGGCTAAAAAATATATACTATTTTTCAGTGCCTTATCAGGCTGCTGCCGCACCGCGCGGTTTCGCCTGCGGGGTTTTGCGGGCCAGTGCCCCTGCCCCGGCATAGGCCGCCACTCGGCCGAGTTCTTCCTCGATCCTCAGCAGCTCGTTGTATTTGGCTGTGCGGTCCGAGCGGCTGGGCGCCCCGGTTTTGATCTGCCCGCAACCCGTGCCAACCGCCAAATGCGCAATGGTGGTATCCTCCGTTTCGCCGGAGCGGTGCGACATCACCGCGCGATAACCGGCCTTGTGTGCCAGTTCCACGGCGGCGAGCGTTTCGGTCAGCGTGCCAATCTGGTTCACTTTCACCAGCAGCGCGTTGGCGAGGCCCTTGTCAATGCCCGCCTGCAGGATTTTCGGGTTGGTGACGAAGAGATCATCCCCCACCAGCTGAATGCGTCCGCCCAGCATGTCGGTGATTTCCTTCCAGCCGAGATGGTCGTTCTCGCTCATCGCGTCTTCAATGGAGACGATGGGGAAACGGTTCACCAGCGTTTCGTAATACTTGAGCAGCTTGCCGCAATCGAGCGTCTTGCCCTCGCCGGCCAGTACGTATTTACCATCATGGAAAAATTCCGTCGCCGCCGCGTCCAGCGCCAGCGCCACTTCCTCGCCGGGGCGGTAGCCCGCCGCCTCGATGGCTTTCATGATGTAGGTGAGCGCTTCGTCCGTGCTCTTGAGGTTCGGCGCAAAGCCGCCCTCGTCGCCCACCGCCGTGTTGTGGCCGTCCTCGGACAGACGGTGCTTCAGCTCGTGGAAAATTTCCGCGCCCATGCGCACGGCGTCTCCCATCGTGCGGGCGGAAACGGGCATGATCATGAATTCCTGGATGTCGATGGGGTTATCAGCATGCGCGCCGCCGTTGATGATGTTCATCATCGGCACCGGCAGCACATGCGAGATCGCACCGCCCACATAGCGGAACAGCGGCAGGTTGGCACTCTCCGCCGCGGCTTTCGCCACCGCCAGCGACACGGCGAGCGTGGCGTTCGCGCCGAGGCGCGCCTTGTTGTCAGTGCCGTCGAGCTCGATCATCACGCGGTCGATCTTCACCTGGTCCTCGGCATCCATGCCCAGCAGCGCATCGGTGATTTCACCATTTACGCTGGCCACCGCCTTCAGCACGCCCTTGCCGCGGAAACGTTTCTTGTCGCCGTCGCGCAGCTCCAGCGCTTCCATCGAGCCAGTGGATGCGCCGCTCGGCACAGCGGCGCGGCCGTGTGAACCGTCTTCCAGCAGAACATCAGCCTCCACGGTGGGAGTGCCGCGGCTGTCCAGAATTTCACGGGCGCGAATATGTGTAATGGCTGTCATGTTATCCTCCGCCGCCACGCATCTTGACGCCGCGGCGCTGCTTGGTGAGTGTTCCGCCTTTCCAGATGGCGTAATCCGAATCGCCTTCGAGCACCATCCACCTTTTCCCGTTGAGCACCTCGGGGTTGTATGCCTCGGTTCTCCACGTTTTGTTCGGGTCGATGCTGATGGATTCTTCCTTGTTGTTGTTCCTTATCCGCAGATCATACGGAATGCTGTCGAGGTTGGTGATGCTCGCAGCCGTTGCGGAGCCGGAACAAAAAATGGTGCATAGCGCAAACAGGCTAACGCACGGATTTGTTAGAGATATATTTTTCATGCAAAGAAAGGCCGCTTGTGCTATAGTCCCTGAAAAAGTCACGGGAGTTTTATCATGGCAACATCAGTTCGCACGAAAGTGCAGAAAAAGCAACCGGCTTTTACTGCAGAAAATGCAAGCCCGGCACATGATGACGCCGAGCACACTCGCAAGCTCGAGCAGGCGGTGATGGACTTGGAGGACGCGGTTTTCCAGGTGCTCAATGCCGATAAGGGCCACAATTTCCACGATGTAGACTTTTTGTACTGGAACCGCCGGCTTAAAAGCATTGCCACGCAGGTATCGCTGGCGCTCTCCGAGCAGCGCGGCCCGCGCCGCTTCCACTACCATTACCGGCATGACCCCAAGGATTTCGACACGCTCTACCCCGTGGCCGGCCCCGCGCCGATTGAGACGCTCTGCCGCGTCTGTCGCGAGGCGCTTTCCCAGTGCGCGGAGATGGTGGGCATCCAGGACGAACAGGGCCTGTTCACCCGCAACAAGCTGGAGCAGGGCCTGCGCCAGTTCCTCTCGCGCTGCCAACCCCCCGCCGGGAAAAAGAACTAATAATAAACACTTAGAGAGTGCCTCATCTGAGCCATGCGCTTTGCTACCTGCGCGTGAATTCGCTTAACATTTCTGCAAAAACAATATATTATACGCGCAGAAAACCCCTTCTGATTCTGGAGTGCGGTTAGAGGAGCTATTGAGCGGTGGCGCTGAAGCAACCGTTAGCACTCCTGAGACGTCGTCCGGCTACGTACAAAGCCGGTATTCTTTCCCTGAGGTGCGCGATGGCGCGCGATTTTCCGCTTCTGGTGATGGTGGTTCGCCCCTCCAAGTTCTTCGAGGAGTGGGAACTGAAAGTGATGAGTAAGACGGCAGAGGCAGCGGGGTTCACGTTCGTAAACCCGAGCGAAGAGAGCTTCGTGTGCGGCGGCTGGTTCGAAGGGGAGGACTGCGCGTCGGTGACGGCGCTTCAGACTCTCACTGCCACGGTATGGCAGCAAGTGGGCATCTACGGCGTTCAGATTAAGACGCCCCGGCCGCCGGAGAACTTCGAGAAGCAGGTGCCCAAACCGGAGGATTCAACCCCTCCGCAACCGGCACCGGAGACGGGATCGGAGCCGCAAGCGGGCGACACCACCGTGCTGCAGCTCGGACCGCCGGACATGAACCGGTTCCCGACGCCGAGGCCGGCCAAGCCCAACAGCGGCCCGCCGCCGGGCATGGACGACAAGTAAAATGAAGCTGGCGTGGTAACGCGCCAACCTTCGCGCAGACGGCACTCCCCCGGGAGTGCCGTTTGTGTTTTGAGGGATTTATTTTACCAGCGCGTCCAGCGCCTTCAGCTGCGCAAGCAACGTTTCCATGTCATTCAGCTTCACCATGCACGGGCCGTCAGACGGCGCGTTGTCCGGGTCATTATGCGTTTCCATGAACACACCCGCCACGCCCACGGCAATTGCCGCGCGCGCAAGATGCGGCACGTATTCGCGCTGCCCGCCAGAGCTGGTGCCCTGCCCGCCCGGTTGCTGCACACTGTGCGTGGCATCCAGTATCACCGGGTAGCCGGTTGAAGCCATGATGGGGAAACTGCGCATGTCCACCACCAGCGTGTTGTAGCCGAAGCTCGCCCCACGCTCGGTGAGCAGGATGTTGCTATTGCCCGAGCCGGCGATTTTCTCCGCCACGTTTTTCATGTCCC
>CAZUKF010000145.1:0-5120 GCA_964620765.1 uncultured Rickettsiales bacterium | reverse complement strand
AGGAAATGGCGCAGCGCGACCAGGTGGAGATCCGTTATTACTCGGTCATCTACGAAGTGGTGGATGATATTAAAGCCGCGCTCTCGGGCCTGCTCTCGCCCACGCGCCGCGAAAACTTCATCGGCTACGCCGAGATACGCGAAGTCTTCAACATCAGCAAGGTCGGCAAGGTGGCCGGCTGCTACGTCACGGAAGGCCTCGTCAAGCGCGGCGCGGGCGTGCGCCTGCTGCGCGACGGCGTGGTCATTCACCAGGGCACGCTGAAGACGCTCAAGCGCTTCAAGGACGAAGTGAAGGAAGTGAAGCAGGGCTTTGAATGCGGCATGGCGTTTGAGAATTATGACGACATCCGCCAGGCCGACGTGATCGAAGCGTTCGAAGTAGTGGAAGAAGCGCGCACCGTTTAATAGATCCGGGTGACCGAACTGCCTTCGATCATGCTCATACCTGTCATTTCGTTGAGATGGGTATCCGGATCTTTGTATTCCTCCCGGGGCGGGGTCGTATCCGGCAGCGGTTCACGGTCTTTCACCTGTTCCCAGATTTTTTTCAGCGTAGCTTCTGACGGCACCCAGCCCATTTCGGCAGACCTGCCTCCCAGGTGTTCGCGTACCTTCTCGTGGAACGCATCGAATTCTTCCACGTAAGCTTCCGCATCTATATGAATGGTAGGGTTGTGGCGTATAAAGTTCACAATGCGGCGCTCTGTGCTCAAGTAATAGGCGATATCATCCAGGTTAAAGCCCGTGATGACGCCATGTACTACGTCTGAAAGATGCTGGGTATTATCTCGGTCAAACTTAAAATCCTTGAGTTCGGGGTTCAATGCTTCCAGCTCTTTGTACATCTCCTTCAGCAGCGCAAAGCGCTTCTCTTCCAGGAACTGGTACAGCTCCCGTTTCAGATCGTCCGGCCCCATCTCAATTTCCTGCAGAGTGAGGGATGGGTCACCCATCTGCACGGCGAACTCCGGGATATGCTCTTGCATCGCATCCCGGTCGCCACCCATGTCATAGGTGTGCCACATACGGTATTGCATGGGCTTCCATCCGCCCTCGGGATATTTATAATGCCCGGCAATGTCGTGCAGGCCGTGCTTTTCTTCAAATTCCAGCGCCCATTGGCGCGGTTCCCACCGTTCAACGACCATTTATTGCCCTTTGTAAACTCGCCATATTGAGCCATATATTGACATATTTTAATGAAATTAAAAAGCTTGCATTTTTACTAATAATAACAGATCCATAGTGCTTGGAAGTGCTATATCTGTTGGTAAGAACAAAAATTAGCTCTAACTATATGAATCATAATTCTTTTAATGAGCGTCCGCCAAGCTCGCGCCCGCTTAAAGTCGGCGAGAACATCCGCCATTGCCTGTCGGAAATTTTTCTGCGCGGTGAAACCCACCACCCGGTGCTGGACTCTGCGTCCATCACCGTCTCGGAAGTGCGCATCACGCCGGACCTCAAACACGCCACTGCCTATGTCATGCCGCTGGCGGGTAGCAACAAGGAGCGGGTGATGGAAGCGCTGGAAGATCAGGCCGGGCAGATCCGCCGCCTGCTGGCCCGCAAGGTGACGCTGAAATTCATGCCCAAGATATTCTTCAAGCTCGATAGCTCGTATGAAGAGGCCGGGCGCATCAACGAGCTGCTCAAAGGCGCCCAGAACAAGCGCAAAGCCGAGGAAGAGTAGTATGTCGCAGGCGGTGACAGATATGCGTGTGCGTCTTAAAGCGCTGACAGACGCACTAGCTGTTGCTGATCATGATACTGCAACACGCGAGTTAGCCAGTTTTGATCATTTGGAATGCCGGGCAGCATGGGGCGAAGTTTTTGCAGGCAACACTACAATTGCGCTCGATTTTATTGAACTTTGCGACGATGCGCTTTCGGCTGCGGGTCAATGCACCCCGCCTGTCGACACCATTTTTTATGATCGTTTCATAAAGAATCAGGACAATATCAGATTGCGGAAAGGATATGCCGACTTATTACTTCGCTCCGACGTTGATACCGTTATCGCACAAATGGATGAAGACCGTCAGGCGCTAGCAAACCGTCCTACCTATGTCAGAACGAATCCCTGATTTTCACGGCTGGCTGGTGCTGGACAAGCCTCTCGGCCTGAGCTCCGCGCAGGCGGTGGGAGCGGTAAAGCGCATCCTTTCATCTCATTCCCCCTGTAAGGGGGAAGGGTGGGATGGGGGTCTGGTCCAGCATATTCAGAGAGAGTTGCGGAGGGAAGAAGACCCTCACCTTAATCCTCCCCCTTCCAGGGGGAGGAAAAAAATAGATTTTAAGATCGGCCATGCCGGCACGCTGGACCCGCTGGCCTCAGGCATCCTGCCGCTGGCGCTGGGGGAGGCCACCAAAACCGTCCAGTTCATGATGGACGCTTCCAAGGAATACGCTTTCACGGTAACATGGGGTGAAAGGCGCGACACGGACGATGCCGAGGGAAAAGTGGTGGGAACCAGGCCTGTAAGGGCGGAAATGTCACAGATTGTCACACTTTTGCCTGCATTTACAGGCCGCATCCAGCAGGTTCCTCCTTCTTATGCTGCTGTAAAAGTTGAAGGAACTCGCGCTTATGCCCTCGCCCGCGCCGGGCAGGAAGTGCATCTGAACGCGCGCGAAGTGGTGATAAACCGCCTCGAATTGATTGAAAACGATGCGGAATCGGCCCGTTTCATCACCGAATGCGGCAAGGGCACCTATATCCGCTCCTTAGCGCGCGATATGGCCGCCGCGCTGGGCACGGTGGGGTATGTCTCCGCCCTACGCCGCATCCGGGTGGGGCGCTTCGGGGAAGCGGAGGCGATTTCGCTGGAAAAGTTAGAAGAAATAGTGCATAAGAACGGCCCCGCCGGAGTTCCGGCGGGATTATTGCATCCGGTGGAATCCGTGCTGGACGACATCCCGGCACGGGAACTTGATTCCGCCTCGGCCTCAAAGTTGCGCCATGGCCAAAACCTGCCCCACACGGGGGAGGGCCTGGTCCGGGCGCGCTGCAACGGCGAGCTGATCGCCATTTGCAGTCTGGGGGGAGGAATGATGAAACCGGTGCGCGTGTTTAACCTGAGTGCCAGTGCCTAGTGCTTAGCGCCTCTGATCAAGAGACCCTAAGCACTACGCACCCGGCACTCGCCATGAAGATAAGGAGAAGCTGCGATGTCGAGTAAAGCCGTTAAAACAAAAGAACAGATCATTAAACAATATGCCACCAGCAAGCAGGATACTGGTTCGGCGGAAGTGCAGGCTGCACTGCTGACCGACCGCATCAACTCGCTGTCCGAGCATTTCAACGCCCATAAGAAAGACCATGCCTCCCGCCGCGGCCTGCTGATGATGGTTGGCCGCCGCCGTCGCCTGCTGGAATATCTCAAGACCACGGACAACGCGCGCTACGAGGGCCTGATCAAGAAGCTGGGTCTCCGTAAATAAGCATGCAAGGGGTCTGGGATCAGGGGCCAGGAAATGTCGTATCGTTTCCTAACCTCTGACCCCCGGCCCCTTTGCCACATTTTTCGCAAAGGATAAAAACAATGTTCAATATTACTCGCAAGTCCATCGAGTGGGGCGGTCGCACGCTCACGATGGAAACCGGCCGCATCGCCCGCCAGGCTGATGGCGCCGTGCTCGTCACTTATGGTAACACCTCGGTTCTGTGCTGCGTCGTCGGCACCAAGGAACCGCGCGAGGGCGTGGATTTCTTCCCGCTCACCGTGCACTACCAGGAAAAATTCGCCGCCGCCGGCCGTATCCCCGGCGGGTTCTTCAAGCGTGAAGGCCGCCCTTCTGAAAAGGAAGTGCTCACCTCCCGCCTGATCGACCGCCCGATCCGCCCGCTCTTCCCGGAAGGCTTCTTCAACGAAATCCTCGTCGTCTGCACGCTGATGTCGCACGACATCCAGAATGACCCGGACATGGTCGCCCTCATCGGTGCGTCCGCGGCGCTCACCATCTCCGGCATTCCCTTCATGGGCCCCATTGCCGGTGCGCGCGTGGGCTACATCAACGGTGAATACGTGCTCAACCCCATCAAATCCGCGCTTGCCGACAGCAAGCTTGACCTCGTCGTCGCCGGCACCAAGTCCAGCGTGCTGATGGTGGAATCCGAAGCCAAGGAGCTGCCGGAGAAAACCATGCTCGACGCCGTCATGTTCGGCCACCGAGAAATGCAGCCCGTTATCGACATGATCATCTCGATGGCGGAAGACTGCGCCAAGGAGCCGTGGAATTTCGAGAACAAGCTCGATAACAAGGATCTCTACGGCAAAATCCAGAAGCTCGCGGAAAAAGGCCTGCGCGATGGCTACGCCATCACCGCCAAGCAGGAACGCGTGACCAAGGTGCAGGAAACCAAGACTGCCGCCAAGGAAGCGCTCAAGGCCGAACTCGGCGAAGGCTATGACGCCGTCGTTGTCGGCTACCTGCTCAAGCAGCTGGAAGCCGATATCGTCCGCACCTCCATCGTCAAAACCGGCAAGCGCATCGACGGCCGCGCGGTGGACAACGTCCGCCCGATTCAGGTCGAAGTGGGCGTTCTTCCCTGCGTCCACGGCTCCTCGCTCTTCACCCGCGGTGAAACGCAGGCGCTCTGCACCGCCACGCTGGGCACCAGCATGGATGAGCAGATCATGGACACCGTGGAAGGTGAATACAAAGAACACTTCATGCTGCACTATAACTTCCCCTCCTACTCGGTGGGTGAAGTGCGCCGCATGGGCCCTCCCGGCCGCCGCGAAATCGGCCATGGCAAGCTGGCATGGCGCGCAATCCGCGCCGTGCTGCCCACCAAGGAGCAGTTCCCCTACACGCTGCGCATCATCTCGGAAATCACCGAGTCCAACGGCTCGTCTTCCATGGCCACCGTCTGCGGCACCAGCCTCGCGCTGATGGAAGCGGGCGTCCCGCTTACCCGCCCCGTCGCCGGTATCGCCATGGGCCTGATCAAGGAGAAGGAAGGTTTCACCGTTCTTTCCGACATCATGGGTGATGAAGATCATCTGGGCGACATGGACTTCAAGGTGGCAGGCACCGAGAAGGGCCTCACCGCGCTGCAGATGGACATCAAGATCGATGGCATCACCGAGGAGATCATGAAGCTGGCGCTGA
>CAZUKF010000144.1:0-5221 GCA_964620765.1 uncultured Rickettsiales bacterium | reverse complement strand
GGCTGGGCTTCCATTCCTGCTCGCGCGAGACGTATTTCACCATCGTGGAAACCTACGCGAAGTACTACGGCCTCAGCATCGCCAAGGCAGATTTGCTGCAGCAAGCCTCGCTCTGGGCGAACGCGCGCGGCGCCCGCTCCGGCAGGGTCGCGTGGCAGTTCATCATTGATCTGGCGGGCAAGCTGGAAAAGTCTATCGCCGCCGCCTGATCCCATTCCATTGTCATTCTGAGCGCAGCGAAGAATCTACTTTCAAAGTAGATCCTTCACTTCGTTCAGGATGACAACAGGGAATTTTAATTCAGCGAAGCGAAATTGCTGGAGAGATACTTCTCCGGATTCACCGGCTTAGTTCCCTCGCGCATGGCGAAGTAAAGCTGCGACTGCCTGGCGCTGCCGCTGGAGCCCACGTAGCCGATGATATCGCCCTGCTTCACGCGGTCGTACCGTGAAACGCTGGCGCGCTGCAAATAGGCATAGGTGGTGTGCCTGTTGCCAGCGTGCTTGATGAGCACCATGTTGCCGTAGCCCTTCAGCTGGTCGCCCACGAATACCACTTCGCCCGCGGCGGCGGCGGCTACCGGCTCACCGGATTCGGCGGCGATATCGATACCGTCATTGGCCTTGCCCTTGCCCTTGGGGCCGAACTTGGAAATCACCTTGCCCTGCACCGGCCAGATAAACTTTGAAATGGTTTTGGGCTTTTCCACCTTCGCTTCAACAACCGGTGGCGTCAGCGTTTCCTTGTCCAGCGGCTTCAGCTGCACTTCGCTGCGTTTATCGGCAGGAACAGCAGCAGGCTTGGCGGGCTCCGGCGGCGGCAGCTCTGTTGCACTCACGGCGTCAATGCGCACGGCGCTCTTGGTAGAAGTATCCACATGCGACGGCACGGCAACCGTAATCGGCGCATTATAGCTGGGCTTTGCGCGGTAACCGGAAGCGGGCGCGAGCGAGGCGAATCCCTTGGCAAAACTCTCGCCGCCGCGGTTGGCAACGGGGGCCGGTGTCTGCGTGCAGGCCGAAACCAGCAGCGCGAGTGCGGCAAAACAAAGAGGTGAGGAATAGCGCATCATATAAACCTACCCGTAGCACCGGGCGGTTAAAAAAGCGTTAACCGGCTACGAGCGGAACAAAGCGCACGTCCATCAGGTGCTGGGTATGAACACCACCCGCCTCGTCTTTATGAATGCGTAAGAGCACCTGTGAGCCGCTCTCGGCGCCGACGGGAATCACCATCACCCCGCCCTCACGCAGCTGCGCCAGCAGCTCGCCGGGCACTTCCGGCGCGGCGGCGGTGACGAGGATGCGGTCAAACGGGGCGGATTCCTTCCACCCTTTGCTGCCGTCGCCCTGCCGGGTAACGATATTGGTCAGACCCAGTTCATGAAAGCGCGCCTGCGCCTGCTTCAAGAGCTCGCGGTGGCGCTCCACCGTGTAAACCCGGCGGGCAAGCCTGGCCAGCACCGCCGCCTGGTAGCCGCTGCCGGTGCCGATCTCCAGCACGGTGTGGCGGGCATTCACGTTCAGCGCCGCCGTCATCCACGCCACCACGGTGGGCTGCGAGATGGTCTGCCCGCAGGCAATGGGCAGCGCGGTATCGTCATAGGCATGCGAGGTAAAGGAGTCGGCCACGAAAAGCTCGCGCGGCACGCTTTCAATGGCCGAAAGCACCGCGGTGTCATTCACCCCGGCCGAACGTAGTTTCATAAGCAGGCGGATGCGGCGTGAAGGATCATCATCATCCTCCGCCGACACAGGCCGGATCTTGTCGCGTACAATGTTCATGGCCACCGGGTAATGTAGTGTTAAACGCTGAATAAACTCTTAAGGGCTTTCAGCGTGGAATAATCCGTCATATCCATCTGCACGGGTGTGACGGTGATGTAACCCTCCGCCAGCTTGGCCACGTCGACATCCGGAACTTCCGTCTTGTCGTCGCGGTCTCCGCCCAGCCAGTAATAGGGCCGCCCGCGCGGGTCGTTGCGCAAGGTCAGCGCCACGTTCACCACGCGCTTGCCCTGCGGGGCGCAAACCACGCCCTTCACCTTGTCCGGTGCGCAGGCGGGAAAGTTGAGGTTGATGAAGGTGCCCCGCGGCCACCCTGCTTCCAGCAGCGCTTTGATGACCCTGGGCCCGTGGACTTTCGCCGTGTCCCAGTACAGGGGCTGATTGTCGTAAAAAAGCTGTGAAAGCGCAATAGCGGGTATGCCCAAAAGTGTCGCTTCCATGGCGGCGGCGCAGGTGCCGGAATAGGTGATATCATCGCCCACGTTGGAGCCGCGGTTCACGCCGGAGAGAACAAGATCTATCTTCTTTTCATTCTTCAGCAACTCGCGCGCGGCCAGCAACACGCAATCCGTCGGCGTGCCGCTGATGCCGTAGCGCCTCTCGCCCATCTCCCGCACGCGCACCGGCACGTGCAGGGTCAGCGAATGGCTGGCCCCGCTCTGCTCCTGCTCGGGCGCTGCCACCCACACATCATCGGAAAGCGCCCCGGCGATATGCTCCAGCACATCGAGGCCGGCGGCATTAATACCGTCGTCGTTGGAAAGCAGGATGCGCGGTTTACCGGGGGCTGGCATGGAATTTCGTCATAGCAGCCGCCGCCAAGCGGCGCAACGGGGGAAAATCAGGCCGTCCAGCGCCCTGACCTTACTGCTGCTGCAGCAGGCTTACCCTTCTCCCAGCGCGGCACATTGACCCTGATGCTAGGCTCCGGTTTCCGGTCCTCAGCAACCAGCTCGCGCAGGTTGCCCAGCATCTCGTCAACGTCCTGCCGGACCTTTTCCACATCATCCGAATGAACGGTAAGCGCCGTATCGCCGTTCTTGCTGACCAGCGCATAATGCTCAGGCGCCGGCCAGTTATCGGCATCGCCTTCATGCAAGCCTGCATGCCTGGCCAGGTCCAGAGCCACAAAATCCCCCGCAGCCTGGTAGTCTTCTACATTACCGCCTTTAAAACGAATGCCGATTTCTATGGCGCTGTTGCCCGGCCCCCTGTCCAGCGTTTTGTCTACGCGTGTTGTCAGGACGGATGCTTCACTTTCAGGATGCAGCGTGTGCGCGGTAACCGGCGCGGTCTCCGGCCCCGGCACGTAATCCCGGGCCGCCGACTCGTCAAAAGCCTTCTTCAATTCGGTGAGAACCTGCACCATGAGCACGCGCAGCTCTTTGTCGGTCGTATCCGCGCTATTGCGTATTAGAATTGTGGTAACCATAAGATTCCCCTGTTTTTTGGAGGTGGGTGTACTCCTTAATGCATAGCGGGCGGCGGGGCCTTATGCATGTGAAGCTTTTTTGACAGCGGGTGGCAGGCCGTTAAGCCCTTGTGGCGTCTCGCCTAACTCCTGCCCGCGCCGGGTTCCCCCAGGCCGCGCTCTTCCAGAAGCCGCCTGAGGTTGTCCTGGTAAACTTTTTCAACCGCGCGTTCAAATGCCTCGGCTTTTTCCTGCGGCACCGCGATCTACTGCACGTAAGGATGCGTACGGTTCGTGACAGAGTAGGGAGAATGGGCCGAAAGCCTGTCCTCGTGCACCCCTATCCCGGCCTCCTCTTTCAGCAGCTTCGTCACCTCCTTGATCTTCAGGCCGATCTCGTTGGTTATAAATTCCCGCCGCGCTTTACCTGCTTCCTGGTGCTGCTCGCGTACCGCGATTTCCTGCCTGTCCTTCGGCACATCCACGTAAAGCTGGTAGAAAACGTAATTTTCCTCCTCCATGGCACGCATGGGCAGCAAAGGCGGGATGAGCTGCTGGCGGGCGGTGGCGTTGATCAGTAATTCCTCGCCCTGCGTGGACCAGGGCATGACTTCATCGTCTGCGTCGCGGGATTTGCCGTCTGCTACATCAATCGCGTATTTCAGGGCCCGCGTGACGGTGACTATTTCGCCGGGGCTGGCTTTTTTAACGCCGCGCACTAGCCGATCTTTTCCAGGCCGCCCATGTAGGGCCGCAAGACTTCCGGCACGGTGATGGAGCCGTCTTCATTCTGATAATTCTCCAGCACCGCCACCATCGTACGGCCGATGGGCAGGCCCGAACCGTTGAGCGTATGCACAAACTCGTTGTCCTTGCCGCCCCCATTCTTATTTTTATTTTGGCGCTTGAAGCGCGCCTTCATGCGCCGCGCCTGGAAGGCGCCGCAATTGGAGCAGCTGGAAATTTCGCGGTACGCGCCCTGCCCCGGCAGCCAGACCTCGATGTCATACGTCTTCTCCGCCGAGAAACCCATGTCGCCCGTGCAAAGCAGCATGGTGCGGTACGGCAAGCCGAGTTTCTGCAGAATCGCTTCCGCCTGCCCCGTCATGCGCTCGTGTTCTTCTTTGGATTGTTCCGGCGTCGTAATGCTCACCAGCTCCACCTTGGAGAACTGGTGCTGGCGGATCATCCCGCGCGTATCCTTGCCCGCCGCGCCCGCTTCGGAACGGAAGCACGGCGTGTAGGCGGTCATGCGCAGGGGGAGCTTGTCTTCTTCCAGAATGCCACCGCCCACGAGGTTCGTCAGCGGCACTTCAGCGGTAGGAATCAGCCAGTAGCCGTTGGTGGTGCGGAACAGGTCATCGCCGAATTTCGGCAGCTGGCCGGTGCCATACATCGCTTCATCGCGCACCATGAACGGCGGTACCACCTCGGTGTAGCCCGCTGCGATATTCATATCGAGAAACAGCGAAGCCAGCGCCCGCTCCAGCCGCGCCAACGCGCCCTTCAGCACCACGAAGCGCGCGCCGGAAAGCTTGGCCGCGCTTTCAAAATCCATGAGGCCCAGCTTTTCGCCCAGTTCGAAATGCTCCTTGGGCTTGAACGCAAGCTCGCGCTTCTTGCCCCAGTTCCGCACCTCCTTGTTGCCGGTTTCATCCTTGCCCACCGGCACGTCATCCGCCGGGGTATTGGGGATGATGGAAAGCATGGATTCCAGCGCCCCGCCCTCGCCCATTTCCTTCTCAATCTCGGCGACGGTCTCGTTGAGCTTCTTCGCCTCTTCCATGATCGGCGCCACGTCTTCACCCTTCATCTTCGCCTGGCCGATGGACTTGGCAATCTGGTTGCGCTTCGCCAGCAACTCCTGCAGCTCGGTCTGCTTCGCGCGCCGCGCCGCATCCAGCTCTAAAATCTTGGCAGAAGGCGGCAGCACGCCGCGCCGCGCCAAAGCGGCGTCAAACGCATCGGGATTAGTACGAATGGCTTTTATGTCGTGCATTTCTTCCTCTCGATTGCGCCGCAA
>CAZUKF010000143.1:0-5241 GCA_964620765.1 uncultured Rickettsiales bacterium | reverse complement strand
AAGGTGCGCGAGAAGCTCATCGTGCTGCTGACGGCGCAGGAAAAAGAGCGCCAGCAGGAACTGGTCAAGAAGATCACTAGTTATTCAGAAGCCATCGACAGTCGCGTGCTGGTGCTGCTGGCAGACCCGGCCACGGAACCGGCGTTACGGGAAAGGCTGCAAGAGTTCAAGACCGTATGGCATGCTTTCCGTAAAACGCGCGACGAGGAGATCATCCCCCTGCTGCTGTCCAGCGACAAGGAAAAAGCCGCACGGGCGCGCGAGCTTGCCAAAACTATACAGGCGGAGCGCTTTCAGAAAATGCGAGCTTTACTACAATAAAAAAAAGAAACCCGGCGCACCGGTGGGGAGATATGCGCCGGGTTTAGTGCTCCGGGGCCCAGGGAAGAAGGCATGCCGGAGGTGTTTCAGGAAACTCAGCCCACCGCGCTGTGGCGTTGCAGTTCAGGCGGCAGTGTGCTGACGGCCTTGCGCAACTCAAAAACGCGGCGGGTATTGGTATTTCGTGTAAGCAGGTTCATGCCAACCACCATGCCTTCATGGCGGTAAGGATGCCATGCTAATGGGAATAGCGCGTTATAAGAAAACCATAAGTTGCATATCAGCTATTCCGGCACAGCATGTACGCGGCCACCAGCGCGATGATGATCGCGAAAATCCTGTTAAGCACGCCGCACCGCAGGGAGAGCCGCTTTGCGAGCTGGCGGCCCAGTGCGCCGCCGAGCCAACCGCCGAGGATGAACTCCGCTGCGATGACCCACGCCACGAAGCCGGAGAACGCGTAGTTGATGGCGGTGGCAAGCCCGAACGCCGTAACGGAAACCAGCGAGGAGCCGATGGCAGATAAAATCGGCATACCGGTAGCGGCGATCAGCCCCGGCACAATCAAGAACCCGCCGCCGATGCCGAAGAAGCCGGAGAACGCCCCTGCCCCGAGGCCGATGAGCGCGGTCTTGCGGTTGTCTTCCGGGTGCGGCTTTTCATGCGCTTCCGCGCCGAGCCACATGTAAACGCTGATCACCAGCATGAGCAGCGCAAACAGGAACAGCAGCTGTTCGCCCGGCAGCGCCTTGCCGAGCGTGGAGCCGGCAAACGCGCCCGCCACCCCGAAGGCCGCGAAAATCAAGGCGGGCCGCCAGCGCACGTTACCGGCGCGGGCATGGCCGAGCAGGTTGAACGCGGCATTGCCGGAAACCGCCAGCGCGCTGGTGCCGATGGCAAGATGCGCGCCCTCCAGCCCCACCACGTAAAGCAGCAGTGGCGTAGCAAGGATGGAGCCGCCGCCGCCGATGAAGCCGAGCGAAAAGCCGACCAGCCCGCCGCAAAGCAGGCTCAGGATGTGCGTAAGAATATCCATCAAATTGTCATTCTGAGCGAAGCGAAGAATCTACTTCGCGCATGACAGAAAGTAGATCCTTCACTGCGTTCAGGATGACAGGGTTCATGCGGCTTTGGCGATGTCGGCCTTCGCCGCGCGCGGCTTGGGCTTTACCAGCCATTCACGGCCGCGCAACATCACGTCCCAGTACACCACGGGCAGCACGTGCTGCTTGAGCAGCCACGCCGAGCGGCGGGGCACCGTGGGGTCCATTGGGAACGTGGGCAACAATTTGCCTCCGTAGCCGAATTCCGCGAGCACCACCTTGCCGCGCTCTACCGTGAGCGGGCACGCACCGTAGCCATCGTAGCCCCATTCCGGCTCCTGGCCCTTAAGGACGTTGAGCACGTTCGCCGCCACCACCGGCGCCTGCTTGCGCACGGCGGCGGCCGTCTTGGCGTTGGGCGCGATGATCACGTCGCCCAAGCCGAACACGTTGGGATAGCGCGGGTGGCACAGCGTTTCATGGTCCACCTCCAGCCAGCCGCCCGCACCGGCAAGCGGGCTGTCTTTCACTAGGTCCGGCGGCACCTGCGGCGGCACGGCGTGCAGGAAGTCAAACTGCTTCTCCACGCGCTCGACGCTGCCGTCTTCCTTCTTCTGCTCGAACACCGCGCGCCTGCCCGGGCCGTCCACGGCTTTCAGCGTGGAGTTGAAGCAGAGCTTCGCCTTGTAGCGCTGTATGTATTCCATCAGCGGCGGAACAAAATCCTTCACGCCGAACAGCGCCGCGCCCGCGTTGTAGAACTCGACGTTGATATTATAAAGCACGTCCTTCTTTTCCCAGTGGTTGCAGGACAGGTAGAGCGCCTTCTGCGGCGCGCCCGCGCATTTGATTGGCATGGGCGGCTGTGTGAAAATGGCCGTGCCGCGTGTAAGGCCCTTCACCAGCTCCCAGGTGGTGGGGCAGTGCTCAAAATGGTAGTTGGAGGTAACACCGTTCTGGCCCAGCGTGGAGCGCAGGCCCTCCACCCCGTCCCAGTTCAGGCGCAGGCCGGGGCAGACCACCAGCACGCCGTAAGTGATGGCAGCGCCGTCAGCCATGACCACCGTGTTATGCTCCGGCTGGATCGTCGCCGCCGTGGTGCGCAGCCACTTGGCGCCGCGCGGCAGCACGCGCGCCATCGGCTTCGCGGTGTTCTGCCGTTTGAATGTACCGCCGCCCACCAGCGTCCACGCCGGCTGGTAGTAATGCGTGTCGGACGGCTCGATGATGGCAAGGCGCAGATGCGGATTGCGCGCGAGCAGGCTGGCCGACACCGCGCAACCGGCCGCGCCGCCGCCGATGACCAACACTTCGTAATCCGTGCGCTCCATGGATACTACTCCCATAAATCCTCCTTGTTTTTCGCCACCATAAAATGTCTTTGACTGCCGCTCAAGGGGATTGCACCATGCCGCCATGCACATCGAGCCGTTTTTTGATAAAGAAACCGCAACCTTTACCTACGTGGTGAGTGACGGCAAAACCTGCGCGGTGATTGATCCCGTGCTGGGCTATAACGGCGGCGCTCACAGCACCGCGCCCGCCGACGTGGTGGTGGATTACGTGCAGGCAAAAGGGCTTACGGTGCAGTGGCTGCTGGAAACCCATATTCATGCGGACCACCTCACCGGCTCGCACTACCTGCAGGGCAGGCTCGGCGGCAAGACCGCCATCGGCGCCAATATCCGCGAGGTGCTGGAATACTGGGTGCCGCACTACAAGCTGGAAGGCGTGCCGCTGGACGGCTCGCAGTTCAACAAGCTCTTTGCCGACGGCGAGGAGTTTTCCATCGGCACGCTGAAGGCGCGGGTGATGTTCACTCCCGGCCACACCCCAGCCTGCGTGGCCTATATCATTGAAGACGCGGCGTTTACGGGTGATACCATCTTCATGCCGGATCTCGGCACCGCCCGCACGGACTTCCCCGGCGGCAGCGCGAAAACGCTCTACCGCTCCATCCGCAAACTGCTGGCACTGCCGGATGGCACGCGCCTCCTCATGGGGCATGACTACCCGCCCGAGGGCCGGGCCTTGAGCAGCCAGAGCACGGTGGCCGAGCAGAAAAAAAGCAACGTGCTGATCAATGGCAGCGTCACCGAGGCGGATTACGTAAAGACCCGCAACGCACGCGACCACGGCAAGGCCCCGCCGCAGCTGCTGGACCCTTCCCTGCAGTTCAACCTGCGGGCGGGGAAAATTTAATCGTCATCCCGGCGGAAGCCGGGATCCAGTTACACCGTTAAGGGGGGAGCTTTGCGAAAGCCGCTATAAAACGCTAAGATGCACATACATACAACTTCTCAAGAAGTAATGCATGCACCCTCGCGTTGAAATTTTCTATGAAGGTGAACTCGTGGGTATTTATCCCGTCAGTTACCAAGGCCCCAACCCCACGGAAGAAGATTTTTTTAAATTAGCCCTGCACGCGGCGAAGCGTTTTGGTGACGTGGATAGGAAAGATCGCTCAAAGCTGACATATCGGTTAATTGAACCAGAGCCCATGATGCAACTGGGCCCCGGCTTCCGCCGGGGTGACGGGCCACACTTATTTAGATTCCCCCTTCCGGACTCTTCCTGCATCCCGCAAACTGATTGAGCGTGCACGTAAACCAACGGGAGGAGGATTCTAAAATGTCACAAAATGTCACGCGAATTTGAACGCAAACGGGGCTAAGCGCCAGAAATTTAATTAAAGCGATACTTTAAAACAACATTATATCTACTTGTTTTCTTTCAAAAACTGCCTCGGATCAGCAATAGGCAGCACCGTTTGCTGCAAAAGCGGTATGATATCGCCTGAAAGATTCACATTCAGCCGCACCGGGCGGCCGTCGAACGCATCCGGGCTGTTGCCTTCCACCGTCAGGCGGATGATGGTTTTGTCGCCCTCTGAATCGAACTTCATGTCGAGCGTCCGGTACTGGAAGTTGGCCAGCGCCGCCCGCACCTGCGCCATGGTACCCTCGTTTCCCGCCGGGATTGCCTCCGGCGAAATGGCCAGCGTGCCAGCCTCCAGCGCCTTCGCCATACCGCCCGAAAGGTCAATCTTCCCGCCCGGGTGCCACACCACCGGCAGCGTGCCGCTCACCCGGCCCGTGCCCTTCACCTTGCCCTGTGCCGCCTCGTCCAGCAGCTGCCCCAGGTTCACCGCCGAGAAGCGCAAGGCAACGCGAATGGGCTTGTCCAGCGCCACCGGTACCTGCACCTCGCCGGTGCTGATCTGGCCGCCGCCCCAACCGGTCGCCACGCTGCGCAGCACCAGCACATCGCCCTTCGTCTCGGCATGCGGCACCTTGAGGATGATATCTTCCTTCTGCACACCCTTTACGTTAACGGTAACACCCTCCACCATGATCTCCGGCAGCTTGCCTGCCTCGCCCTTTTCCAGGTTCTCCAGCCCGCCGATCTTCCACGCATCACCCTGCCGGTAGAGTGTCAGCGCCACGCCCTTGGCCAGCACACGGGTCAGCGCCTGCTCGCGGACGCTGAAATTCACCGCCATCTCCTTCACGGTCAGCCCGCCTTCGAGCCTGATGTTGGCCAGCTCGGCATAATCGCCGCTCAAGGTAACCACCTCCAGCGAGTCTACGTGCAGGCCGCGTGATGCCAGCTGGCCCTTGATCTGCGTGGCGGCAGCACTGTGATACGGCAGGTACTGCCAGAGCAGAATGCCTAAGGTCGGCAATACCACGAGCGCGATAATCAGGCCGGTAAGGCTATATTTCAGCTTTTTCTTCATTTTTTCTAAATATATGTAGCCAAGACTGTGAATTTCCAGTATCAACCGCCCCTTTGCAAGATTTCAATCAGAAAGCGTCATGAAGCTCAGAAATATCGCCATCATCGCCCACGTCGACCACGGGAAAACTACCCTGAT
>CAZUKF010000142.1:0-5332 GCA_964620765.1 uncultured Rickettsiales bacterium | reverse complement strand
GCCGCAACAAGTGCGGCATGACATTAGAGATCGGTGTGGATCCCAGGCTGAGCAGGGTTAGTGTCAGCCGCAAGAATCCACACCGTTGCATACGCGCACAGCGCAAAGGGACTAATCAAGAGGAGCAAGGTTGCGGTGATGGCGCGCATAACGGTTGTAGTATAACTAAATTTATACAACTATCAATTGTAAATTGGCTCGCGGTCTTAGTGTGGATAATAAGGCTAATATATTGTTAATTCGTTAATAGCTTAGGCGGCAAATTCCCTCGCCAGCACGCCCTAAACATGGTATTTCCAGCCTTCTACACGTTAAGAAGGCATTTCCATGAAAATCGAAACCAAGCTGGTCGCGCTCGGCCACGCGCCGGAGAGCTTTGAGGGCATCGTCAACATGCCGCCCTGCCGCGCCTCCACGCTTCTCTTCAGAACGCTGGCGGATTTCGAGGCCGGCGAGCGCGGCGAATACAAGTTCCCCACCTACGGGCGGGACGGCAACCCCACGCAGACCGCCCTCATCAACGCGCTGGCCGAGATAGACGGCGCTGATAATGCCATCGTCTTCCAGTCCGGCATGTCGGCCATCGCCGCGGGCATCATGTCTTTCGTCAAGGCGGGCGACCACCTGCTGATGGTCGACAACGTTTATTCGCCCACGCGCCGCTTCTGCGACTACGAACTCACCAAGTTCAACGTCGAAGTCACGTATTATGATCCCACCATCGGCGCGGGCATTGAAAAGCTCATCAAACCTAACACGCGGCTCATTTATCTTGAAAGCCCCGGCTCGCTCACGTTTGAAGTGCAGGATATCGACGCCATCGTGAAAGTCGCACACAAGCACAACTGCATTGTGTTCTCCGACAACACTTGGGTCACGTCACTCTATTTCAACCCGTGGAAACACGGCATCGACGTCGCCATGCAATCGGCCACCAAATACATCAGCGGCGGCTCAGACATGCTCATGGGCGTGCTCACCTGCAAGAAGGAGCATTACAAGGCGCTGCATCTCACCGCGCGCAACCTCGGTTCTTCGCCTTCGCCGGATAATTGCTACCTCGCACTGCGCGGCCTGCGCAGCATGGCGGTGCGCATGGAGCGCCACCAGCAAAGCGCGCTGAAAGTGGCAAAGTGGCTTAAAGAACGCAAGGACGTAGTGGAAGTCTATTACCCCGCGCTTCCCGGTGCGCCCGGCCATGATCTCTGGAAAAAATATTACACGGGCGCCTGCAGCCTGTTCTCCGTGCAGGTGAAGCCATGTACGCACAAGGGCCTCGCCGCGTTTATCGATGGGCTGGAGCTCTTCGGCATGGGTTTCTCCTGGGGCGGTTTTGAAAGCCTGATCATCCCATGCAATCTCGGCAAAACGCGCGTCGCCACCAAGTGGCCGCACGAGGGCCCGCTGCTCCGCCTGCATATCGGCCTCGAGCACCCGGATGACCTGATCGCCGAGCTGGATGCCGCCTTCAAGCGCATGTGGAATGCGTAATTCCGCCTATTGTCATTCTGAGCGTAGCGAAGAATCTACTTCAAGTAGATCCTTCACTTCGTTCAGGATGACATTCTCCTCAAGGGGAGGCCGATAATGAAATACAAGTGGCTCCTCATCCTTGCGCTTGCCGCCCTCGTAGCCATTCTACCGCTGGCCTTATATAAAGGCATCGGCTTTGACCTGCGCATCCACCAGGTAAGTATTGATTGTTTCGCTCGCCAGTTCTGGGAAGGAGATCTGTATCCCCGCTGGTGCTTCACCGCCGAGGCCGGCCTGGGCTCACCGCTCTTCCTGTTTTACTACCCGTTGCCTTATTTCTTCACCAACTTGCTTTGGCCGCTGCACGCGCTGGGCCTCGGCCTTAACGGCGTATTCATCCTCGCGCTGTGGCTGGTGATGTTCGGCGGCGGCGTTTCCGTGCGCCACTGGCTGAAGGATGATGTGGGCGAGGAGAGGGCGCTGCTCTGCGGCGTGCTTTTCATGTTCGTGCCCTATACGATGGAAATCATCATGGGCCGCGCCTCGTATCCTGAACTTTTCTGCATGGCGCTGGCGCCGCAGCTTTTGCGGGCCGTGCGTGATCTGGGCCGTGGCAATAACCGCGCCGCGCTTCGCGTCACGCTGTGGACTTCGCTGATGCTGCTCTCACATCTGCCCGCCACGGTCGGCATTTATATCTGCCTTGGTTTTTACACGCTGTTCGCTGCGCAAAAGCGTGCGCAGGCAATGGCACTCATCGCGCTGGCGCTGGTGGGCGCGCTGGTGCTCACGGCGTTTTACAGCGTGCCCGGCATCCGCCTTTACCCGTATATCGGCAACGAAGACATGATCGCACAGCAGCAACGCTGGGCCAATGATTACATAGACGGCGACCCGATGTTCCGCGAGGCCTCGTGGTTCAAGCTCTTCTTCATGATCGGCACCGCCGTGACGCTGCTCATGCTCATCGCGCTTTCCGCCATCGCCTACATCAAGCGCGCGCGGGTGGAAGGCGCCTCCCGCCGCCGTGAAATACTGGCATGGGCCGGGGCGGGGCTGCTCACCATGCCGCTGCTTTTCCCGTTCTCGGCGCCGGTCTGGGCGCTCATCAATTACGTGGCGCATGTCGGCTTCCCGTGGCGGGTGCAGGCGTCGCTCACGCTGGTGCTCCTTTATTTAATGGGTGCCTATACGCGCTGGTTCACCAGCGAGAAGCAAAAGAAAACATGGAAGATGGATCTGGGCCTGCTGCTGGGCTTTCTGATTTTGCTGTCACAGACCATGCGGGTCGAGGTGTCGGATACCTCCGCCGAGAAGAACACCCTGCAGGTCATGCTGCGCTGGCATATCGTCAGCGTCGCCGAGTACAAGACCAAGTGGGTGACGGATTTGGACGCCTACCCCCCGCGCATTGAAAAACGCATCGAGCAGGCAGAGAAAGCGCCGCGCGTGGAAGTGAAGTCGGGGCAGGCGGACGTTGATATTACAGGCTGGAGCTGGCGCGGGATTTCTTTCAAAATCGTCGCTAAAAGCGCGGCAATTATTCGCGTGAATCACCATTTTTTCCCTTATTTTCACGCTTTTTCTGGACCTAACCCATTGACTCTCCGTCCCGAGAAAGGCAGCGGCCTCATGGAAATTTCCTTGCCTGCGGGCACTCATGAAGTATCTATAAAACCAATGAAAACTCTGGATTTGCTACTCGGGCGCGAGCTTAACCTGCCGCCACCGTAATTTTCATGTTGCATCGCAGTATTTTCGGTTTATACTGCGCTTAAGAAGAAAAGTAAAAAATACAAAAAAAATCTATCGCAGACGGCTGTTTACCTTGACTCTGTAACCACAAGAGAACAAGGAACCGTCAAATGACAAGTACGACATATTCTCCCGGCAGCATGCCCATGCTGTTCCCAACCAGGTCCCTGATTATTATGGGTCTTTTGGTTGCCCTCGCTCTTATCGTTCCCCAATTTGCAGTCGCACAGACCATCCCGGATGCTGCTGCCGCAGCCCCCGTGATTGACACCGGCAGCACCGCCTGGATGCTCGTTTCTACCGTACTGGTTTTGATGATGATTATCCCGGGCTTAGCGCTCTTTTACGGTGGCATGGTGCACAAGGAAAACGTGCTCGCCTGCCTCATGCAGAGCTTCGTCACCTGCTGCCTCATCAGCGTTCTGTGGGTGATCTACGGCTACAGCTTCGTGTTCACCGAAGGCACCGCCATCCTCGGCACCGCTGAGAAATTATTCTTAAATGGCATGACCTTAAACAGCGTCAACGGTGTGATCCCCGAGAGCGTGTTCGTGATGTTCCAGCTCACTTTTGCGGCCATCACCTGCGCCCTGATCCTCGGCTCCGTCGCCAACCGCATCAAGTTCTCGTCGGCACTGGTTTTTGTCGCCATGTGGTTCACGCTGGTCTACGTCCCCGTCGCCCACTGGGTGTGGGGCCCGAACGGCCTGCTCGGCGGCACGGGAAATGCTGATGCAAAAGGCATTTTCGGCTTTGGCACCACGCTGGATTTCGCGGGCGGCACGGTTGTGCACATCAACGCCGGCATGGCCGGCCTGGTGGCAGCCATGGTACTGGGCGCGCACAGAAACTTCGGCAAGCCCGACGCGGCACCCCCGTATAACATTGTATTTTCTGTTATCGGCGCCTCGCTGCTGTGGGTCGGCTGGTTCGGCTTCAACGCCGGCTCGGCTGTCGCAGCCAACTTCAACGCGGGCATGGCCATGCTGGTCACCCACGTTGCCACCGCCATGGCAGCCTTGAGCTGGATGTTCGTGGAATGGAGCACCCGCGGCAAGCCCAGCGTCATCGGTGTCATCTCCGGCGCCGTCGCGGGCCTCGTCGCCATTACCCCGGCCTCCGGCTTCGTGGACATGACCGGCGCGTTCGTCATTGGCATCGCCGCCGGCGTGATCTGCTTCTGGGCCTGCCAGCTCAAGCACAAGCTGCGCTTTGATGACTCGCTGGACGTGTTCGGCGTGCATTGCGTAGGCGGCATCGTCGGCGCCCTGCTGACGGGCATCTATGCCTCCGAAGCCATCGGCGGCAAGGTCGGCAGCTTCACCCAGTTCATGGCGCAGGTGGAAGGCGTGGCTGTCACGCTGATCTACTGCGGCGCGATGTCTTACCTGATTCTCAAGGTGTTGGACATTGTCATGGGCCTGCGCGTAGATGAGCGTACCGAGGAAATCGGCCTGGATATGGCCATCCACGGCGAACGTCTCCACTAAAACAGTTCCCTACAGGAAGGAAGGGAAGGGCCCCGGAAGGGGCCCTTTCTCTATGGCGAAGCCGCACAAAACCTGCTAAAATGAAGGCCACGGGTCAAAACAAGGTTCGAACTTGGAGGCCATATGGCAGACAGGACTACCGCAACTCCGCAGAGCCCGTTAGCTGAAATTACCAAGCTGGCAGTCGCCGCAAGAGATTTCTTCTACGGCACCAAGGAGCGTGCGCAGCGTACAATCGGCCTTGCATATCTCGTACTGGCACTGGGGATGATTATGCAATCCTCAGCCTATCACGTGGTGTGCGCGGCTTATTAGAGCTGTAATACGTAATTCAAAAGGGGGAAGGGCCGCTTAATGCGGCCTTTTCTTTTAAGCTTTCGCTTTCAGCAGCCTTAAGCGCAGCGCGTTGAGCTTAATAAAGCCGGCCGCGTCTTTCTGGTCATAAGCGCCCGCGTCTTCCTCGAACGTCACGTGCTTCATGCTGTAGAGCGATACCGGCGATTTACGGCCCGTCACGCTCACGCTGCCCTTGAAGAGTTTCAAGCGTACGGTCCCGGTCACATTCTCCTGGCTCTTGTCGATCAGCGCCTGCAACATCTTGCGCTCAGGGCTGA
>CAZUKF010000141.1:0-5399 GCA_964620765.1 uncultured Rickettsiales bacterium | reverse complement strand
CGGTGGTCGCGGCAGCAGTAAAAAACGTCATACTCCTCCATCAGCCCGTAGCCGCCGTGAATCTGCACGGCCATGTCCGTCACTTCGCCTGCCACTTCGGAGGCATAGAGTTTTGCAATCGCCGCTTCCTTGGTAAACGGCATGCCCTGGTCGGCCATCCAGCAAACCTTGTATAAATATAAGCGCGCGGTCTCGATTTTCAAATGCATGTCCGCCAGCGCAAATGCAATGCTCTGGAACCGCGCAATCGGCTGGTTGAACTGCCGGCGCTCCTTGGCATAAGCCAGCGCCTTCTCATACGCGCCCTGCGCGCAGCCAATGCCCATCGCGCCGATGCCGATCTTGCCGCGGTCCAGCGTCGAGAGCATCTGCTTGCTGCCATCCCCCTGCTTGCCCAGCATGGCGGTATCCGGCACAAACACGTCCTGGAAATAAAGCTCCGTGGTGTCAGACGCGCGCCACATCAGCTTGTTGTGCATGGGCTTGGAGGTAAAGCCCTTGGTGCCCCGCTCCACAATAAAACACGAAAGCTCCGGCCCCTTTTCACCGCGCGAGCCCGTCACCGCCTGCACGGTCACGCCCGCATTCATGTTGTGGCCGTTGGTGATGAAGATCTTCGCGCCGTTGATAATCCACCCGCCATCGGCCTTCTTCGCCGTGGTCTTGCTGCCGCGCGAATCACTGCCCGCGCCGGGTTCCGTCAACCCAAACGCCCACAGCTTCTCGCCCGTGCAAAGCGGCGGGATGTATTTTTTCTTCTGCTCTTCATTGCCGAAATAATAAAGCGGGCCGATGCCCAGCGAATTATGTGCCGTCACGGTGGCGGCCTGCGAGCCGTCCACCCGCGAAATTTCCTCGCAGGCAATGGCGTAAGCGAGGTAATCCATGCCCTGCCCACCGTAATTCTCGGGAATCACCACGCCAAACAGCCCAAGTTTCCCCATGCCGCGCGTAATTTCTTCAGAGAACTGCTCCTTCTTGTCCAGCTCGCGTGCCTTGGGCGCGATCTCCGCTTCCGCGAACTTGCGCACCGCGTCTCGCAGCATGGTGTGTGTTTCAGGCAGGGTGAAGTCCATGCATCCTTCTTTCTGTGCTTCGTGTTTCGCTTGGGGTTTCATGCCGTTTTCTGCTCCTTCAGCCCGTGCTCCGTGCACATCAGCTCGCGCATCTTGAATTTCTGGATCTTGCCGCTCACCGTGGAGGGGAACTCGCTTACAAACTTAACATAGCGGGGAACCTTGTAATGCGCGAGGCTTGCCTTGCAGAAGGCGCGGATTTCTTCCTCGTTGCCGGTTTTGCCGGGTTTCAGCTGAATCCACGCGCAGAGCTCCTCACCGTATTTCGCATCCGGCACGCCGAACACCGCCGCCTGCGCCACCGCCGGGTGAGTGAACAAAAATTCCTCGATCTCGCGCGGGTAGATGTTCTCCCCGCCGCGTATTACCATATCCTTCAAACGCCCGGTAATCTTGTACGTGCCGTCCGGCCTGCGAATCGCCAGATCCCCCGTGTGCACCCAGCCCTCTTTATCGATGGTATGCGACGTCGCCTCCGGGTTCTTATAGTAGCCCAGCATGGTGCCGTGCCCGCGCGCGCAAAGCTCGCCCTGCGTGTTGTCCGGCAGCGTCTTGCCGCTCTCGGGGTCAACAATCTTAATCTCCACCCCCGGCAGCGCGCCGCCCACCGTTTCCACGCGCGTCTCGATGGAGTCGTTCGTGCTGCTCTGCGTCAGCACCGGCGCGGTTTCCGTCTGGCCATAGGCAATCGTCACCTCGCGGCAGCCCATGTCGTTGATCACTTGCTTCATCACCTCGATGGGGCAGGGGCTGCCCGCCATGATGCCGCTGCGCAGGCTCTTTAAATCACGCCCCTTGAAGCTCGCATCCGCCAGCATGGCCACGAACATGGTCGGCACGCCATACACGGTGGTGCAGCGCTCCTTCTCAATGGTTTCCAGCGTGGCGGTGGGGTTGAAATACTCGGCGGGGATCACCATCGCCGCCCCGCGCACCACTGCGCCGAGGCTGCCCATTACGCAGCCGAAACAATGGTAGAACGGCACGGGGATGCACATGCGGTCCTTCTCGGTAATCTGCTGGCAGCCCGTCACGTACCACGCGTTCATCAGGATGTTGCGGTGGGTGAGCATGGCCGCCTTCGGGAAGCCCGTAGTACCCGACGTATACTGGATGTTGATGGCATCCCCCGCCTTCAGCGTTTTGCCGATCTCCGCCAGCTTCGCATCCGGCACGGCCTTGCCGCCTTCAATCATCTTTGCCCACGGGAAAAACCCTTCCGGTGCGCCGGGCTTGATAGCCACCACGTGCCGCAGTTTGGATTTCTTCGGCTTGGCCTCGTTGTAAATGGCGTAATAATCCGAGCTCTTGAACTTGTCCGTCAGGAACAGCGCAACAATATCGCTCTGCTCAATGGTGTAGGAAAGCTCAAACGGCCGGTAGGCCGGGTTAATGGTCACCAGCACAATCCCCGCACTCGCCGCCGCGTATTGCAGCAGCACCCATTGCGGCAGGTTGGTGGCCCATACGCCCACGTGCTCGCCCGGCTTTACGCCCAGCCCCAGCAGGCCCTTCGCGGTATCCTTTACAGCGTTTTCAAACTGCGCATAATTCAGGCGCGTGTTCGACTCGGGAAAAACCAGCGCATCGCGCTCTGGGAAACGCTTCGCGGTTTCCGCCAGCACGGCGCCGATGGTCAGCCCGTCCACCCAGGGTTTGGACATGTAGTAAACTTCCTGTTGGATTATTCTCTGATTACACAATATAAATTTTTGCATGACACGCAATATCTATAACCTCGACCTGCCCAAATGCGAGGCGAACTACATGCCGCTGACGCCGCTGGGCTTTATCGAGCGCAGCGCGGACGTCTACCCCAACCGCCCGGCGTTAATACATGAGGGCGTCACCCGCACGTGGGCGGAAACCTACGCCCGCTGCGTGCGCCTCGCTGCTGCACTGCACAAACGCGGTATCGGGCGCGGACACACGGTTTCCATCATGTCCCCCAACGTCCCGGCGCATTTCGAGGTGTATTTCGGCGTGCCCATGAGCGGCGCCGTCATCTCCGGCCTGAATACGCGGCTGGATGCGCCGATGATCGCCTTCATGCTGGAGCACAGCGAGACCAGATTGTTTATCGCCGATAAACAATTTGATGCCATCGTCAAGCCCGCCCTCGCGCTGATGAAAAAACCGCCTGTCACCATCAACACTGAAGACGAATACGAGGCCCTGCTGGCGGAGGGCGACCCCAGCTACCAGTGGGAATGGCCGGAAGACGAGTGGGACGGCCTCAGCCTGAATTACACCTCCGGCACAACCGGCGATCCGAAGGGCGTGGTCTACCACCACCGCGGCGCGTATCTCAACGCCATCGGCAACGCCGTGCATTTCGGCGGCGGCATGGGCGCGCACCCGGTCTACTTGTGGACGCTGCCGATGTTCCACGCCAGCGGCTGGTGCTTCCCGTGGACGGTCACGGCGCTGGCGGGCACGCATGTCTGCCTGCGCAAGGTAGAGGCGGCGGCGATCTTTGACCTGCTGGAAAAACACGAAGTCACGCATTTCACCGCCGCGCCCGTGGTGCTCAACATGCTCATCAACTCCCCGCAGAAGCGCAGTTTCGACCGCACTATCCAGGTTATGACCGCAGGCAGTGCCCCGCCCGCCGCGGTGCTGGAAGCCACCGCCAAAATGGGCTTCGAGGTCACCCACGTCTACGGCGCCACGGAAGTGTTCGGCCCCAACATGTCCTGCGCCTGGCACCCGGAATGGAACGCGCTGGACAGCACCGGGCAGGCCCGCCTCAAAGCCCGCCAGGGCGTGCGCTACCACACGCTCGAGAAAATGATCATCGCCGATCCCGAAACCTGCAAGGAGCTCCCGCGCGACGGCACCTCCATCGGCGAATGCCTGATGCGCGGCAACGTGGTGATGAAGGGTTATTTGAAAAACCCCAAAACCACCGGCACCACCTTCAAAGGCGGCTGGTACCACACCGGCGATCTCGCCGTGCGCCACCCGGATGGTTACATCGAAGTGAAGGACCGCCTGAAAGACATCATCATTTCCGGCGCGGAAAACATCTCCACCATCGAGGTGGAAAGCGTCATCTACCGCCATCCCGCCGTGCTGGAGGCGGCGGTGGTCGCCAAACCGCATGACCACTGGGGCGAGGTGCCCTGCGCCTTCATCGAGCTGAAAGCAGGCGCCACCGCCACCGAGGAAGAAATCATCGAACACTGCAAGGCCAGCCTTGCCAAGTTCAAATGTCCCAAGCACATCGTCTTCGGCCCGCTGGATAAAACCCCCACCGGTAAGATCCAGAAATTCGTCCTGCGCGAGAGAGCGAAGGCAGTATGAGTAAAATCGTCATCACCGCCGCCGCGCGCACGCCCATGGGCGCGATGCTCGGCGAGCTGAAAGATTTCACCGCCACCCAGCTCGGCGCGCACGCCATCCGCGCTCTCAACGCGCAAAACGTGGATGAAGTTTACATGGGCTGCGTGCTCCCTGCCGGTTTGGGGCAGGCGCCTGCGCGGCAGGCGGTGCTGGCGGCGGGCCTGCCGGATTCCACGCCCTGCACCACGGTGAATAAAATGTGCGGCTCCGGCATGAAAGCCATCATGCTGGCGTATGACGCCATCACCGCCGGCTCCGCCAAAACCTGCATCGCTGGCGGCATGGAGAGCATGACGAATGCACCGCATCTCATGCCCAAATCCCGTGAAGGCTGGCGCCTTGGCGAGCGGCAGGTGCTCGACCACATGTTCCTCGACGGCCTGGAAGATGCGTACGAAAAAAACACCCTCATGGGCGTGTTCGCCGAGCGCTGCGCTGGGAAATACTCCTTCACCCGTGAAGAGCAGGATGCCTTCGCCATCGCCTCGCTCACCCGCGCAAAAGCGGCGGATTTCAGCCGCGAGATCACGCCCCTTACAGTGAAAACCAAGAAGGGCGAGGTGCAGATCACGCTGGATGAAATGCCGCAAAAGGCAGACCCCGCCAAAATCCCCACGTTGAAACCCGCCTTTGCCAAGGACGGTACCGTCACCGCCGCCAATTCCAGCTCCATCTCAGACGGCGCCGCCGCGCTGCTCATCATGCGCGAAGAACTGGCCGAGAGGCCGCTCGCCCGCATCGTTGCCCACACCACGCACGCGCAGGAGCCGGGTTGGTTCGCCACCGCCCCCGTCGGCGCACTGCAGAAACTCTCCGCCAAAACCGGCTGGGCGCTGAAAGACGTAAACCTGTTTGAAATCAACGAGGCCTTCGCCGTCGTTACCATGGCGGCGATGAAAGACCTCTCCCTCCCACACGAAAAAGTGAACGTGAACGGCGGCGCCTGCGCGCTCGGCCACCCCATCGGTGCCAGCGGCG
>CAZUKF010000140.1:0-5404 GCA_964620765.1 uncultured Rickettsiales bacterium | reverse complement strand
CTCCGGCGTAAGCAGGCCGTTCACGTGCGTGAGCTGCGGCAGCGCCACGGCGGCATGATCCGCCGATTCGTGCGTTCCGTTATGCTCGCGCTTTTTCTTCGCATCGGCGATCCAGCGGCTGATGAAGTAAAGCCCCGCTGTGCAGACCGAGGTGTAGAACGCCTCGAACACCACGGTCTTGGAGATATAGGGGATATCCACGCGGTTGCCGAAAATCTTGTTGATGCCGCGCTCCACTCCGCGGTGACTGGAGATATATTCGTTAACCTTGTTGGCGGCGCCGTTGAACATCACGTCGTTCATGCCGGTTTTATCCATCGCCACAGCGGTGGGCACCACGATGGCGGAGGTAAGCAGCCGCCCGCCAATCACGCTTTTCCACGTTTGCTTGGGCTCGGACTCGTAGACGCAGTCTTCCTCGGGTGTGCCGAGTGCCCGGTCAATCCGGTGGGCGATTTTCTCGCGCCGGTCTTCCAGCAGCTTTACCAGCGGGGCGATCAGCGAGCCGTCGGCGAAGGAGAAGAACACCATCTTGCTCATGTCGGCCTGGTTGTCCGTCATACCGGTTTTCTTGAACTGGTCGCCCAGCCAGTCGCCGCGCTTCTGGAACCATTCGCCGGTTTTGCCGTAGATCAGCTTGCCGGAGGCGTTGCGGTCGCCGCCGCGCTTGGTGAGGTAGGTGGCCGCCACGGAGATGGCAAACACCCCAAAATTGGTCACAACCGGGTAGAGGAAGACATCGTAAAGTTTTAACCCCGGGGTGCGGTGCAGGTACTGGGAGACGTAGTTCTCCTCTTGCGGCTCTTGGGCCGCCTGATTTCTCTCTGCAATTTTATCTTTGTTTTCCAATGACAAAGCTTTCGCCCAGCACAGTTTAAACAGGGTTCTTCACACTGTTAATTTAACATGGGGGGGCATAGGAGGGGATGAAGCTTTTGTTACGCCTAAAAATTTCGAAATCAGGCTCTTAGAGTTTCTGTCATCAAGCTGTAACAATCGTTTATTACAATGCATTCCCTTTTATTTTTCCTCTCCCTCGCAGAGGGGGAGAGGACGGTTTTCCTTAGGCTTGCGTCAGCAAGTCTTAGGAAAACCAAGGTGAGGGGGTGCCGTCGGCTCTGGTGCTGCGCACCCTCCCCCTCATCCTGACCTTCTCCCCCAAGGGGGAGAAGGAAGAATAGCGGAAACAAAAAAAGCCGTGGATTTCTCCACGGCTTTTTTGGCAGGTTTGCTAGTGCGTTGCAGGGGACAAATACTTATCTCTGCTTTTCCTCTAGCACCCAGGCTTTATAGATCTCGCCTTCATCCTTCCAGTAGTAAACCACCAGCAGCACCTGCACATCCGGCATCTTGCTGTTTTTATCAAACAGAACATCTTCCAGCTGCAGCTCGAATTTTTTTGCTGCGAAATTAACCGTGCCCAGAAGTTCGTGTTCGTGGTCTTTCAGCTCCCCCAGACCCTTGTGTACATCAGGCAGGCCTGCAAGCAGTTTATTACGCTGCTTTGCCAGTTTGAGGTACCGCACAGCCTGTTCATGGCTGATGGTGGTCTGGTCCGCTGGCTCACCCGCTGTTACCCCGGGCGTTAGCCCAAGGTAGGCGTTTTCCACCCGGTTCGGGTGTCCCAGCCACTTAAGCGTGACGTAGGTCCCGAGCTTGTCGATTTCCTGCTCCCACTGCGGTTGCAATTCGACTTTGAATTCGGGGTCGTTTTCCTGCACGGGCTGCAGGTTTTCTGCCATCCCGGGGATCAGGACGAACCCGACGAATAGCCCGAGGAGCAGGCCGCAGAAAGGCAAAACGTACCAGAGATTCTTCCGGTCCATGCCGGCATCCTCCCGAAGGGGGGAATTCCTGGGGCGCAGGCAACAAGCCAAACGCCTTAAACCCGTTCACATGTGACAGGTAGGAATACAGGTCTTGTAGGGGGAAATATTAATACCGTCAAAGAAAAAGGTCTTGGATCTCTCCATGGCCTTTTATTGCAGGATTAGGCTTTGGGGATTGGGGGAAGGACTCTAAAGCCCAATCCCCAACCCCCAATCCCGGCTTTTTAGAAGCCCATGTCTCCCATACCGCCCATACCCCCCATGCCGCCCATACCGGCGCCGCCATCGGACTTCTTGTCTTCCGGCATGTCGCAGATAATGGCCTCGGTGGTGATGAGCAGGCTGGCGACGGAAGCCGCATCCTGCAGGGCGCAGCGCACGACCTTCGTGGGGTCGATGATGCCGGCCTTGATCATGTCCACGTATTCGAGCTTCTGGGCGTCGAAACCGTGGTTGGTGTCTTCGTTTTCGAGCAGCTTGCCCGCCACGACCGCACCGTCCAGGCCCGCGTTTTCCACGATCTGGCGTAAGGGTGCCTGCAGCGCGCGCTTCACGATCTGCACACCGGCGCGCTGGTCGTCGTTGTCGACTTTCAGCTTGTCCAGCAGGGCAGAGCAGTAGAGCAGGGTGCAACCGCCGCCGGGGACGATGCCTTCTTCCACGGCTGCGCGGGTGGCGTGGAGCGCGTCATCAACGCGGTCCTTGCGTTCCTTCACTTCCACTTCGGAAGCGCCGCCGACCTTGAGCACGGCCACGCCGCCGGCCAGCTTGGCCAGGCGTTCCTGCAGCTTCTCGCGGTCATAATCGGAGCTGGTTTCGTCAACCTGGGCACGGATCTGGCCAACGCGGGCCTCGATCTCTTTCTTGTCGCCGGCGCCGTCCACGATGGTGGTGTCATCCTTGGTGATGACAACCTTCTTGGCGCGGCCGAGTGCCTGGATGGTCACGTTTTCCAGCTTGATGCCGAGGTCTTCGCTGATGACTTCGCCGCCCGTCAGGATGGCGATGTCTTCCAGCATGGACTTGCGGCGGTCGCCGAAGCCGGGGGCTTTCACGGCTGCCACTTTCAGGCCGCCGCGCAGCTTGTTGACCACCAGGGTCGCCAGCGCTTCACCTTCCACGTCCTCAGCAATGATGAGGAGAGGGCGCTGCTGCTGCACAACCTGTTCGAGCAGGGGAATCATCTGCTGCAGGCCGGAGAGTTTCTTTTCGAAGATCAGGAGGTAGGGGTTTTCCAGCTCCACCACCATCTTTTCGGCGTTGGTGATGAAATAGGGGGAGAGGTAGCCGCGGTCGAACATCATGCCTTCCACCACGTCGAGCTCAAAGTCCATGCTCTTGGCTTCCTCAACGGTGATGACGCCTTCTTTGCCCACTTTTTCCATGGCGTCGGCGATTTTCTGGCCGACTTCCACGTCGCCGTTGGCGGAGATGGTGGCCACCTGCGCCCACTCGGCCTTGCCGGAAACGGGCTTGGATTTCTTCTTGATGTTGGCGTCCACTTATTACACGGCCTTTTCAACGCCGCGCTTCAGGTCCATCGGGTTCAGGCCCGCAGCCACGGCTTTCGCGCCTTCGGTGACGATGGCGTGCGCCAGCACGGTGGCGGTGGTGGTGCCGTCGCCCGCGAGGTCCGCGGTCTTGCTGGCCACCTCGCGCAGCATCTGCGCGCCGATGTTCTGGAACTTGTTGGAGAGGGTGATTTCCTTCGCCACGGTCACGCCGTCCTTGGTGGAGCGGGGTGCGCCGTAGGATTTGTCGAGAACGACGTTACGGCCGCGGGGGCCAAGGGTGACGCGCACGGCGCGCGCCAGCGTCTCGACGCCGAGCAGCATCTGCGCGCGGGCATCGGTGCCGAATTTAAGTTCTTTTGCAGACATGATTTTACTCCTTCGTTAAAATTGTCACCCCGCATTTATTGCGGGGTCTCCATCAATTGGCATGAGGCCCCGCAACAAGTGCGGGGCGGCATTTCATGCCGCTTTTTTCTTGGAATTGCCTTCTTCAACGATTCCGATCACGTCGGATTCCTTGAGAACCAGGTATTCCTTGCCGTCGATCTTGATCTCAGAGCCCGCCCACTGGGTGAAGAGCACGATCTCGCCGACGCTGACATCCATGGGGATGCGCTTGCCGGATTCGTCTTTCGCGCCCGGGCCCACGGCCAGGACTTTACCCTGCTTGGGTTTTTCCTTCGCGGTATCGGGGATGATGATGCCGCCGGAGGTCTTTTCGTCCTGCTCGATGCGCTCGACGACGATACGGTCGCCTAAGGGTCGGATGTTCATGGTTGGACTCCTTTTTCTATATGGTTGATCAGGCTGAGAAAAAAGCGTTATCAAACGCGGTCATCAGCCCAGTGTGGCGCTTGATATAAGCCGCCTGTAAGTAGCTTTCAAGGGATATGTGTATTTTTTTATGAAAAAAGCGCGGAATTCAAAAGAAAACGGGGCCTTCCGGCCCCGCTTCCTTTACGTCTCGATATCGGGGTATGGTGTAAACGCCAGCCCGATTACGTTCCCAATCATGAATACGAACACGGCTGCCGCCCACTGATAGTGGTGGGGCGTGCCCGATACGAGGATCGCTGCCGCCCCGCCGATACCCGCCAGCACCATGAAGGTGAGGGACAGGTTCCGGGGGAACAGCGAGCCGATCATCATGCCGCCGAACCCCACCCCGCCGCCGCCTGCAATCAACAGCAGGCCGAACATGGTGGCGTAGGTTTCCCACGCCTCCTGGGGCTGGCCCTTTTGCGGGATGCCGAGCATGAGTGCCGCGAACCCCAGGCCGATAGTAGTGGCCCGGAAGTAACCAAGATACCGTTCCACCATGGAAGGCCTCCTTGAAAGCCGGGCGCAAGCTAGCGTCCGGGCAAGCCACGGGATCAACAGAAACACGGGCAAACAGACGCCCATGATAACATAAAATTTAATAACTGGAAGGAATTTAAGAAGAAAAGAAAGGGGCCTACCTGGCCTTCCGTTCCGCTAGCATGCGGAATCTTTCTTTCTCGTTACTTCGCCTGGCTGAACACACCGACTGCGGTGATGCCAAGTATCCCGAGGCTTGCGCTGACGTTAAGCCCGCCATAGGCGAGCATGATTTCCGTCAGCCGTCCGATGGGCGCGAAATTTGCCACCTGGGTCATCGCGATCATCGCGATGAGCACCAGCCCGGCTACCGTCATGGCATGCCTGCCAAACGCGTGGGCCGCGAAGCCGAGGATCATCCCCAGTCCCATCACGATGCCCGTCCCGGACAGCGTCTTCACATACGGGAGATCCTTGAGATCCCCCACATACACGGGAGCGCGCTCCTTCGGCTCGTTGTTGGCAACCATGCCAACGATACCGCCGATGATGAAGAGCAGCGCCAACAGACCCCAGTACTTATTCTGCACAGATGGGCCCTCCGACGAAAGCATCCGGTGTATACATTGCGGGGCGAAAGTGCCCAACAATGCCGAACGCTTAGCCTGTAAAGTGAGGCAATTGGGGCATTAATATATATTAATTCGTCCTCCCGGGAAAGGCCTATTGCGCAAAACCAGTGAATACGAAAGGATCAGCCCA
>CAZUKF010000139.1:0-5466 GCA_964620765.1 uncultured Rickettsiales bacterium | reverse complement strand
TTCAAGGAGATCCCCGGCATCGTGGCCGGCACCGCCAAGCCCGATTATGGCCGCGCGGTGGACATGCTCACCAAGGCTGCGATCCGCGAAATGATTGCGCCTTCATTGCTGCCGGTGCTCATGCCAATGGTGGTGTTCCTTGTCATCAACGCGATCGGCGGCCAGACCGCCGCGTTCTCTGCACTGGGCGCGATGCTGCTGGGCATCATCGTCACCGGCCTGTTCGTCGCCATCTCGATGACGGCGGGCGGCGGTGCGTGGGACAACGCGAAGAAATACATCGAGGAAGGCCACCACGGCGGCAAGGGCTCTGAAGCCCACAAAGCCGCCGTGACCGGCGACACCGTGGGTGACCCCTATAAAGATACGGCCGGCCCGGCGGTCAACCCGATGATCAAAATCGCCAACATCGTGGCGATCCTGATGCTGGCGCTGATGGCATAAAACTACCGCGCTCTCAAATAAAAGCCGCCGGGAAACCGGCGGCTTTTTCTAATTGAGTGGAGGCCTCAGCTCATGCAACGGGGCTGTAAAGCCTATCAGGATGTATATCCCCGCCAACCCACAGAATGCCACCAATGACATATATCCCCATCCCAACAGTCCCCGCTTCTCCTTGCGCCGCACCAGCTCTTCCAGCAGCAGGCCGGTGCAGGCAATAAGCAGGATGATGATGGGGAATGTATAGCGTCCCGCCTGGGTCATAACGGTGGCAATCATGATGCGGTTGGCCAGCTGCGCCGCCAACATTATACCCATGCCGATAAGAAAAAACCGGCAGCTCTGCAGCCGCAGCTTCCACGCTGCCCACATCACGAAACCGATCCAACTAAACAATGTCGCATTCAGAAAACCTGCCACCCAGCGCGGACCATGCGCTGTCTCTCCGTAAAGCAGCGAGCGCAGATAGGTACTCCAGAAGTCATGCCGCCCGGACTTATTGTTGAACCAGTCTGGCCACCCTCCCATCTGCGGCCATTGCAGGTATTTGCCTATATCCATAAACACCAGGTTATCGGCGTTGTTCTCCGTCACCACCTTGCGTAAAAGCGGGTCACGGCTGACATTCCCAACGATGAGTCCGTCAGCCGTCACCGCATCGGCATAATAAAGCGTGCGCCCGAAATTACCGGCAAATCCCAGCGCCAGCACCGCTACCGCAATCAGCACCGGGCGCTGGAAAAGCTGCTTCGGCAACTCCGGGGCCTTGCGCCATTGCTGCAGCCAGAGCACGCCGATGAAGGCCAGCAGCAGGAGCGCCGTGCTTTTGATAAGCAGCATGACACCCGTACACGCCAGGGCGATGGCAAGGAAGCGTGTATTTTTTTCCTCCTGCCAGCGCCAGGTAAAATAAATTCCGGCGCTCCAGAGAGCATAGAGAGGCAGGTCATTACTGAGCCGCGTGAACAGGTGAAAGGAGAGTGGCCAGAACAGTAAAGCTGTAATACAGAGCACGCGGATGCCGGTGCTGCTTGTGACCCGCGTGATCAGCAGCATGCCAAAGAGCTGAAAAGCCAGCATATAGGGAATAGCCGTGAAGGTAATACTTTCTTCCACCCCATATCCCAGCCCGCTGCCCAGCACTGCCGCCAGCGCCGCAAGGATATAATAAAGCGGCGGGTGATAGCACTGCCAACATTCCGCCGGCGCAGGTATGCTCCCGTTTTCTACGATATAGGTGACATAACGCAGGTGGCCGTGAAAATCCGGTGAGAACGAACCCGGCACCACGCTTACATAAAGCATCACGGCAAGAAAAGCAGAAAGAGCGCCCAGCATCACTTCTGTATTTGTGAACTTCAGATGCCGGAGCAGGTACATCCACGGTCCAACGACAACGAGTGCTAAAAGAAGCGCGAGCACCTCAGGCACTGAGTGAAGGGTTCACACCCATGGAGGCAGGCACCTTGCCCAGCACGGAAGCAGGCTCTGCCTTGCCCTTGCCAAGCGCGGCGTTGATCTCCGCAACCATTTCCTTCAGCTGCGCGGGCGTGGCGGTAGCGGCGATGCGCATCTTGCCCTCCTCGCCCTTATAGCCGAAAGCCGAAGCCGGGGTGATGGCCACGCCGTGGTCAAACAGCATGTGCAGGGCGATCTGCTTGTCAGTCTGAATCGTACCGGTATCCAGCCCCTTGAAATTCTCCGGGTGTACGCGGATATGCGCCCGCGCCTTTTCGCTGAAGGGCTTGCCGATCATGCCTTTTAAATCCGCCACCACGTAAAACGCGCCTTCCACGTTGGCGGGGATCACGGCCTCGCCCAGCCCGTTGCGCACGATGTCTATGCGCTCCTTGTAGTAATCGGAAATCTTTTTCTTTACGCCCTGTTTCTGCGAGATCATCTCCATCGCTTTTGCAAAGCCGGCCTGCGCCGTGCGGCTGGGGTGTACCACCACCGGGAACTGGATGGTGGCCATGTTGCCGATCATTTCCTTCGGCCCCACCACCGCGCCGATACGCTCGCCCGCCAGCGCCGGCCCCTTGGAGCCAGAGAAGAACATGAGCGTGCGGTCCTTGAGGTCCGGCGCCACGTGCAGGAGCGAGGTATACTGCTTGGGTTTGCCGTTGGTGTCCTGCGCCACGATGACATCGCGGTAAATCTCGTCGAGCATGATGTTCACCTTGGGGTATTTGCGCAAGGTATTGGCAATGCCCTTCCACTCGTCTTCCGAGAGCATGGTACCGATAGGGTTTCCCGGGTAATCCAGCACCAGGTTGGCCCGCACCTCGCCGGGCGGCACGCCCTGCTTGGCAGCCAGCGCGTTGAAGGTTTTTTCAAGCTTCTCAGGGGTGATCTTGTAGGCGCTGTCCGCCACCTCGATAGGGATCAGCTCGGCATGGGCGAGGTCCGCCTGCGACTTGTAAAGTAGGTAAAACGGCGTGGGCGTGACGACCGGTACTTTCGGGCTAGCCAGCGCGAACATCGCCGCCTGCAGGCCGGAGCTGGCGCCGACGCTCATCAGCACGTTCTCGGCGGCGTAGCCTAACGTGGCATTGCTGCCGCGCGTGGCATATTCGTTGTTGATGACGGCTGCTATCCGCCCGCGATAGGCCGGGTCTCCGAAAAAACTGGTATAGCCGCTGGCCGTGCCGCGCCTTTCTTCCAGCGTCTTTTGCATCTCGTCGATGACTTCCGGCTCCATGGCGTGCGTGGGCTCGCCCACCGTGCCGTTGAGCACGGGCCGGTTCTTGCCGTAGGGCCGCTGCTGGCTGATGGCAGGAACCAGCTCGCTGATCGCCCGGATGGGGGATATCGGAATCTGCATTTCAGCTTGCATGGCGGTTCCCTGATAATCTTTCGATTATTTTACGAATAACCGCTTAGAAGGCAAGGTGTGAAAAATAGTATCCCGCCTGCCCCAGCAGCAGAACCGGGAAAACCAGCTTGGCCGGGACGTTGAAAAACGCCGCTGCCACCGTCAGCAGGGAACCGAAATCGAGCCATGTAAAAAGCAGCAGTACCAGCCCCGGCCCGCGCCCCAGCTTGGCGCAGGAGGCATAGACCTGCTCGCTGACGAAAATCTGTTCTTTTTTCTTCAGGTGCAGCAGCAACAGGCCGACCGCGAAATTGGCCACCTGCGCCGCCATGGCGCCTGCGACCGCCACGAACGCCGGGATGAGAATGGGCTCGCCGAAGCCGATAAGTGCAAAAAACAGCGGTTCGGAGCTGAGCGGCACCAGCAGCGCCGCACCGAACGCTTCCAGGAATACCTGCAATAGCGGGGGCATCAAAACTTCCGGGAAATCACGAACTCGGCAAGCTTGCGGAGATTATCAGCGCGCTTGTCGAAAACATTGAGGTGGCCGATGGCCTGGCGCGCCAGCGTCTGCGCATGTTCACGGGCGCGGTCCACGCCCATGCTGGCCACCAGCGTGGCCTTGCCCTTCTGGCGGTCCTTGTTCACGGCCTTGCCGGTATCCTTGCGGTTGCCCAGCACGTCGAGCAGGTCATCGGTAATCTGGAAGGCGAGGCCCAGATCGTGCGCGTAGGCGCGCAGCACCTGCCTCATCATACCCGGCGCCTTGCCGAGTATGGCGCCCGTCTCGCAGGAAACGGCGAAGAGTTCGCCGGTTTTCATGCGCTGCAGGCGGATGATTTCTTCCACGGAAAGCTTCTTGTTTTCGGCTTCCAGGTCCATCATCTGGCCGCCGACCATGCCGAAACAGCCTGAGGCGATGGCCAGTGAGCGAACCAGCTCACAGCGCACGTTGGGGTCCGGGTGCACCTTGGGGTCGCTCACCACCTGGAAGGCAAAAGCGAGCAGGCCGTCACCGGCCAGCAGGGCCGCCGCCTCGCCGAACACTTTGTGGCAACTGGGCTTGCCGCGGCGCATGTCGTCGTTATCCATGGAGGGAAGGTCGTCGTGGATCAGCGAATAGGTGTGGATGAATTCAATAGCGCAGGCCGCGTTGACGGCCGAATCCCAGCTGACGCCGAACAGGCCGGCGGAGCTGACGGCCAGGAACGGGCGCAGGCGCTTGCCGCCGGAAAGCGACGAATAGCGCATGGCGCGCAGGACTTTTTCCTCGCCCTCCACGCTGGTATTGCCGTTGGCCGCCTGCACGCCGCCGCTCATGGTGACGACGGTGCTTTCGCCCTCTTCCGGGTCCTGCAGCAGCTCGGCCATGCGGATTTCCAGGCGCTCGGCGACTGCTTTTAGTGCCTGTTCCAGGCTATCGGGGAGCTTGACGACCATGTTATTCCTGCTGTGTTTCGAAGGATTCCAGCGCCAGCCCACCTTCTTTTTTTACAATGGCGTCGATGCGCAGGCGGGCATCCGCCAGCTTTTTCTGGCAATGCTGCGCGAGCTCGGTGCCGCGCATATAATCTTTAATAGAGGTCTCCAGATCCCCCGCCGCGCCGTCCAGGCGGCGCACAATGCCCTCAAGCTCTTTCATGGCAGTCTCGAAATTGACCGTCTCAAGGGTATCGCTCACTTAAAAGGCTCCTCTTTCAGGGGTGGCGGGAGTCTATGCAAACCGCCGCCGCGCGGCAAGCGGAATCGCTATTCCAGCTCATATACTACTGTCACGTGCTGCTCCACACTCATCGTGCCCGGCAGGGTCGGCGGGGCAGACTCGGCCATATCCTTCTGCATGGCCATGGCGCGGTAGGGCATGGGCGGCGGCATGGGCGAGGAACCGCCTGTCAGGGTAATAGTCACGGCCCGGCCCAGCCTGCCCCCGGCGGCAGTGGCCAGTTCCCCGGCCTGCGCGGCGGCTTTCTGCATGGCATCCTTGCGGGCCTCGCTTTCCAGCCCCTCGGGGTTGGCCAACGTGAACTGCAGGCCGTGGACCTGGTCAATCCCCGCCTCGGTGAGCGAAGCGATGAGCTTCTCGGTCTGCTCCAGTTCGTCGATGGTGATCTGGATGGAGCGGCTGACGAGGTAGCCCTCGAAAATCTGCTTGTTCGTCTTTTGCTCCCAGCGGTATTGCGGGCTAATGTTCACGCCGGAGGTTTTCAGCT
>CAZUKF010000138.1:0-5478 GCA_964620765.1 uncultured Rickettsiales bacterium | reverse complement strand
GTTCTTCACCGTCGAGCCCATGATCACCGCGGGCGACTGGCGCACCATTCTTGCCAAGCATGACGGCTGGACCGTGACCACGCGCGACAAATCTCTCTCCGCGCAGTTTGAACATACCGTGGGTGTAACGGAAAACGGCGTGGAGATTTTTACGCAATCACCGAAAGGTTGGCACCACCCTCCTTATGAGTGAACAGGCTGATCTCGCGCTGGACGCGCCCGTGGAGAAAAAGCCCGATCACGTGGGCCACCGCGGGCGGCTGCGCGAGCGGTTTCTCAAAAACCCCGAGTCGGTGCCGGATTATGAACTGTTGGAGATCATCTTGTTCCCGGCGCGGCCGGTGGGCGATGTAAAGCCGCTGGCGAAGGCGCTGATGGCGAAGTTCGGCACGCTGGCCAAGGTACTGCAGGCGGAAGACGTGGAGCTGGCGGGCGTGGAGGGCATCAACAGCTCCGCCGTGGCGGCGATCCGCGCGGTGGCGGTGGCGGGCACGCGCGCGCTTCGGCAGGAACTGGAGAAACGGCCGGTCATCCAGAGCTGGTCTTCACTGCTGGATTATTGCCGCGCCAACATCGCGCATAAAAAACACGAGGAGTTTCACATCCTGTTTCTCGACCGCAAATTCGCGCTGATGAAAGATGAAATGCAAAAAGGCACGGTGGACCACGCGCCGGTGTACCCGCGCGAGGTGGTGAAGCGGGCGCTGGAACTGGGTGCGAGCGGGATGATACTGGTGCACAACCACCCGACGGGGGATGTAACTCCCAGTAAGGCGGATATCGATATTACCAAGGCGGTGATTGCAGCGGCAAAGCCGCTCTCCATCACGGTGCATGACCACCTCGTCATCGGCAAGGGCGAGCATTACTCCTTCAAGTCGCACGGGCTGTTATGAAAATCTGGGGCATCACCGACGGTAGCGCCGGCATGCAGAGCCAGGTGGAGGGCGTGCTGCAGGCTTTTGCCCAGCCTTACGAGATCAAGGTGTGCAAAAGAAAAAAGCCGTGGGTGTGGCTGCCGGTGGCGTGCTACGTCGGCGCGCTGAAGCAGCTGGAGGGTGAGCCGCTTTCGCCGCCATGGCCGGACGCGGTAGTCACCAGCGGGCGGCGCTCGGCGCCCATCGGCCTTGCCATCAAGGCAGCCAGCGGCGGGCACACCAAGGCCATTCACCTCACCGACCCGCGCGGCTGCCGCAGGCGTTTTGACCTCATCGTGGCGATGGCGCATGACCCGGCGGAGGGTGATAACGTCATCCACACGCATTTTGCATTACACCGGCTCACGCCGGAGATGCTGAGGCTGGCGGCGTCCAAGTGGCAGCCGCGTTTTGCATATTTGCCGCGTCCCTACGCCGTGGTGCTGATCGGCGGCACCACCCGCTATTACACGCTGACGGCGGATGCCGTGCGGTTTATCATCAATGAGCTGCACGGGCTGATGGAGCGGGAAGCGTGCAGCCTGCTGATTACCCCCTCGCGGCGGACGGGGGCAGAGGGGTTGGAACTCCTGCGGAAGGCCTTTGAGGGCGACCGGCGGGTGTATTTGCACGGGTTGGAGGGGGAAAACCCCTATACCGGCATGCTGGGGCTGGCCGACCACGTGATCGTGACGGATGACTCAGTGAACATGATGTCCGAAGCCTCAGCCACCGGCAAGCCGCTGCATATCCTGCATCTTCCGGGACATAGCGACACGCGGCCCGCACGTTTTGCGCAGCGGCTGATTGCCGAGGGGGTGGCTCGCAAACTGGAGTTCGGGCTGGCGAGCTGGAATTATGGCGTGCCCGACGAAATGGGCCGTGTCACCACCGAAATCCGCCGCCTGCTGGCAGTGTGAAACTTTTGTGAAGGTCAATAAAATCAGTGATTTAGGTAGGCGTGCCGCATTGACCGGTTGAGTAATTCATGCTATGAATTAACCATTCAAGCTGGGAGAGGACTGCACACGCGCATGGCCGAAGAAGAGCCGCAACCAAAGAAGAAACTTGTTCAGTCTACCGTCGCCAACGCGACGGAGGTGGTGAACATGCTTACCTACCCGGTAGCGGCGTATCTGGGTTATACCACCATCGAAACGGCTATCCGCAAAAGCATGTACGAGAACTTCGCCAAAAGGGGCGTGTTCAACGACCTGCAGCAGCAGCGCAAAACGCAATACCTGGCGGCGATCGCCGAGTCTGAAAAGCGGGGCGACGGTAAAAGCAAGCTCGCCGCCACCATCGAGAAAGTGGAAGATGATTACCGCCTCAACGTGCGGCAGTGGTTCCGCCACCATGGCCTGTATGATGCCGGTGATTTCTGGCAGACGCTGCAGCACAACCAGAAGATCGACGCACTGGTAATGGGTGCCACAGTTTCCGGTATCGCGCTGGGGGCGCTGCTCACGGTGACGCATAACCGCAGCCTGATGACCGACGTGTTTCACTCGTCGGAAGACGAACCCCAGAAGAAGTAGTTTTGTATCTCCTCCCCCTGGAAGGGGGAGACCGGGTGGGGGTCTGGTTCAGCAGACTCTTACTTTGGGATGGATGAGAGATGGACCCCCACCTTAATCCTCCCCCTTCCAGGGGGAGGAAATTTAAGCAGCTAACCCGGTAGACGCCTTGATCGACCGCGCCGGGTCTGTCAGCGCCTGCCGCAGCGCCATCGGCAGCTCGCGGTCATAGATTGGCTTCAGGCGTTCATGGTAGACGATTTTATCCGCCGCCGGCAGCTCGGAAGTGCCAAGTGCGTCCTGCAGTTTCGCCTGGTCCAGCGAGTACCATTGCACGGCAAAGGCCTGGTAATCCTGCGCGCGCTCAGTGGGAATGGGCTGGCCGGTGACGCGGCAGATGCTTTCCATCACGCGCCATAAATCCTTTTCAGAGCCGGGGACGCGGTCATCCCAGAATTCCTCGCGCAGGGGCGCGATCAGCGTGCGGTTTTTCAGCGCGGCGCGCATGATGGCGCGTTCGCGGGTTAGTCGGTTGGCGCGCGCGGTTACCGAAACTTTCGGGCCCGCGTAGTTGCGGTGGTTGCTTTCCATGTCGGTGTGGTCGAAATGCCCGCCCATTTCCACTTCGCGGCCTTCTTTGTCAAACTGCATGCTGTCTACCGCCAGCGCGCGGTTGTGCGCGCTCTTGCCCGGCGGGGCAAGCAGCCCGGCGGCGAGCCATGCTTCCGGCGTGGTCTCGTACAGCAGGAACGTGCCTTCCATGGTGCGCAGACCGTCAAACGCCACGGTTGTCCAGCCTTGCGTGTTGTAAAGATCAATCGAGGCATCCACCAGCACATCGGCCAGGTGCTTGTGCAGCAGCACCGGCGCGCCGGAGCGGTAGGCCTTGCGGAAGCGGTTGACTTTTGTGACGGCGGGAGATTTTTCGTAGGCGTGATCGTCCACCTCTGTGAGTTTGCCGTCCACGTAAACCAGGTTCTGCTGCGCGTAGGCGGCCAGCGCCTGCAGCGGGTCATGCCCCTGGCAGGCCTCCATGCGCTCGGAGCGGCGGTAGGTGGAAAGATCCACCAGCTCTTCGGGTGCCACGGTGCGGCTGTAGGCGGCGGGATCAAGGCTGTCGAACGCCTCCCACGGCAGTTTTTTATACGCGGGTTTGATGCCCAGGATTCGGGAGAGCCAGCTGATCATATTACCGGTTGAGGTTGCTTAAGGTGCCGGAGCGGTATTCGCGGCGGTGGGTGACGAACAGCACCCACGCGGTGGCGGCGGCGAACAGCAGCGGGTGCACGAACCACGCCAGCGCGGCAAGGCCGAAATAATAGGCGCGCAGGCCGTTGTTGAAATGCTTGGCGGCGTTGCCGATGAGCCATGCGCCCTTTTGTGCATAGGCTTCGCGGTCAATGTCCAGCGAGCCGCGGGGCGGGGCTGCGCCGATGAAAATGCCCGCGTAGTTGTATTGCCGCAGCGACCAGCTGTATTTGAAGAACGCGTAGATGAAGATGATGATGAGCAGGAAAATCTTTATCTCCCACAAAAAGCCGGTGGCGGGCTCGACGAAGGGAATAGCCTCCAGCACCTTGCCGGCCTTTTCGCCGTAGCCCAGCATGGTCATCAGGCCGAGCAGGATGAAGATGGTGGTATTGGCGAAGAAGGTAATGGAGCGGAGCAGGTTGCCTACCATGATGGCGTCCATGGTGCGGTTTTCGCGGTCCAGCATTTCGCGCATCCACTGCAGGCGGTAGCGGTTGGTGGCGGCGAGCAGGTTTTCCTGTCCGGCATGATCGGCGCGGCGCGTGTAGGCCCACCAGCTGCCGACGAAGAAGGTCACGGCCATCACGTCCAGCCAGTGATCGATGAGGAACTGAATGTTCAACTGCGTGTTCATAACTGCCCCAACAGGCGGCGCGTGGCAGCGGCCACGTCTTTCTCCCGCATGAGGGATTCTCCTACCAGAAAACTGCGTATGTCGGAAGAGGCGAGGCGGGCAAGATCGTCATGCGTGAAAATGCCGCTCTCGCTCACGCAATGCACGCCTTTGGGGATGATTTTTATAAGTTCCTCAGAGACTTCCAGCTTGGTCTCAAAGCTCTTGAGCGAGCGGTTGTTAATGCCGATGAGGCGGGGGTTGAGGCGGGTCAGCGCCCGTTCCAGCTCGCGCACGTCATGCACTTCCACCAGCGCATCGAGGCCGAGCGAGGCGGCGGCGGCGTATAATTCTTCTGCCTGCGCATCCGAGAGCGCGGCCATGATGAGCAGCACGCAATCCGCCCCCAGCGCGCGCGACTCGATGACCTGGTACGGCTCCAGCATGAAATCCTTGCGAAGCGCGGGCAGCGCGCAGGCTTCACGGGCGATGGCGAGATAGTCGTCATGGCCTTTGAAATATGGCTCATCCGTGAGCACGGAAAGGCAGGAGGCGCCGCCTTCGGCGTAGGCTTTGGCAAGGGCGGCGACATCAAAATCCTCGCGGATGATGCCCTTGCTGGGCGAGGCTTTTTTGATTTCCGCGATAAGGCCGTAGGGTTTTGCCACATCCAGCCCGTGCAGGAAACCGCGCAGGGGCGAGGCGTGTTTCGCATCATCGAGCAGCGCGTTTTCCGGCATCTGAGCCTTGCGGCGCTTGATGTGCGCGCGCTTGGCGGCGACGATCTCGGAGAGAATATCAGGCATTTTCCGCCATGGCGGTGGCGCGGCTGGCGATGATGAATTTCTGTAAGACCGCGTTGCCCGCGCCGGATTCCAGGATTTCGCTGGCTTTTGCGGCCGCAGCGACGAGATCAGGCGCTTTGTCCGCCAGCACCAGCGCGGCGCTCGCATTGAGCACCACCGCGTCGCGGTAAGGCGATTTCTCGCCCAGCAGCACACGCTGCAGGCGCTTGGCGTTTTCCGCTGCCGTGCCGCCCGCCAGCGATTCCGGATGCGAGCGCGGCAGGCCCGCGTCTTCCGGCGTGATTTCATAGGTGCGGATGGCGCCGTCCATCAGTTCCGCCACTGCGCTCGGCCCGCTGACGGAAAGTTCGTCCATGCCGTCTTTGCCGTGCACT
>CAZUKF010000137.1:5296-5511 GCA_964620765.1 uncultured Rickettsiales bacterium | reverse complement strand
GCGCCTCGGTGGGCAGCATGCGAAGATGCTTGCGGGTGGTTTTATAGGAGCAATGCTCGCTCCACATCACCGAGAAAATGCCGAGTTCCACGAGGTTAGGCTCGCGGCCGAGGATTTTCAGGATGCGCTGGTATTCGTCCTTCGTCAGGCCGTGCTCGGCGACGACGTCGGGGCTTAGGGCGGCAGCGAGTTGCATGGGGTTTTTGTAACGAGGA
>CAZUKF010000137.1:0-5286 GCA_964620765.1 uncultured Rickettsiales bacterium | reverse complement strand
CGCCACTTACAACGTAAAAATGTCATCCCCGCCGCAGCAAAGCGGAGAGCGGGGATCCCGGGGAAACCCAGTATCTTGCGGGTGCCCGAGATCCCCGCTTTCGCGGGGATGACAACTCACTAGAAATCAAACTGCGTGCGAAGCAGGATGATATCCGGGTCGTCGTTCGCCACCACGCCGTTGCGGTCGCTGTCCGAGGTGATGTAGTTCAGTGTCATCATCACGTTCGGGTGCGGGATCCATTTCAGGGCAAGGGTGATGTTATCCATGTTGCCGCCGGTGATGGGCCCATCCGTCAGGTCCAGGTGGCTCATGCGCGCGGCAACCTGCCAGGCACCCCAGTTGCCGTTTTTCGGGTCCAGGTTCCACATGGGTTTCACGCGGTCGAACTTGGCGGTGGCGGCGTTGTAGTTCTTGCTCTCGCCGGTGAGGAAGTACGAGGCTTCCGCATACCAGCCGCTGAACTGCACGTCCGCCGCCGAACCGTAGCGGTCGACATCCGCCTTGATGTATTCCGCCTGGATGGAGGCCGGGCCGTACACGCCCGCGAATTCGAGGCCGTATTGCTGCACATCATCCACCGAGCTCATGCTGGTGGTATCCACCGTAAGCGAGCGGCCGCTAACGGCGGTGGAGCTGGCAAGATTGTTTTCCGCGCGTGATTGGAAGCGGAAGTTGTCGCCCGCCTGGTCGGGGATGCGATGCGAACCGGCGACGCCGAAGTGCAGGACCTGCGTTTTACCCGCCCAGGGCGCCAGCGTGATGCGGCCGGTGAAATCGCGTGATTCGTCGTCATTGCTGGCCGTGCCTGTACCCGCGCCGAAGACGCCGAAGGAGCCCGTCCAGAAGCCGATGGAGGATTCATCATTCGCGGAAACCGCGATACCGATGCGGCGGTCCGGCGAGAACACCGTGGGCGACGCGCGCTCGACAAAGGTGGTGAAGAGGTCAGACGTCAGCGTCTCAAGGCTGAACGGCTCCTTGAACTGGCCGATCATGATGGAGAAGGGTTTGATATCCGCGGATGCGTATTCGAGGTACACGTCAGTCAGCGCGCTGGCGTTGTTAGTGAAATCATTTTCTAACTTGTACTTCCAGTCTTTTGCAATAACACCCGAGGCGTTGAGGCGGGCGCGGCGGAGCGTGGTGCCGTCCGGATGGTCGCGGATGTCGTCATTGAACATGCCGGCGTCCACCTGTGCGAAGCCGCCCACGCGCATGCTATATTCACCGTCCGACGTGGCAACCTGGATGCCCGGCCCGAGCGTGACCTTGGTCTCCGGCCCGGCGGCGGGGGAAATTTTGGCGGCAACCTTGTCGGCGGTTTTCTCTGCTTTCGCGGCCTTGGCGCGCGCTTCGCTCAGCTCACCTTTGAGGTTCTGCACCTGACCCTGCAGCGAGTTGATCTGCTCCTGCATGGCCTTGAGCTGTTTCATTACCTCGGCATTGTCCGCGGCGGCGAATGCCGGGGTTGCCAACAGCATCACGCTCAGCGCAGTCCCGGTTTTCCAGATATTTTTCATAACGTCCTCCCTGTTGTTATTGCGCAGGAAGGTGGCAGAAAAAACAAAAATGCATAGCTGCCATGATCTCATGGGGGGCATGCAAAAAAGAAAAAGCTGGTTAAGCGAAAGAAATTTTTTGAATTTACGCGATTACATAAGGTGCGTAAGCCACCGCGAATGCGGCCAGCAGCGCCGCGGCTGTCACCGGCACCGCGACCGGTTTTTTTGCCGCCACGCGCATCAGGCCCACGATCAGCACGAACGTTGCCGCGTACCAGATCAGCTGCATGGCGGAAGGCTGCGCGCTGTAGCCGATCATGGCGCTTAAAATACGGCCAAGGACGCTTTCTTCTGAAAGAATGTTCGAGGTATCCCACACCGCGCTCGCGATCTCGGGCAGCCAGCCCGCCTGCACCAGGAAATTGGCCGCCTGCGCGCTCATGCCGCAGGCCACCAGCACCAAAAGCCAGCCGCTGACGGAGAAAAGATGTTTCATGGAAAGCCGGATCAGCCCGAAATAAAGGGCCACGCCGATGCCGCCCGCCACCAGCGCACCCGCCAAGCCGCCGGCGATGATTTCAATCAGCGGATCTTCGCTGGTGGAAAGCACACCCGTCATAAACAGCACGATTTCCGCCCCTTCGCGCCACATGGTGAGGCTCACCACCACGGCAATGGAATAAAGCGGTAGGCTGCCGTCCGATACGCCCTGCCCCACCTTTTTAATACGGGCCGAAAGTTCGCGCGCGTGGCTCTTCATCCACACCACGGTCCAGGTGATCATGGCCACGGCAACCAGCAGGATGCCGGCGTTGAAGGCCTCCTGTCCGCTGCCTTCCAGCGCATCGGCGATGACATCGGCAAAAACAGCGATCAGTGCGCTGCCGGCAACGCCGCCGGCGATACCCGCCCACACCCACCTTCCGCGCCCGGCCACGCCGCGCGTGGCGGCGAGGATGATGCTTAAGATGATCGAGATCTCAAGAACCTCGCGGAAGAGGATGATGAAGGTGGGCAGCATGGTTCTCTTTTGTCATTCCTGCGAAAGCAGGAATCTATCCTTTCTTGGTTGCTCCAGATCCCGGCCTTCGCCGGGATGACGGGAGCCTAAGGCGGCAAAGCCGCCAAGGCTTACCGTCACTTTACGATGAGCTTGCCTTGCGCCGTCTTGGGGTTGAACTCGCCGAAGAACTTGTATTCACCCGGCTTGAGCGGGCCGACATTGATCTTGGCTTCCTTGCCGCCCTTGATGATTTTCTCGCGGTTAAAGTCATGGCTTTCGAATTCTTCCGGGGTGGTGTCTTCGTTCTTTACCTTGAGAACCACCTTGGTATCGGCCGGGATGGTGACCTCGGCGGGTTCAAATTTATGATCTTTGATGCTGATGAGGAACTCTTGTGTATCCTTGGCCTGCTCACCGGCGGCCTGTGCGGGCGAGATGACGAAAGCGGCGGAGACGAGAAGGGTAACGAGCAGAAGGGAGCGCATGGGTGAACCTTACCTATAAGTGTGATTGAGAATCATTCTCAATACATGTACACATCCCGGCCCGGACCCGCAAGTGGTTTTTTGCTGGAATTTCTCCCCGCTTCGGGCCTATAACTTATCCACAGGGATATATCAAACCAAGGGACCACCTATGACAGAACCGGCCGTCTTCGAGCGCATCCGCAAGGACCTCGCGGAGAACAATATTGTGCTCTACATGAAAGGCTCGCGCAAAATCCCGCAATGCGGGTTTTCCGCCGCCGTGGTGCAGGTGCTGGAGCGCATGGGCATTGCCGAGTTCAAAGACGTGAACGTGCTGGTGGATGATGAACTCCGCCAGGGCATCAAGGACTTCACCAACTGGCCTACCATCCCGCAGCTTTACGTGAAGGGCGAATTTGTCGGCGGGTGTGATATTGTTCGCGAAATGTATCTCAACGGTGAGCTGGAAGACGTGTTCAAGAAAGCCGGTATCGCCTGCGCGCCGCAGGTGGCGTAATTCACCCTACCGCACTTCCTGAGGTTTTAGCAGTATACCTATTCCTGCCACGGATATAATCGTATTGATCTAAACGAAGGATGAGTTCTTCTGCTTCTTCCGGTCGCTTCAGCGTAAGTTCGCGTAAGGCCTCGCGTATATTCTTTCTAGCTTGGAAAACTTGAGAAAAAATTGTATTCTTGGGTATCTCAGGCTTTTGAAGCGCTGCATTCAAATCCCGTGCACGGTCCATGTAATTAAGCTCCGGCGGATTACTGAGATAAAGAATCTCCACATAGCTGCGCCAATTGCCTTTCTTTTTACTCCATAACATGGCCTCGTTAAGAAGCTCTAATTCGCGATCCGAAAAAAAAGGATGCGAACACGCTTGCCTATCCAATTTAAAATCGGACTCCTCAATGTCATTATGAGAATCTTTAATGTTATTTTCCCAACTGTTATTCTTATTAGCTTCCGCAAATTCTCGGTTAAACATAAAACTTTTTTTAGTTTTACGTCTCCTCAGCTCATCAACAATTTTGTTTTGCACGATACGATGTAAAAAACCTGTTGGTTGCCTCTCAACGTCGATCTTTCTTTCATTAAACTTTATCATGAAGTCAGAGGCAGCTTCCGCAACAATGTCTTCACGAGCATGTGAATCCCGGATCATCCTCCACAATACCTTGCTTTTTCCCGCCTCTATCAGCGCCCACTGTGCCAAACCGTTTTGTTCGCCGGCTTGCGCACGTTGCCATAGCGTAACCAAATCCGTACTAGAATCGTCTTCTGAATCTTGCTGCATGGCAATTCTCATGTAAAAAAAGCCGGGTTTAACCCGGCTTTTTTTAGCATTAATAATTGATAAGAAATGCGAAGATTCAGTTACAATTATCGTGAATAAAATTCGATCACGAAGTTCGGCTCCATCACCACCGGGTACGGCACTTCCGCGAGTTTCGGTACGCGGATGTACTTGCCCTTCATGGCGGTCTGGTCAAACTCGATGTATTCCGGCACGGAACGTTCCGGCTTCTGGATGGCTTCAATCACCTGCACGATCTGGCGGGACTTCTCACGCACTTCCACTTCGTCACCGGCCTTGAGCTGGTAGCTGGGAATGTTGACTTTCTTGCCGTTGACGCGCACGTGGCCATGGCTGACGAACTGGCGGGCGGCAAACACGGTGGCCACCACGCCCATGCGGTAAACCATGGTGTCAAGGCGCGACTCGAGCAGGCCGACCAGCAATTCGCCGGTATCACCGCGGCGGCGGGCGGCTTCTTCATAGATCTTGCGGAACTGGCGCTCGTTCATGTTGCCGTAGTAGTTCTTCAGCTTCTGCTTTTCGCGCAGCTGGGTGCCGAAGTCCGAGGACTTGCGGCGGCGCGAGGCACCGTGCTGGCCAGGCGCGTAGGAGCGCTTGTTGAAGGGATCCTTGTCACGGCCCCAGAGCGAAACGCCCAGGCGGCGGCTGACTTTATATTTGGCGTTGACGCGTTTGGTCACGGAATTCTCGTACACTATGAAGTTAAAGGGAGGGGAAATATAGCCGGAAAACCGGGGGTGTCAATGGATTTTCTGGGGGTTTTCTGGCCCCAAAAGAAGAACTCCGCCACGTGCGGGGCGGAGGTCCTGTCCTGTCCCCGGTTTTGGCCGGGGCCACATGCTATTCTTTAGGCCGGGAGGGCGAAATTCGGCTCGCCGGCGGATTTGTCCTGACCAAGGGCCACCGGGCCGTTCGGGCGGTATTTGGCTGTCAGGGCGCCGGGCTGGGCCGGGATACCCATCATGGTCTCCATACCCGGGGCGGGC
>CAZUKF010000136.1:0-5600 GCA_964620765.1 uncultured Rickettsiales bacterium | reverse complement strand
AAGGCGCAGGGTAAGGTGGAAGCGCGCAACTACGAAATCCGCAAAAATCTGCTGAAATTCGACGATGTGATGAACGACCAGCGCAAAGTAATTTTTGAGCAGCGTATCGAGCTGATGGAAGCGGAAGAAGTGTCCGACACGCTGCTTTCCATGCGCGAAGAAGTGATCACGGGCATGGTGGCTGAGCATATCCCGCCCAAGGCCTATGCGCATGAATGGCAGTCCGAGGAGCTGGGCAAGGAGGTGTTCCGCATCTTCGGCCTGAAGCTGCCGGTGGCGGCATGGGCGGCGGAAGAAGGCATTGCCGATGAAGAAATCGCGCAGCGCATCCAGAAAGCGGTGGAAGAGCTGATGGCCGTGAAGGCGCAAAAATACGGCGAGATTTTCAAAGTGGCCGAGAAGCGCGTGTTGCTGCAGACTCTGGATCACTTATGGAAAGACCATTTGCATACGCTTGACCATCTCCGCCACGGCATTAACCTGCGCGCTTACGGCCAGCGCGACCCGCTGAATGAATACAAGCAGGAGGCTTTCACGCTTTTCGAGCGCCTGCTGAGCCAGCTGCGCGAACTGGTGACTGCCCGCACGGCGCACCTTGAAATCGCGGTGGAGCCGGCGGAAGGCTGGGAGCGCACTGCGCCGCAGCGGCGCATGCAGGAATCCCGCGAGGACCCGGCTTTCGCCGGCGACCACCCGCGGGACGGTTTCATGCGCCCGGTGGAGAGCGAGGTGTTGGGCACGGTGCAGCATCAGCACGCCCATGTGCCGCCGGAAAAACGAGTTCCTTCCGATGTTTCCACTTGGGGCAAGGTGGGCAGGAACGAAGAATGCCCCTGTGGCTCCGGCAAGAAATACAAGCACTGCCACGGCGTAATTGTCGCATAACTGTCTCTATACAGACCTCTCCTGACGCGGTATTATTAAGGGTACGGGGCAGAGAGGTTCTATGCTTGCAAAACTGATGGAAGTGCTGAACGTCGGCAAGGACGATGCCTCCAACATTCTTGTCAATACTGCCAAGGCGCAGGGCGCTGCACTTTTTGTCGCGGGCGCTGCTGCAAACCCCGTTGGCGATTTGGGCGCGGCGGCCACCGCGGTTGCCTTAAGCAACCTCCAGCCCGGCCCGACGCAGGTTAATGTCAAAGGTCCTTCGCAGGATCAGGCTGTAGCTTTCAAGCGATAAGTTATGAGCCTCTTCACCGGTTTACTGCGCCTTCTGGGCAAGAGCACCGAATCACCGGAGATTCTCAATCTCGTCAGCAAAATGGAAGAGCAGGGGCGCAAGACGCGCATTGCGCTTGGAACGGAAAATCCCGTGCCACCCAGTATTGGCGATTTCAAACCCACCACCACGCCGGTAGCGCTGAACAAATCCAACGATATTTATCACGGTTAATTGTCGTCCCGGCGCAGGCCGGGATCCACGAGTTTTCTTGCTGCTTAGGTTTAGTAAGATCGTAGATGGCGGCCTTCGCCGCCACGACAGGCGCCTATTCCCACACCGCTTCCGGCGGCAGGCTCATTAAAATGGCCTCGGGGTTGCCGCCGGTCATCAGGCCAAAGCGCGTGCCGCGGTCATAGAGCAGGTTGAACTCGGCATAGCGCCCGCGCTTGATGAGCTGCGCGCGCTTTTGTTCCGGCGTCCATTTTTTATCCATGTGGCGCTTCACCAGCACGGGGTAGATTTGCAGGAACGCTTCGCCCACTTCTTGCGTGAAGGCAAAATCCTTTTCCCACTCGCCGCTGTTTAACTGGTCGTAGAAAATGCCGCCCACGCCACGCGTCTCGTTGCGGTGTTTGATAAAGAAATACTCGTCGCACCCTTTTTTGAATGTGGCGTAGTAGCCCGCATCAAACCGGTCGCACGCCGCTTTCAGCGCGGCGTGGAAATCGGCGGTGTCTTTTGCATCCGGCAGGGCAGGGGTGAGGTCGGCGCCGCCGCCGAACCAGAGCTTCGCATTGTCACCCACCACGATCATGCGCGTGTTCATGTGCACCGCCGGCACCAGCGGCGAGGCCATGTGTGCCACCAGCGAGATGCCGCTGGCCCAGAAGCGCGGGTCTTCCGCCGCACCGGGAATCTCCTTGCGGAAGCTTTCCGAAAATTCGCCGTGCACGGTGGAGATGTTCACCCCCACCTTCTCGAACACGCGCCCCTTCATGACGGACATTTCGCCTCCGCCTCCGCCCTCGCGCTGCCATTGCTTGCGTTGGAAACGCGGGGACTGGGCTTTGGGCTTTGGGCTTTGGGGTGTTGAATCCCCAATGCCTAATCCCCAATCCCCAATCCCCTCTTCTATGCTTTCGAACTCAGTGCAGATGCGGTCTCGCAAGCTTCGGAACCACGCTTCGGCTTTCGCTTTTTTTTCTTCAGGCTGCACGCTTCACCTGCCTCTGCGCTTCCGCCAGCACGATAGCCGCGGCGGTGGCCACATTCAGCGAACGTAACCCCGGGTTCAGCGGGATGACCACGCGGGCATCGGCGCGCGCATGCACTTCCTCCGGCACGCCGGCGGCCTCACGCCCTACCATTAATATATCGTCATCGTGGAATTCAAAATCCGTATACAGCACCGCGCCTTTGGTGGTGAGCAGGACAAGCCGGCCCTTGCGCTGCTGCTCGAATGCCTCGAAGGAAAGGTGGCGGCTGATGCGGGCATGGTCGTAATAATCCATCGCCACGCGGCGCAGGCGCTTGTCGTCAAACGCAAACCCGCACGGCTCGATCACCTCCAGCGGAACACTTAAGCAGGCGGCGAGCCGGATAAGACTGCCGACATTCTGCGGTATATCAGGCTGATAGAGGGCCAGGCGCATATGAACGTTTGATGAAATTTACGAAAACGGGGCAAAAAGCAGTTTTGCCAATGCCCGTTTTCTGCCAGAATTTAAGCTGGTAAGCAACTACAGCAGTAATATGCCCTTTCACTGGCCGCGCCCGCACCACCATCTTTCCCACATGCACCCGCCGGTTAACCCTTTCCGGGTTTTTTACATGCTTACCGGTGTGACCTTCGTGGCCTTTGTCACCGGTTTTTCCAGCTGCCTGTTTGATCTTAACCAAGTGAAGGAATGCGTGGATTACGCCGAGCAGGCCACGGCCACGCTGCAAAAAGCCGGCGATCACATGATCGCGTGGTTTGTCGCGGTGTGCAAAGAGGTGTTCAGCCGCTATCCCATCGGAAGTTGATATGAACGAAGAAGCTGCGTTTCTACGCGCGATTGTTGAGCAGCCGCAAGAAGATACGCCACGCCTTGTCTACGCTGACTGGCTGGACGAGAACGGGCAGCCGGAAAAAGCCGAATTTATCCGCGTGCAGGTCGAGCTGGAGCGGGACGGGGACAGTATTGAACTTGATCGGTACCGTTCGCTCAAACGCCGGGAGATGAACCTGCTGGCAGCTAACGGGCCGGTGTGGCAGCAACCGAAAGGCGTTGCAGAAATTGCAAAAGATGACGATGAATTTATCCGGGGGCTTCAGGGCGGCAAGGTTGAAGGGAATGTAGACATGCTGCCTGACCTGCTAGCGCGGCTGCCGGCGGAGAGCTGTAGGGTTCGGCGGCGTGAAGGAGAAGATATTCTGGACGCTTTGGAAAAAACGCAGGCGCTGAGCAAATGCAGAGAATTGAAGTTCGACGGATGCGGCCTCGATAATGACGATCTCATCCGTCTGGGCCGCCTGCCGACGCTGGGCGGGCTGCAAGCACTGGATCTCACCCAAAATATGTTCGACGATGAAGGGGTGCACGGCTTCCTGGGAGCGCCGCTGGCAGCGCAGCTTAAGGATCTTACGCTTCAGTACCAGTATATTGATCCAGCCTACTCAGTCTCCCCGCAGGGATTCCGCGCCCTGTTCGATTATTATGCGCAAAACGGCGGGCTGGAGCGCCTGCGCATCGCTGTTACCTCGCCCGAGACATTAACGTTACTGCGCGAGTCCGGCCTTACCGGCAAGCTGAAGGAGCTGGAACTGCAATTCCCCTTGACGCCGGATGTCAGCATGCACGCGGCCGTGGCGAATTTCGTGGAGAAAAGCGACTTTCATTGCCTGGAGAAGCTCGGCTTTGCGTTTGGTCAGGAACCGTTCGGACCCGCGCAGCAATGGATTGCGCAGGCGCTTGGGGAGAACGAATCCCTCTCCGGTCTGCGGCACCTGGCGTTGCCGAACTATCTCAGGGATAACGGCGCGAAAGTGCTGTCGCGCGCGGAAAACATGCACAACCTGCAATCGCTGGATGTTACGAAGGGCAGCCTCAATACCGCCGGTTTACAGGCGCTTCTTTCGGCGGCGCATTTGAAAAATCTACGCGAGCTTAATATACAACAGAATCCGTGTTCAAAGGTTGCGAGTATTAAGCAATGGAGTGTCGATAATGTTAACATGTCTTTCATCCCGCAGGCGAAAAAAGTGCTTTCAGCCTTACAGGTAAATATCGAGCTTCCTTCTCTCTGCTGCATCACGGTGGCCCTTACAGGCGCGCGCTATAACGGTGATTATTCCGTCGATCACCAGCTTCAAACGGCAATAAACCAGCTGGTACAGGATCAGGCGCGGGCGCTGGGGCCGTCGCCGCCTTAAGAATTCCAGGCCCGAACTCCCCTGTTGCAAAGCCACCTTCTTTTGTTATACATCGGGGTGCCTTTTGCCGAAAGCCCCTAATGAAGAACTCTCCCGTAATCTCTTCCCCTGACGATGAATCCCGCCGTGATTTCATGGTGTTGACCGGTACCGCGCTGGGCGCGGTCGGCGCCGGCGCGCTGGCATGGCCGTTCGTCGACAGCATGAACCCCGCCGCCGACACGCTGGCGCTGTCTTCCATCGAGGTAGATCTCTCCGCCGTTCAGCCCGGCCAGACCATCAAGGTCAAATGGCGCGGCGTTCCGGTGTTCATCCGCCACCGCACGCCTGAAGACATTGAGGCCGCCCGCGCCGTGGACATGGGCGAGTTGAAAGACCCGGAGGCGGATGACAAGCGCGTGCAGAAAGGCCACGAGCAGTGGCTGATCATGGTGGGCGTATGCACGCACCTGGGCTGCATTCCCATGAGCGGCGCCGGTGAGTTCGGCGGCACCGGGCACGGCGGCTGGTTCTGCCCCTGCCACGGCTCGCACTATGATACCGCCGGCCGCATCCGCAAAGGCCCTGCGCCGAAGAACCTGCTGGTTCCGCAATATGCCTTCCTCTCCGACACCAAAATCAAGATCGGCTAAGCCATGCACCACGGCGAACCCCAGGAAAAAATGTTCAAATGCGAGGCGCTCAACTGGTTTGAGCACCGCCTGCCTGTTTTTTCTTTCCTCGACCATGTGGTGGGTAACAAATACCCAACGCCGCGCAACTTGAACTACTGGTGGAATTTCGGCTCCATCGCCGGGATTTGCCTGGTGATCCAGATTTTGACCGGCATTTTCCTTGCCATGCAATACGACCCCAGCGTCGGCAACGCGTTTGACAGCGTCGAGCGCATCATGCGCGACGTAAATTACGGCTGGCTTATCCGCTACATACACTCGAACGGCGCGTCGTTCTTCTTCATCGCCGTCTATCTGCACATTTTCCGCGGGCTCTACTACGGCTCTTACAAGGCGCCGCGCGAGG
>CAZUKF010000135.1:0-5618 GCA_964620765.1 uncultured Rickettsiales bacterium | reverse complement strand
ACGCCCTTCATTCCTGAAAACACGGGTGAAACCGGCAAGTACGGCTGGAGCGGCATTCTGCGCGGCGCCGGCATCGTCTTCTTCGCCTATGTGGGCTTTGAAGCGGTTTCCACGGCAGCACAGGAAGCAAAAAACCCCAAGCGGGACGTGCCCATCGGCATCCTGGGCTCGCTGGTGGTCTGCACCGTGCTTTACATGCTGGTATCGCTGGTTCTCACCGGCATCGTGCACTATTCCACCCTCAACGTGCCTGATCCCATGGCCAAGGCGGTAGACGCCATTGGCCTCGGCTGGCTCTCCGTATTCGTGAAGATCGGCGCCATCGCTGGCCTCACCTCGGTGATGATGGTTCTCATCTACGGCCAGACGCGCATCTTCTACACCATGTCGCGCGACAGGCTGATCCCCGCCATGTTCTCCAAGGTGCACCCCAAGTTCCAGACGCCGTGGCTGAACACCATCGTTGTCGGCTCGCTTATCGGCCTTGCCGCCGCCACCACGCCGATCGACATCCTGGGTGATCTTGTTTCGCTCGGTACGCTCTGTGCGTTCTCCATCATCTGCTTCACGGTGCTGTACCTGCGCCACAAGGAGCCGGACCTGGAGCGTCCGTTCCGCGTTCCTGGTGCGCCGGTTACGCCGATCCTGGGCATCCTCTGCTGCTTCGGCCTGATTGCGGGCCTGCTCAGCAATCCCGTCACGGTGATGTTCTACATAGCTTACCTTGCCGTTGGGCTCGGCATCTACCTTTCCTACGGCCAGTTCAACAGCCGCCTGAGGAAAGCCAGCGCCGCTGTTTAAGCGGTTCTTCGCTAAAGAAACCGCCGCCGGTATCGTGCTGATGCTGGCGGCGGTTTTTGCTTTATTGGCGGCCAATTCGCCGCTTGCTTCCGCCTACACCGCGTTCACCGCGCAAAGTTCGCACGCGATCAACGACGGGCTGATGGCGCTGTTCTTCCTGCTCATCGGCATCGAAATCAAGCGCGAACTCACCAGCGGCGACCTCGAGGGTTTTGACAGGGCCATCCTGCCGGTGGTAGGCGCGGCGGGCGGCGTGCTGCTGCCTGCACTGATTTTTCTTTTCTTCAACCACGGCACTCCCGCCGCGCGCGGCTGGGCCATTCCCACCGCGACCGACATCGCGTTCTCGCTCGGCGTGCTGGCGTTGCTGGGTTCGCGCGTGCCGCCTGCTTTAAAAGTTTTTCTCATGGCCGTGGCGGTGATTGATGATCTCATCGCCGTCATCATCATCGCGCTTTTCTACGCGGGCGAGCTGGACTGCGCGGCGCTGCTTGCCGCCGGCGCAGTCTTTGTCGTGCTACTGGGCATGAACCGGCGGGGGGTATCCCGCGCGGGGCTTTACCTGCTGCTCGGCCTGCCGCTCTGGCTGTTCATGCTGCTCTCCGGCGTGCACGCCACCATCGCGGGCGTGCTGCTCGGGGTTGTCATGCCCTTGGCCTGCGCGGAAAAAATTCAGCACCGCCTGCACCCGTGGATTGCCTTCGGCATCGTGCCGCTTTTTGCCTTTGCCAATGCCGGTGTTCCGCTGGCGGGCATCACGTGGGAAGGTTTCATGCAGCCGTTGCCTTTGGGCATCATGTTTGGGCTCTTCTTCGGCAAGCAACTGGGAATATTTGTTTTCAGTTTGTTGCTCGTGAAAATGAATGTGGCAAGAAAGCCACAGTCAGTCTCATGGCCTCAACTCTACGGTGTGTGCATGATTGCCGGAATCGGTTTTACCATGAGCCTTTTTATCGGCGCGCTCGCTTTCCCGGGTGACATGGCAGCCATGACCCAGGCACGGTTGGGAGTACTTACAGGTTCCTTGTTTTCCGGGCTCGTTGGGTATATATTCCTCGCAACAATTGAACCGGCGCGCAACCGCGCGTAACCTCGGTAACCTATATGCATCGCTCTAATCTGGCAAACGTAGTGCTGGCTACGGTCTTTCTTGTATCCTGCTCTCCCGCTAACCGCGGGCATTCTGCCTGGGACGGCTATGACTATTCCAAGAAGGGAACAACAGCACGCGACTACGATGCGGACTATTCTCTGCCCACCGGGGCAGGCGTCTGCATGGATGACTCACCGGGCTGCTACTAGGCCCGTATTGTAAGCTTATAAACGCCGGCAAAACTGGGATATTTCCTAGTCGCAGCTGCAATTGTAACAAAACTGTAACATTAATCCGCCCGCATATACGCTATGTAGAAAATGCATGGCCTTATAATCCCATGCAAAAACACGGGTAGGATACTATGAAAGACGTTAAACGAGTAGCCGTTGTGGGCGCTTTGGTGCTGGTGGTGATGGCCGTTACGGGCTGTTCCACGCAATACTCCATGAAGCACGATTGGGACCGCATTAACTACGAAAGCATGACCAAGCAGCCCGCCAAGAGCTAGGCTCTAACGGTTCGTAAGGTCTGACGCCAGGGCGAGGCGTGTATTTTCGCCCCCACTCAGGATGTGCCTGTACACCTGCAGGTTCTCTATCACTCTCTGCACATAATTTCTTGTCTCCGCGAACGGGATCATCTCGATCCAGTTGATGGCGTCTTCAAGGTCACCTTCCGGTGTACCAAAATCACCAATCCAGTTGCGCACGTTGCCGGGGCCCGCATTGTAGGCCGCCAGCGCCATGATCAGGCTGCCGTCATACGCGTTCACCAGCCGGTTCAGGTAGGTGCTGCCGATACGGATATTGGTGGACGGGTCATACAGCTTGGATTCTGAAAACGAGAGGCCCGCCTTGCGCGCGGTTTCTTTCGCCGTGCGCGGCAGCAGCTGCATCATCCCGATGGCGCCGGCACGGCTCTTGGCGTTGGCGTCGAACTCGCTTTCCTGCCGCGTCACCGCCAGCGCCAGCGCATCCTCTACCGCGAGCTGCGGCAGTTTCGGGCGCGGATAGCCTGTTTCCAGCAGCACGATGCCGCGCTGCATGGCCCGCTTGGCGCCGCGCACGCCCAGCAGCGTGCTGTGAATCTCCGTGCCCAGCTCCGCCGCCATCGCTGCCTGTGTGTTATCGCTGGCGGTATCGATCAGGTGGTTGAGCAGCTCGGTTGCCACGTCATCCGCTTCTGCCGATGCCGCAAGCTTGATGGCCTGCACCATTTCATTGTCTTCAAAAGCCCGGCGCTCGGCACCCGAGGCCGCCGGGTCGCGCGGGATGCGCAGGGCGCCTTCGCCGTTTATTTTCGTGTGTGCTAGCTGCCCGTAAAACGTGGTGGGCCAGCCGGAGGCGGTTTTATACCAGCCGCGCGAGGCTTCATCGTCGCCGGATCTGGCGGCGGCGCGGCCCGCCCAGTAGGCGGCGCGCGCTTTGCTCACCGGGTATTTCACCGAATCAAACATCTTGTAGAAAGCGAGGTACGCATCCTGCGGGTCGTTTAAAAACTCCAGCGAGAGCCAGCCGGAAAGCCATGTTGCATCGGCAAGGCCGGAGCCCTCAGTCTGCCCGTGGTTGGCAAGCAGCTTGCGCGCAAGTTTATATTCGCGGCGGTCAATGGCACGGCGGATCTGCTGCTCGCGGATCTTCCACCATTTCTCCGGATACGGCACGGGCGAGGGCGCGGCGAGCAGCATTTCCTTCACGCCCTCATCATCATCCTTGCGGTTGCGCCACAGCATGCGCGAGTAAATCAGCCCTGCGTCGTCGCGGTGGGCGTTGGAAACCTGCCCGAGATGAAAGGTGGCATCTTTCGCGTTTTCCAGGAGCGCGATGCGCGCCCGCGCTACGTTGGCCTGCGCCTTGGGCAGTAGGCTGAGTATGCGTTTCGCAGGCTTGATTTTTTCTTCCCACAGCAGGCGGTCTGCGCGCGAGACGTGGTCCTGCTCGCGCAGCACATCGCGGTAAACGGTGCGGATGCGCTCTTCCTCGTCATCCTCGAAATCGCCGTTGCGCCAGGCGTCGCGCACCAGGAAGCTCACCTTCTCGGAGCCGATGGAGTCACCGTTCCTGATCATGATTTCAGCGAGCTTTATCTTGCCGATGCCCGAAACCGGCGGGTTGGCGGCGAACCACGCTTCCAGCTCTTCGCCTGAAGCGTTCGAATTGCGCAGGGATTGCTCGGCACGGAGCTTGAGGCGCTCCTGCTTCGGCCATTCCGGGTGCTTGCGGATAAAGGTGGTGATCTCGTCGAAGCTTGCGCCCGAATCCTGCTCCAGCGCGTAGCGCCAGGTGATGACCGATTGCAGCGCAGGCTCGCCGCGGGCGTGGGCCAGCGCCTCGTCCCATTTGTTGCGCTCGGCGAATTGGAAGGCCGAAGCAGCGGCGGATTCGGCGGCGGTCGGGGCCATGCTCATGGCCAGGCCGGCTAAAAGAACGCCAATGACAAGAGTGCGCAGTAGGTGCTTCATGTTTTCAACGGGGATGATATGTTCTCTTTCTTATGTACCGTCCGGACGTGGTCAGCCTCAAGCAGTTTTATGCCAGCGCGCTGGGAAAGCGCACGTGCCTTGCATTGTGGCAACGCCTGCGCGCGCTGTGGCCAGACGCCGCGGGTGAGACTACGCTCGGGGTGGGTTACGCCGTTCCGTATCTTACTCCAGAAATCGATAAGCGAAGCTTAACGCTGGCGGCCATGCCGGCGGAGCAGGGCGCGCTTTACTGGCCTACCGGCGAGGGCAACCGCGCGCTGCTGGTGGAGGATGGGCGCCTGCCATTTCCTAATAATTTATTTAACCGCGTGCTGGTGGTGCACGCGCTTGAGCATAGCGACCAGCTGGACGAGTTGATGCAGGAAATCTGGCGGGTGCTGGTGCCGGGCGGGCGGATGATCGCGGTGGTGCCCAACCGCATGGGTGCGTGGTCGCATTCCCCGTACAGCCCGTTCGGCTACGGCCGCCCGTTCAGTGCCGGGCAGGTGCGAGATCTTATCGGCGCGGGCGGCCTCACGGTCACGCGGCTGGATTCGGCGCTTTTCATGGTGCCCAGCCACATACGCTGGCTGCTGAAGGTGGCCCCGGCGATGGAGCTTATCGGGCGCCTCTTTTTCCCACGGCTGGGCGGAGTGCTGCTGGTGGAGGCGGAAAAGCAGATTTATGCCGCCCTGAAAGAGCCCGTGCGGGTCGCCAAACAGCCGGTCATGGCCCCTGTCACCGGGGCGCAGCCGGTGCCGACCTGAATATTGACTTTTCAACAAAAATTCGTTATAAAACCCACCATTGTAACCGTCTTACGGGGCTGGTTTTAGGGTGCATGCGTTGCACCTGAATTTGAGCCCCGCTCTCCCAGAGGGTTTTGTCATGAGTACCGCGCAAGCGGAAGCGCCGGTGGGGAAACCCCACAAGGTGCGTATCAGGCTGAGCAACGCTAACCTGTGGCCGGAAGTGCTGGCACTCCTAAGGCACAAGAACGAGTTCGACGAAATCTCCAACTCCGGCTCAGACGTCGTGGGATGGAGCAAGTTCGACTTCGCCACGCTCCAGGCGTGGCTGCGTGCCACCAAGGACTCTCAGGCCACTGTCGGATTGGCCTGAGAAGCAAACACTTTCGCCCCGCAAGACGGAGATTCCCGTCGGCGGGGCGAAGTATTTTAGGGCTATCTTGTAACTCCTTCCCCCTGGAAGGGGGAAGGTTGGGATGGGGGTCTGGTTCAACGCAGTGCGGATGTGAGA
>CAZUKF010000134.1:0-5698 GCA_964620765.1 uncultured Rickettsiales bacterium | reverse complement strand
CAGCGACACAGGGATTTTCAATCCCTTGCTCTACCAACTGAGCTATCCGGGCACAGGCGGGAAAAACCGCGCGAAAAGAGAATTGGTTTATAGAAGATGGGCTTTTGCTTGTCTAGAATATATGGCAGGCGGTTATTATTGAAACCTGCCAGTAGCCTATGCCACCCCTCTCGCCTCAGAGGGGCGGAGTTTTTCAGGTACCAAGATTACCTTTACGCGGATTCCGGATGTGGAGGAGTTTCTGGAGTGAAGCAAGCTATTGATATCCTGCTAGAAGCTTCCCAGCATTTACGTAACCAAACCTTCATTTAACCAATCCCGCCCGCCCTGCTAGCCTCTGAAAAAAGCAGGGAAGCATGGCAGACACCACCCAAGAGGCACGCACGCCGACCGAAGCCGCTTTGCGCGAAAAGGGCATATTGCTGTGCTACAACCAATTCGCGCCGCACTATCCCAATTTCCAAGCCATGATCACCGAGTTGCCGGAAATCGCGGCGATGGGCTACAACGCCGTCATGTCGCCGCCGCTGCACCCCACCAGCCAGTTCCCCAAGTTCAACGGCAAAAAGGGCAGCCTCTACGCACCGGTGGATTACACGTGCTGGCGCGCCGATTTTTTCGGCACCGGTGATGTCAAGCAGCAGGTGGCCCTGCTGCGCCAATACACCAGCCGCGCCAAGGAGCTTGGCCTGGTGCCGATGTTTGACCTGGTGCTTGCACATATGGGCCGCACGTCGGAAGCGGTGCCCAACCTTCTGGAGTGCGGTGACGATTGGGAAAAGAACCGCGCCATCAACGATGACACGCGCTATTGGTTCAAGCGCGACGCCGACCACAACCTCGTCATCGACGGCGTGCAAACCGATAAACCCGACGGCATCTGGCGCAATGGCGAATGGGTGGATCTGTGGGATGACATTGCCCAGTTCAACTATGAAAATCCGCAAAAGCGCCGCCAGATCATCGACCATCTGTGGAAGCCGCTTGTCGAGAAATACATGGGCAATAACCCCGAGCTTGGCCAGCTCGGCTTCATGGGCTGCCGGGTAGACGCGGCGCATAAAATCCATCCCGAGGTCTTAAAGGAAGTGCTGGGCCACGCCGCCGCGGTGTGCCAACAGCACCACGGCCGCGCACCCGTCATCATGGCGGAGACCGTGGGCATTGTGAGCGATGATCAGCGCCGTGGCATGGAGGGTTGCCACATCACCCATGTTACCAATAATTCCTTCTGGATGCCTTCCAAGCACGAGCCGGATCACTGGCACCAGGGTACGGAAGAGGTGAAAAAGAAGTGGAATGAAGCGAGCACTTACCTCGACTGCCACCGCTACGGCATGCGCTGGGTGGTGCGTTATGACCCGGAGGGCGGGGAGCCGCACATGTATCCTAAATCCCGCGGCGGCACGATCGGTATCTATGATTCGCATGACCATGAACCTCGCGCCCATGCGTGGAAGGAAGAGTTAACCAGCGCAGAAGACAAGGAGCAGGCGCTGCGCGAGGTGATGGCGGTGGCGGCGTTTTATGCCGATGCGGGCTCCGTCGGCTGCACCGGCGTGCATCTGGGCGATGACCGGCACCGCAGCGTGTTCATCAGCGAAAACGATCCCAACAAGCCGCAGCCGCCACGCATGGACATGAGCGCGTTCGTGCGCGAGCTCAATCTGATACAAGCGGCGCAGCCGGCGCAGGACGTGGAGGCGGTTACGAATCGGTTTTTCCTACCGGAAAAACCGGAGCTGGTGGTGATGGTCACGCATGATTTTGAACAGGAAAGCGCTGGGGGTCCGCGCTTGGAAAAAACCTACCTGAAGCTGGCCAACACACGGCCTGGCCACCGCGTGCAGCTTACGTCGGATGATGTAAATACACTGGCTTTCTTAGGTGGCAAGCCGCCGGAAGATTTTGCCGCCGCAAATCCCGCGGAGAAAGGCATTTTTACCTGCGGGGGTATTAATCTCCAACTGCCTGCCGCCGTGCTGGACCCGAACACCGTTACGCATGGCAATGGCGCCCTTGTTATCGCCGCTTAGGATCATGCGACGGTGGAGAGGCTATTGTGCTTGCTCATCAGGTCCTGCAAGGTTGCAAGATCTATCGGTTTGACAAGATGGTGATGAAACCCGGCTTCCTGCGAGCGCTGCCGGTGCTCACTCTGGCCCCAGCCTGTCTGCGCGATGAAGGTAGTATTCTCCAGCCCGGGCTCCTGCCGCAGGAGTTTGCAGATTTCGTAGCCGTTCATCCCGGGCAGGCCGATGTCGAGCAGGACAATATCCGGCGGGCTGCTGCGCGCCATCCCGATAGCTTCCTGGCCGTCATGAGAAATCTGTGCCTCGTGGCCCAGCAGTTCCATCATCCAGCCCAGGGTTTTGGCAGAGGCCTCATTATCATCCACGATCAGCACCCGCAGGCTGGTGCCGGGTTGCGTGGAGGCTTGTAAAATATCCGCTGGTGCTTCCTTATCCTGTACCGGGGCCTCTGCCACGGGAAGCTGCACGATAAACTCGCTGCCGGTGCGTGTGCCGTTGCTAAGCGCGCTGATCGAGCCGCCGTGCATGTCCAGCAGCTTCTTCACCAGTGTCAGCCCGATGCCGAGCCCGCCCTGTGCGCGCTCAAGCGAACTGTCCACCTGCAGGAACATATCGAAAATGCGGGGCAGCATATCCACGGGAATGCCGATGCCGTTGTCACGCACGCTGATAACGGCGGCATCATCCAACTGTTGCGCCGACACCACGATCTGCCCACCCTGGTCGGTATATTTGGCGGAGTTGTTGATGAGGTTGGAGAATATCTGGGAAATCCGCGCGAAATCCGCCTCCAGCCAGATGGGTTTCTCCGGCACGTGCACCACCAGCTTATGTCCGCGGCTGCGGATGAGCGGCTGTGAAGTCTCGATAGCGTGTTCCAGCGCTTCGCGCAGCTGGAAGAGTTCCTTGCGCAGCTCAATCTTGCCTTGCGTGATGCGCGAGACATCCATCAGGTCGTCCACCAGGTGCACCATGTGCTTGAGCTGCCGCTCTACCGTGTCTTCCGCCTCGTGGCGCAGCTCGGGCTGCGGCGTCATCTTCATCACATGTAGGGCATTACGGATGGGCGCCAGCGGGTTGCGCAGCTCGTGCGCCAGCATGGCGAGGAACTCGTTCTTGCGCCGGTCTGCCTCGCGGATGCGCTCCAGCAGCATTGCATTTTCCAGCGCTGCGCCCGTGCGGGAGACAAGGTCCGTTGCCAGTGAAAGATCGCTCGGTCGGTAGGGGTTTTCCGGGTTCCAGCGTGCCAGCAGCAGCGCGCCGGTAAACTGGCCGCGTGAAGTGCTGGGGACAATCATGGCCGTGCAGGTGCTGGAGGATGTTGGGTAGCGCATCTTGGGGCTTGCGATAACTGCGGAAGAAGGCGAAAGCGCGGAAGCCGGCAGGCGCGGCAGGTAGCGCGGCTGGCCGGTAGTGGCTACTTCGCGCATCGCTGTTTCCAGCGTCGGAAAAGCGGCCAGGCCTTCGGGAATCATGGCGGTCTGCACGTTCATGCCGGTGGAGAATGCCCAACCAAGCCAGTTGCGGTGCTGGGTGGATTCGTTCTGCCAGAGAACACTCACATCGGCGAGGAAGTGGATGGGCAGCTGCACAAGCGTGCGCATGATTTCCAGCGTATCCTGCGCGCGGGACAATGCCTCGCTAGCCGTGACGAGAAATTTAGCGCGCCGTGCCGATTCTTCCGCCGCCTTGCGCATGGCGCGCTCCTCTGCCTGCAGGGCGGCCTGCTTGCGCATCTGTGAAAGCTCGATGAACACGCGCACCTTGGCCCGCAGGATTTCCGGCACCACCGGTGTGGGCAGGTAATCTACCGCGCCGCTGGCATAGCCCTGTGCCATGCGCAGTTCATCGTTGAACGCGGTGAGGAAAATGATGGGAATATGTGCCGATTTTTTGCGCTGGCGGATGAGCGAGGCGGTCTCAAACCCGTCCATGCCAGGCATGTTGACGTCCAGCAGGATAACGGCAAACTCTTGCCGCAGCACCAGCTTGAGGGCGTCCTCGCCCGAGCGCACGGTGACAAGGTTCTGGCCCAGCTCCTCCAGCATGGCCTCGTAGGTCAGCAGTTTTTCCGGCAGGTCGTCAACGACGAGAATGTCCACCTTCTCTGAAGAGGGCAGGGGCTTCTCCTCATTGTCCGGAAGCTGGAATTTGACCGCGCGCTTGTTCACATCTTCCTCCGTCAGCGGTGCAGCCACGCCCTAAGGACCGTGATCATCTGCTCCGTATCTACCGGCTTGGACAGGTAATCCCACGCGCCCGCCTCGATGCATTTCTCGCGGTCGCCTTTCATCGCCTTGGCTGTAACGGCTACGATAGGCAGGCTGCGCAGGTAAGGAATTTTGCGGATTTCACGCATGGTCTCCATGCCGTCCATTTCCGGCATCATGATGTCCATCAGCACGATATCGACATCTTTTTCTTCCTGCAGGATGGCAATGGCATCGCGGCCGTTATCAGCGGAGGTGACGATCATCTGGTGCTCTTCCAGCACGCTGGAGAGGGCAAAGATGTTGCGCATGTCATCGTCGACGATCAGCACGCGCTTGCCGGCCAACAGCTTGTCGGACTGGCGCAGGTTCATCAGCTTCGTGCGCTGGGCTTCCGGCAGCTTGGAAATATCGCGGTGCAGGAAAAAGGCGGTGAGATCAAGCAGTTTCTCGGGCGTGTGTGCTTGGCGGATCAGCGAGGTTTCATTCAGGCGTTTCCATGTCTGCTCGTTGATTTCACCATCGCCGTATACCACCACGGGAATGCGCTTGAGCATGACGGCGGCTTCGTCGCTCTCCGGCATTACCAGCGGTGCTGCGGTTTCGAGCAGGGCAGGAGTGACGATGAGGCAGTCGATCTTTTTCTCCTGCAGCATCTTCACCGCTTCTTCCTTGTTTTTAGCATGCACGACGTGGATATCACCGTCCTCGATCACTTCCTTGATCTGTTTGCGCTGCTTGGCGTTGGCGCCTAGGAGCAGCACGTTCTTCTCTGGGCGGTCGGCGGTATCAACCATGGCGTTAAGCAGGGTTTCCACCACGTCGCCGCTTTCCAGCGGCTTGGCGACAAAGCCTGCTGCTGCCGAGGTCATGGCCCGGTCGCGCGCATCATCGGTAGAGATGACGCAGACGGGGATATGCCGCGTGGCCGCATCGTTCTTCAAGCGCTCAAGCACGCGCCAGCCCTGCATGTCGAGCAGGTTGATATCCAGCAGCACGGCGCGGGGCCTGTAGTCATACGTGAGTGCCAGCGCCACTGCCCCAAGCGAAGTGACAAGGCCCTTGCAGCCCTTTTCGCGGATCTTGTCCAGCATGAAGCGGGCAAAGCCGAGGTCATTCTCCACGATCAGCACCACCGTATCATTCGGCTGAATAAAATCGCGGTCATCACCCACCTCGTTGATGAGCTGGCCGACTTCTTCCTGTTCAACGGGCGGCTGCTCCACTGGGATATGCGGTATCCTTTTCGGCTTGGATTCGACGCGCTCAGGCAGGGATTCAAACCCTGCCTTGCGGGTGCGTGCCGAGTAGGTCACGGGCAGGTACAGCGTAAACATGCTGCCGCGGCCGGGGGTGGATGCCAGGCGGATCTCGCCGCCCAGAAGACGTGAGAGCTCGCGGCTGATGGCAAGGCCAAGGCCGGTGCCGCCATATTTGCGGCTGGTGGAGCCGTCG
>CAZUKF010000133.1:0-5753 GCA_964620765.1 uncultured Rickettsiales bacterium | reverse complement strand
CCTCCGCTTCAAAAAGTCCGCCTTGCGTACTCATGTTTTGCTGACGAGGTAAACACCAAGTATGATTACAAAAATCCCGGTCACGCGCATCGCCGTGAGCCCTTCATCCAGCAGCCACCACGCCGCCAGCGCCACCAGCACGTAGCCGATGCTGGAAAGCGGGTAAGCCATGCTCACCTCGGCGCGGGACAGCACCATCATCCACACCACCACGGAAAGCACGTAGCAGGCCATGCCGATGATGATCGGCACGCTTTGCGCCACTTGCAGCCCCACCGGCCAGATATTCCCGGCCGTGAACTCAAAATAGCCGATTTTCTGCATCCCCACCTTGAGCAGCATCTGCGCCGCCACGTTGATGATGACGGCGAGTAAAATAAGCCCGTAAACTTCCACCATTTGTCTTTCCTGCCGATTCTTTGATTCATAAATTTGCATACGGGGGCATGGTATGCCATAAACGCAAGCATGAAAATACTCTTTTGCGGCGATATTGTTGGTAGAAGTGGAAGGGAGGCGGTCTTGAAGCACCTGCCCGTGCTCCGCAAGGAACTGGAGGTGGATTTCGCCGTGGTTTCCGGCGACAACGCCTCCGGCGGCTTCGGCATCGCGCCCAAGGAAGCGCGCGAGCTGCTGCTTAACGGCGCCGATGTCATCACCGGCGGCGACCACGTCTGGGACCAGAAGGAGATCGTCCCCTTCCTCGCCAACGAAAAGCGCATGCTGCGCCCCGGCAACTTGCCCGAAGGCACCCCCGGCTTCGGCTGCGGGCTGTTTGAAGCCAAAGGCGGCAAAAAGGTTTTCGTGCTGCACCTGCTGGGCCAGGTGTTCCACAAAGAATACGCCCCCTGCCCCTTCCGGGCGGCGGACCAGCTGCTCAAAGGCGTGAAGGCAGACGCCATACTGGTGGATTTCCACGCCGAGGCCACCTCCGAGAAAAACGCCATGGGTCATTACCTGGACGGCCGCGTCTCCGCCGTGGTCGGCAGCCACACCCACATACCCACTAATGACGCGCGCGTGCTGCCCAAAGGCACGGCCTACATCACGGATGCGGGCATGTGCGGCGACTATAACTCCATCATCGGCTTCAAGCCGGAGGGGCCGATGGAGCGGTTCTTAAGCAAGATGACGAAAATCCGGCTGGAGCCCGCCGAGGGCGAGGGCACGCTTTCGGCCGTGCTGATCGAGACGGATGACAAATCCGGCAAGGCCAAATCCATCACCGTGGTGCGCCGCGGCGGCATATTGAAATAAAAGGAAATTTTCCCTCCGCGCGGCTTCATACATTATGTCATCAACATGTCATTTTTAAGGCGTTGCGGCATATATTAATATTGCTATAGGAATCACTACCTACTGCACAGGGAATCAATTTGGCTAAACCAGAACACCAGGGCGCGCCGCCGCTTACCGATGAACAGCGCCGCTTCCAGCACGATCAGTTTGTCCGCATGGAAAACGAGCGGAAAAGGACACGTGCACCGCGCCTTGCGCCCGTGGACGGCACCGCGGCGGCGTCCTACCTGCTGGAGCGCTTTGCCAGCGAACACGGCATCGAAAGACATGGCCAGAACCCCAAATGGGAGATGTTCCGGGAAATCGTCACCCGCTGCGCCAGCGACGCGGCAGGCAACATGTATGCCGTGAACGAAGAGGGTAAAAAATATAACGGGTTTGATGATATTTTCCGCGATCTTCTGGATGAGAAGCAGGATTCGATGGGAAACAGGCAACGCAATTTAAAGAGCCTGAAGCGCAACATCACCCCGGATGTGAAGAGCGTTGAAACTGAAAGCCCGTGGCGCAAGCTGCTCAACATGCTGCCGCTCTACCGCAAGGGCCCGGTGCAGACGCCGCATCCTACCGACACGCTCTCCCGCAAGGCAATTGACGCGGAATCCAATCTTCACCATGTCATCGACGAATGCCGCCCGCTCTTCAAAAGCGAGCCCCCGCGCCTGAATGCTGAACAGATGGGCGCGGTGATGATGGCAATGGATAAACTTTACTCCGATCTGACACCGGTAAAGGAAACCCTGAAAATCCCGCAGGAAATGGCCCGCTCCATCGCCTTTTCTGAAATCATGTTCAACGCTATCCCGCACATGATGCAGTCGGTGATAGACCCCGCCATCCGCCACGGCGCGCGCAACACCACGCCGCTCACCCACGATGAGCTCTCGCATTTCTACAACCTCATGCAGCCTTCCACCTGGTCGCCGGGAGACCGGGACAGTAAGCAGGACATGACGGCGGAGATGCTGGAAGATGGCTTGCGCAAGAACTTCCGCAACCTGCACCTGCACTACGCGTTCAAACTGGCGGAAATCATTTCCGAAATGCCGGATCGCAAAAACAGGGACAACCGCCCCGACGCCAAAACCGAGCTGAGTGAGCTGCTGGCGCGCGAACTGGCAACCATCCGCCTCCACGTCACCGGCCGTTCGCTCGAAGAAATCATGGGACAATACCTGGAGACCTACGCACCGCCGAAAGACAGCAACAAATTCGGCACTTTCCGCAAGGCACGGGAAACGCTGGAAGCAGCTGTCGAAAGCAGCAACGGTGCCGAACCTTTCACCGATGTGGGGCAGCTGATCGAGCGCATGGAAAACATCCGCGCCCTGCAGATAAAAGGGGTGGATGATTTCCCCCACTACAACGGCAGCCCCGTGCTCTCGAAAGCGGACGTGCTGCTCGCGCAGATGCACAGCTTCGGCAACCATGCCCTGCGCGTGCAGATCCGCGAAAACGCCACCATGCATGAACGGGTGATCCGTCACCTGGTTGAAAATTTGGGCGATGAGGCAGGGGAGTTTACGCGCCTGCCGCGGCAAAGGCACGACGAACCCGATGACACGTATGCCGAGCGCACGCGCGGGCAGCGAAAAGCGCGAGCGGAGGAGCTGATCGAGGAGCTGAACGGCGACGAAGGTGACTATATCCGCCGGCACGTGACGGAAATGCTGGATGATATTCGCCCGCGCCTCGGCGAAATCAAGGAACGTGTCAACAACACGCCGGAGGCAGAGCAAAATACCGCGGCCTACCGCCGGGATAAGGCAGAAGCAGAATTCTACGAAACCATGAGCGGCTTCGTGCTTGCCGCGCGCCACCCGGATGCCATCCCGCAATATCTTATCGCGGAATGCCGCAGCGCAGCCGACGTGCTGGAAGCCTTCGCGCTGCTGAAAGCGGCTGAACCTAAAGATGTAAAGAAGCGCGTGGACGTGGTGCCGCTGCTGGAGTACCGCAAGCCGGTGGAAAACGCTGTAAGCATCATGGAAGAAGTCTACGCCAATGCCTATTACCGCGCCCATCATGAGCAGATCGGCCTCACCAACGAAAATGCCTTCATGGTTGAAGGTTTCATCAACCAGCGCAAGGCGAACGAACCGGACAAGTACCCGGAGCGCATCAGCCGTGCCGATGCCATGCGCTCGCAGCTCCCCGCAGACGCAACGGTGGAACAGCACACTGCCGTAGATGAAAGCATTACGGCGCTCGATGAAAAAACCATGATCCCCAAGGTCAGTGTTGCCGATGTGAAGCACGAGAATGACAGCGCCGGTATGGTCAAGGAAGGCGATGAAACCCGTTATCTTGTGCATCCCGAAAACAAGATGACCCACCAGCTCACCGTGGGCAAAGTCAAGGCGGCCTATGGCCTTCTGCTGTCCCAAAAAGAACTTGAAAACCTTGCCCCTGAAGAAAGAGAAAAAGAAGAACAGCAGAACAAAAAACTCATCGAACACACCAAGATGGTGATGTTCGCCGGCTCCGACATCATGAAATCCGCCGGGCCGGCGGGTGGCGCGCTGGTGCAACACCACATTGAAAAGCTGCGCGAAGCCATGCTCAACTGGGACAACCCGGTGCTGCTCGTGGAATACACCGGCTGCGGCAGCGGCGTGCACCGCAGCCAGCCCGTCTCCAGCGCGTTCGAAACCGTGCAGGGCCGCGCCATGCGCCAAACACCGGAAAGCCTCGCGCAGAAATCCATTATCACCATGACGCGCTTCTTAAAGCGCATGCTGAACATCAAGGGAACCACGCAACAACTGGCGGAATCCGGCAAGCCGGAAGACAAGGCCAAGGTTGCAAAGCTGGCGCAGCTCAACATGGGTAACATTGCGGGCTTCGCCACCCAGCCGCAATTATGGGAAGAGGAAACGGGTAAGCGTTCCACCGCCTGGATGGATGCTTACCAGGAAATGTACAAATCAACCGAATTCGCCTGCATGATGGCCTATTCGGCCGATAAATTCGTCAAGCTCACCTCGTATGCAGCACGCCCCGCCGGGCGCACCGACGCCGCAAAGGATTCCGAGGGCTATCCACCCATCGTGGACGTGGAAAAGCTGCGCGCTATCGGCTACGGCGCCGCGCTCAACGTTTCGGGCAGCTGCGCCTTGCTTTATTACGGTGCCGGCAAATACCTGCATGCAGACGCCATCAACAAAGGCGATGCAGGTGAACTGGAACAGCTGAAAAAGCTCTACCTGAAAGACCCCAAAGCGCAGGATTCCATCAACCGTGCCACCTTCGGCATTGTCATGGCAGACATGGACACCGCGTGGGCGTACCTGGGCTGCACCCGCCGCGTAGAAAACGGCGAAGTGCTGATCGACACCGCACCCTGCGCCGATATCGCGGCAGGAACAGAGCATATTGCGTACTGGAAAACGAAAGACCGCTCCAAGCTTTCCAGCGAAGAAAAATATGCCCTCGCCTGCCACATGCTGGCCAAGGTAGACATGGAATACCAGGCCGTGGGCAAAACACTCATCGCGCTGCACAGCGCAGTGCTGAAGCAGGAGCCGCCGCCGGCAGACATGGGAATCCGTGCATCTCTCACGTCTCTGCTGCCCAAAGCGCTGAAAGAACAGGTCAAGGCATCACATGAGCACATCGGAACAGCGCGTATGATGCTGGCGGCGGAATTCAACGATTCACGCGTAAATGAACAACATGAACTCCGCAAGAAAGTGAGCGAAATCCGCGAGGATGATAAAGTTTTCAACCCCATCTACTACCGCATGGGCGTGAATTTTGAATGCTTTGAAAACGCCCCGCGCGCCTACACGCGGCCGTACTGGGCGCTGGGCGTGGAAACGCGCGGAGAATCGCCGGCGGCCGTGGGCAGCAGGACTTAAGCCACCTCTCCCGTTAAATCATACTCATCCGAGCCGGTAATTTTCACCTGCGCAATTTCGCCGGGCAGGAAGCGCTTCTTTTGAGATATCACGCGCACCACGCCGTCAATCTCCGGCGCGTCGCCTTCCGTGCGGCCGATAATCCCATCCTTGCCCACACTGTCGATCATCACCCGCAACGTCCTGCCCACTTTCTTCTGCAAGCGCGCCGCACTGATCTTTTGCTGCGCCGCCATGAAGCGGTTCCAGCGGTCTTCCATCACGTCCTTCGGCACGTGCGGGCCAAGCGCGTTTGAATCGGCGCCGTCCACCGCCTCATAACGGAAGCAGCCCACGCGGTCGAGCTGCGCTTCCTGGAGCCAGTCGAGCAGGAACTGGAAATCCTCCTCCGTCTCACCGGGAAAACCGACGATGAAGGTGGAGCGCACGGTAAGATCCGGGCAGATTTCGCGCCATTTCTGGATGCGGTTGAACGTTTTTTCCTGCGCGGCGGGGCGCTTCATGGCCTTCAGCACTTTCGGGGAAGCGTGCTGGAACGGTATGTCGAGATACGGCAGGATTTTGCCTTCTGCCATCAGCGGAATCACCTCGTCC
>CAZUKF010000132.1:0-5810 GCA_964620765.1 uncultured Rickettsiales bacterium | reverse complement strand
GGAGGAAGCCGAGAAGCGCGACCACCGCAAGCTCGGCAAGGAGCTCGACCTCTTCCACCTGGCAGAACACTCCCCCGGCATGATCTTCTGGCACGACCGCGGCTGGACGCTCTACCGCACGCTGGAAAACTTCGTCCGCAACAAAGTCCGCAAGGGCGGCTACATCGAGGTCAAAACCCCCATACTGGTGGACCGCAGCCTGTGGGAAGCCTCCGGCCACTGGGAAAAATTCCGCGAGAACATGTTCGTCGCCCCGTCGGATGAAGACAAGTTCCTCTGCGTCAAGCCCATGAACTGCCCCTGCCACGTGCAGATTTTCCGGCAGGGCATGAAGTCCTACCGCGACCTGCCCCTTCGCATGGCCGAGTTCGGCACCTGCCACCGCAACGAATCCTCCGGCTCCATGCACGGCATCATGCGCATCCGCGGCTTCACGCAGGACGACGCGCACATCTTCTGCACCGAAGACCAGATCACCTCCGAAACCGTGCGCTTCTGCGCGCTCTTGAAAGAAGTCTACGCCGCCTTCGGCTTCACCGAAGTCAAAGTCAAATTCTCCGACCGCCCGCCCGTGCGCGCCGGCGAAGACGCAACCTGGGACCGCGCCGAGAACGCGCTCAAGGAAGCCTGCGAAGTAGCAGGGTTGGAATACACCCTCAACCCCGGCGAAGGCGCCTTCTACGGCCCGAAGCTGGAATTCGTGCTGCGCGACGCCATCGGCCGCGACTGGCAGTGCGGCACCCTGCAGGTAGACTTCGTGCTGCCCGAACGGCTGGACGCGGAATACATCGGCGCCGACGGTGCCAAGCACCGCCCGGTCATGCTCCACCGCGCCATCCTCGGCTCGCTCGAGCGCTTCATCGGCATCCTGATTGAAGAATATTCCGGCAAATTCCCGCTCTGGCTCGCCCCCGTGCAGGCCGCCGTCGCCACCATCACCAATGACGCAGACCCCTACGCTGAGGAAGTCAAAGCCGCGCTGGAAGACGCGGGTATCCGCGCCATCACAGACACCTCCTCCAACAAGATCAACTACAAGGTACGCGACCTCAGCTTGCAGAAACTCCCCATCATCCTCGTGGTCGGCCGCAAGGAGATGGAGGAAAAAAAGGTCTCCATCCGCCGCCTCGGCTCCGAGGCCCAGGAGGTCATGAGCCTCGCCGAAGCCATAGCCCTGCTGAAAAAGGAAACGGCCGCACCGGTCTAGCCCCCGTTGTCACCCCGCATTTATTGCGGGGTCTCCCTGAATTACCGGGAGATGCCGCAACAAGTGCGGCATGACAATGGAAGTACTTATTGACGCCTTATCCCTAAAAGCCTACACAGGCGGGCTTGACGTGGCGCGGCTGCCGCACTAGGGTAACCGCCCGTTAACTTTTCTACACCACACTGTTTTTGTAACAACCGGAGAACCAGTTTGAATAACGCAAGGCTTCTTTTCGTATGAGTTCGCCCCGAGGTAAGGGCGATGAGACTCGCATCAACCACCTGATCAATGTGCCGCGTATCAGGCTCATCGATGCCAACGGCAACATGCTGGGCATCATTCCCACCTTAGAGGCAATCCGCAAAGCCGAGCAGGTCGGCCTCGATCTCGTCGAGATCGTGCCGGGCGCCGAGCCGCCCGTGTGCAAGATCATGGATTACGGCAAATACCGCTACGAGGCGCAGAAAAAGGCGCACGAAGCCCGCAAAAAGCAAAAGGTGGTGCAGATCAAGGAAGTCAAGCTCCGCCCCACGATTGATAAGCATGACCTTGACATTAAGCTGAAGAACACTTTCGGCTGGCTCGAGGAAGGCGACAAGGTGAAATTCACCCTCAAGTTCCGCGGCCGCGAAATGGCGCACCAGGACATTGGCTTCAATCTCATCAAGCGGGTGCAGGAAGCGCTGGAAGACAAGTGCAAGGTGGAGTTCGGCCCGAAGCAGGAAGGCAACCAGATCGTCCTCTTGGTCGGCCCGAAATGACATATTTTCTTTGCGGCTCTGCCGCTTAGAAAATTGTCATCCCGGAATTTGCATAGCAAATATCCGGGATCTCGCACAACAACCTGTATACCCTTCCCTTGTAACTTAGCGCCTTTTAACCTATCTTCCTCCCCAGTTACCGGCTTTCTTCGGAAGGTTTCTGGTTCTAGGTGCGGTAAGTACGCACCTCCCTTCCGGCGAAACGCTGGTATTCACCCGTTGGAGGCACGCCATGTGGACAAAAAAAGTCCGCGTCGGCACCCAGGACTACTCGCTGCCGATTAGAGCGAGTACGTTCACCCGCTTCATCGAAACCGCGGTTTACAGCACGGGCACCCTCGCGGCGCTGTGCTTCGTCTGGGCCACCGTGGCCATTCCGCTCGGAAAGTCAAACGGCAGCAGCTACCTGCTGGGAATCCCCGGGTTCCTCATCGGGCTGGTGCTGTGCATACTCCTCGCGGGCCTGACCACAAAGCTCTGGGCCAATAAGGTCCAGTGCTATGCGGACGACGAAAGCGATGCGGTGGCAGAAGTGCTGCGGCTCAACCCCGTGGCTGCGAAGCAGCCTAAGGCAACGCCGCCGGCGGCCAAGCCGCCCGCGCAGCAACCGCCCAAGCGCAAACCGCCCGGTTCGGGTGAGCTGCGCTAAAGCAAACCCATCCCCGTGTTTCCCGCCGCCAGGCGGGGAACCGGGGATTCTCTTTGGAGCTGTCATCCTGAACGAAGTGAAGGATCCACTTTATTTGTCATCCCGGCGTATGCCGGGATCCGGACCCCGTCATTCGACGGGGTGACAGTAATCAGATTCTTCGCGGAGTTTACCCCGGCGAAGGCCTGGGCTCAGAATGACAGGTCTAGACACCGCGCTAATAGCCCCTATATAAAACCCCATGACTTCACCCAAAACCATGATCATCACCGGCGGCAGCCGCGGCATCGGCTACGCCACTGCGGGCCTCATGGCGCAGAACGGCTGGCGCGTGTCCTTCTGCGGGCGCGATGCCAAACACGTGCAGGACGCCGCCGCGCATCTCACCAGCGCCGGCTGGGACGTACACGGCACCGTAGCGGACATGGGCAAGGAGGAAGATATCAAGCGCCTTTTCGAGCAAACCCTTACCCGCTTCGGCCGCATCGACGCGCTGGTCAACAACGCCGCCGTACTGCACACCATGACCTTCCCGGACTTCAGCATGGAAGAATGGGAAGACATGATGAACGTCAACGTCAGAGGCGTCATGCTTTCCTGCCGCGAGGCGTTCCGCCGCATGCAGCCGGGCGGGCACATTGTCAATGTCAGCTCCGTTGCCGGGCTGGCGGGCGAAGGCACCTTCCCCGGCCTCTGGGGCTATGCCGTCACCAAATTCGCGGTCTGCGGCATCACCGAGGCGCTTTCCATGGAAGGCAGGTCGCACGGTATCCTGGTCAACACGGTCGCTCCCGGCGCTACCGAAACCGAGATGCTGCAGAAAGCCGCACCGGGCATAAAAGGCGTACCGCCCGTCAATGTCGCCCGTGTCATTGCCGGCTTGTGCGAAACCAGCCAGACCGGCACTATCATTACCGTGGACGACAATGGCTAATCCCATCGGCTATCTCACCCGGCGTGAAACCTTCAGCGCCTCGCACCGCCTGCATTCCCCGCATTTAAGCGAGGCGGAGAACGAAGCCCTGTTCGGCAAATGCCACCGCCCTAACGGCCACGGCCACAACTATTCCTTTGAAGTCACCGTGCGCGGCCCCATCGACGCCAACGGCCTGGTAATGAACCTGTGTGACCTGAAACGCATCCTGCGCGATGACGTGCTGGCCAAGGTCGATCATCGCCACCTGAATCTGGATGTCCCCGAATTCGCCACGCTCAACCCCACGGCAGAAAATATCGCCCGCGTCATCTGGCAGTGGATCTCGCCAGTGCTGAGCGGGAAGCTCTACGAAGTGAAGCTCTGGGAAACAGAGAAAAACATGGCCGCCTACCGCGGCGAATAATTTTCCTTTAACAATCGTCATCCCGGCGACGTGTCCGCCGAAGCTTTAGCGAAGGCGGAAGGCCGGGATCCATGCATTGTCATTCTGAACGAAGTGAAGAATCTACTAAGTAGATCCTTCGCTATGCTCAGGATGACAAGCAAACTCATGGATGGCGGTCGGAGTTTACCCCGGCGGAAGCCTGCGCCGCCACGACAAGAACCTTGCGAGCGTGGCAAAACAATCTAGTAACTAAAACATCCGGAAGGGCAGGTGCACCCCTTCCCGCTCCGCCAGCGGCTGCAGCACTTCCAGAAAACTGATCTTTGGGTTGCGCTTCCACGCCTCGCCGTAGGCATGCTCCGCGGCCAGCGAAAGGCGCAGTAATTTCAGCAAGGCCGCCACCGCCGTCTTGTTGGTAAAGCCCGCAGCATTGGGGTCACTCTCTAGCAACCGCCGCAGCTCCTCCTTGGTCTGAACAAAGTTTTTTGCGGTTTCTGCGCTGTTGCACAGTGAGCCGCTGCGCTTGATGTAAATATAAAGCGCCTCGTCCACGTGGTAGACATGCTCAAGATGGTTATAGGCCATCAGGCTGAAGGCAAGGTCCTCGAACACGGGCAGCGCCTCCGGCCATTCATGCGGCACGCGGGCACGGTCAAACATCACCATCGCGTTGGCGCTGAAATTCACCAGCGGGTATTCGGCGGGGCCAATCAGCCTGCTGCCGATCAGCCCGGCATTGCTTGCAAACGCACGCCCCGTTTCCTCACGCAGCTCAAGCGAGCTGGTTACAAAACCATGCGCCAGGGCCAGCGGCAACATCACTTCCAGACGCTTAGGCGTAAACAGGTCATCACTGTCCAGCGCCGCAATAATCCCGGCGCGCGCGGCCCGCAGCCCTATATTGCGCGCATGTGAAGGCCCGCTGCCGGTTTTTCCCGTGCTCACCTGCCGCAGGCGCGTATCTTCAATTCCTTGTTGCCGCAGTATCTGCAGGTAATCCCTCCCATCATCGGAAATGACGATGGCTTCCCAGCTTGTAAATGTCTGCGCCTGCACGCTCTTCACGGCCTGCGCAATAAAGCTTTCAGCGTGATACGCAGGAATAAGAACAGAAACTTGCGCGCCGCTCACAGCAGCAGCAGGCCCCAGACAATGCCCACATTTAAAAGCGCCAGCAGCACGGCGGCGGAGCCCATATCCTTGGCGGCCTTGGTCAGCGGATGCTGCTCGGTGGACACGCGGTCCATCGCACGCTCAATGGCGGTGTTGAGCAGCTCCACGATCAGCACCAGCATCACCGAGCCGATCAGCAGCGCCTTGCGCGCGGGCAGCCCGCCGATGACCAGCGCCACCGGGATCAGCACCGCAGCCAGCGCCAGCTCGGCACGAAAGGCCGGCTCCTTAAGGGCAGACTTGAAGCCGTCGCGCGAATAAATAATCGCCCGGTGCAGGCGCTGATATTCCGCCATGCAGGCATTGATCCATGTTTTCTGGTCTTCCGACATGCTTATCCTTTCAGCCAACGGCTACCCGGCTTCACCGCCGGAATATCTTCCAGCTCCCGGGGCAGCGCATCCGGCTTGTAGGTTGGAATTTCCATCTTCAGTAATGAAACCAGCGGCAGCTTCAGCGATGTATCATTCTTGCCCCGCCGGTCAATCAGGCTGGCCACCAGCACCGGCACGCCGCCATACTGCTTCACGCACTCCACCGCCTCCATGGAGGATTTGCCGGTGGTCACCACGTCCTCCACGATCAGCACCTTCTGCCCCGGTTCCAGATGAAAGCCCCGGCGCAGCGTGAAGCTGGAATCCACCCGCTCGCAGAACATGGCAGGCACGCTAAGCTGGCGGCCCATTTCATAGCCCACC
>CAZUKF010000131.1:0-5945 GCA_964620765.1 uncultured Rickettsiales bacterium | reverse complement strand
CATCTGCGTGCCGATTAGAATGTCGATGCCGCCGCTTTCCATGCGGTGGATGATGTCATGCACATCGCCATACGCTTCGCTCATGTCGCTGGCCAGCACGGCAAGCCGCGCATTGGGCAGAAACGAGGCCACTTCCTCCGCCACGCGCTCCACGCCGGGGCCGCAGGCAAACAGCGTGTCTTCCGCCTTGCAACTGGGACAATCTTTCGGCTGCACGATGCTGTAGCCGCAATGATGGCATTGCAGGCGCGGCCGGCCCTTGTGCATCACCAGCCAGCTCGTGCATTGCGGACACTGGAAGCGATGGCCGCAGGCGCGGCAGAGCAGAAGCGGCGCATAGCCGCGGCGGTTGAGAAAGAGGATGGACTGGTGCCCGCATTTCAGTGCTTCGAGCAACCCCATTCGTAACGGTTGCGAAATGAAGTTCCCGCTCTCCAGCGGCACATTGCGCATGTCCAGCAGTGCCACGCCGGGCAGCGATGCGCCCGCGTGCCGCGCTTTAAGGTGAATCGCGCCGTATTTCCCCGCCGCCACATTCTGCCACGTTTCCAGCGACGGCGTGGCGGAGACGAGAAATGCGGGAATTTTTTCAAACCGCGCGCGCGCCACCGCCATGTCACGCGCATGGTAGATCACGCCGTCTTCCTGCTTGTAGGAACCGTCATGCTCTTCATCCACCACGATGAGCTGCAGGTTGCGGTACGGCAAAAACAGCGCGCTCCTCGCACCCACGATCACGCGCGCTTCGCCGTTCACCAGCGCCCGCCAGCTGTGCTTGCGCGCCCCCGGGGGGATGCCCGAATGCCAGATCACGGGTTTGAATCCAAACCGCTCCTCGAAACGCTCTAGCCACTGCACACTAAGCGAAATTTCCGGCAGCAGCACCAGCGCCTGCGTGCCCGGTATGGCCAGCACGCGGGCAATGGCGTCAAAATACACTTCCGTTTTGCCCGAGCCGGTGACGCCATCGAGCAGCGTCACCGAAAACCCGTCCGCGAGTTTTTCTGCCAGCGCCAGCGCGGCGGTGGATTGCTCGCCGGAAAGCTGCACCGGTGTGGCATGGCCCACCTGCAGACTTAGCGAATTGCGCTCGCGCTTATTCGGTTCCTTCAGCGCCTCCGCCACCGGCAGCGCCATCTTAAGAATGGCGCCTTTAGGCGCGCAGGTGTACCAGGAAACCCAGTCGATAAACCGGCGCATCGCCTCCTGCATCGGCGGTAAATGCGCGTAAGAGCCCGCCACGCTTTTGAGCTTGCCCGCCGCCCGTGCCGGGTCTCCATCCCCCCAGACCACGCCCGGCATCTCGCGGCTGCCGAACGGCGCCTGTACGTAATCCCCCGGTGCCAGCGGCGCAGCGGTGGCATAGTCAAAGGCATGGCCGAGGTGGTTGGGCAGCAGCACCTGCATGCTCAAAAGAGCCGTAACCGGCTTTGAATCGAGATTGCCAACACTCATGCCCTTAAGCTATCGTGTATTAACGTAATCAACAACGGGAAGCATTATGAAGTTTTTCGTCGACACCGCCGACATTAAAGAGATCCGCGAACTCGCCGCCACCGGCATGCTCGACGGCGTCACCACCAACCCCACGCTGGTTGCGAAATCGGGCCGTGATTTCTTTGAAGTGCTGAAAGATATCTGCGCCGGGGTGCCCGGCCCCGTCTCCGCCGAAGTCACGGCGATGGACACGGAAGGCATGATCAAGGAAGGTGAGAAGCTCGCCCGCGTCGCCGATAACATCACCATCAAGCTGCCAATGACATGGGACGGCCTCAAGGCCTGCCGCCATTTCCACGCCAAGAACATCAAGACCAACGTCACGCTCTGCTTCTCGGCCGAGCAGGCCATCCTCGCCGCCAAGGCGGGCGCCACGTTTGTTTCGCCCTTCGTGGGAAGGCTCGATGACATCGGCCAGGACGGCATGCAGCTGATCCGCGACATCTGCACCATCTACAAACAATATGATTATTTTGAAACGGAAGTGCTGGTCGCAAGCGTGCGCAGCCCGGCACATATCGCCGAGGCAGGCAAGGCGGGCGCGCATGTGGCCACCATCCCGCCCAACGTGCTGAAGGGCCTCATCAACCACCCGCTCACCGAGAAGGGCATAAACGCCTTCCTCGCGGACTGGCAGAAAACCGGTCAGAAAATCGCGTGAGCAAATCAGCGGTGGCAACGGAGATCGATGAAAAACAGGTGCTGGAATTCCTGCGCCGTAACCCGGATTTTCTGAAAAAACACCCCGAGCTGCTCGGCGTACTCACGCCGCCCGCGCGTGACATGGGCGGCGAAAGCGTGGTGGATTTCCAGCAGTTCCAGCTGAAAAACCTGCAGAAGAATTCCAAGAACCTGAAGTCGCAGTATGAAGGGCTGGTGGAGTTCTGCCGCGACAATCTCTCCGTGCAGGTGCAGGTGCACGAGGCGGTCTTGCGGCTGATCGGCGCGCGCTCGCTGGAGCAGCTGCTGGAAGTCATCACGGTGGATCTGGTGGCGCTGTTCGATGTGGACGTAGTGCGCCTGGCCGTGGAATCCGGCGCCTCGGAATTTTACGAGACGTATTACACCGAGCATAATTATTCTGGCATTGTTTTCATGCCACCGGGGACTACTGAAGTGTTGCTCGCCGGCAAGAAAGCACTGCTGGTAGACGATGCAAGCAAGGTGAATACCCCCGGCTTTGCCGAGATTTTTGCCGACTGCTCCGGCCTCATCCAGTCTTTCGCGCTTCTGAAGCTGGATCTCACGCAGCTGGACCATGAAGTGCTGCTGGCCTTCGGCGTGCGCTACAAGGACCGCTTCCACCCCAAGCAGGCGATTGACCTGCTCACCTTCCTCGCCCGCACCGTGGCCGCGCAGCTCGACGCGTATTTGAGCGACATGGCCGTGTGAGCGCGATCCAGAACATCGTTGCGGAATGGCTGAAATGGCTGGAAGGCGTGCGCGGTATGAGCAGGCACACGCTCACCGCTTATGCGGGTGACATGCAGCAGTTCATCAACTTCGCGCAGGAACACACCGGCGGCAACGTTTCCGTGCGTGCGCTTTTAAATTTTGAAGCCAGCGACGGCCGCGCCTGGCTTTCCAACCGCGCCGCAGCAGGGCTGGATGCCGCGAGCAACGCCCGCGCGCTTTCTTCCATCAAGAATTTTTACCGCTGGCTGGACAGGCAGGAAAGGGGCCGCTGTGATGCCATGCTGAACATGCGCGCGCCGAAGCTGAAAAAACCGCTGCCCAAGGCAGTAGCAGAAGGGCAGGCGCGGGAGGCGGTGGAGAACATTGCCAATCTGCAAATGGAGCCGTGGATCGGGCTGCGTGACGCGGCATTACTCACGCTCATCTATGCCTGCGGCTTGCGTATCTCGGAAGCGCTTTCACTCACGCGCGGGCAGCTGGAAGGGGCGGACAACCTCACCATCACCGGCAAGGGCAACAAGCAGCGCGTGGTGCCGGTGCTGCCCGCCGTGCGCGAGGCGCTTGCCGGCTATCTTTCCACCTGCCCGTTTTCGATTGAAAAAAACTCGCCCGTCTTCCGCGGCGAGAAAGGCAAACCGCTGCAACCCGCCATTTTCCAGAAACAGGTGCGTCGGCTTCGCACGCTGATCGGCCTGCCGGAATCGGCCACGCCGCACGCCTTCCGCCACAGCTTTGCCACGCATTTGCTCAGCGGCGGCGGCGATCTGCGCTCCATCCAGGAACTGCTCGGCCATGCCAGCCTCTCCACTACGCAGCGCTATACGTATGTAGACCGGGAACGTTTACTGAAAGCGTATAAAAACGCGCATCCGCGCGCATGATCTCCATCCGCCTCAACAAAAGCGCCGAGAAGGCCATCACCGGCGGCCGCCCGTGGGTGTTTCGCGGCGAGTTCGTGGAATCGTCGGAGCAGGTTCTGGCCGAACCGGGTGAGCTCGCGGAACTGCGCACGCCTAAAAATGCGCTCCTTGGCATCGGTACGTTCAACGCTGCCGCACCCATCCCGTTCCGGCTGCTCAGCACAAAGAATGAAAAAATTGACGCCGCATTTTTCCATGCCCGCCTCCAGGCCGCGCTCAAGAAACGCGAAGCCATCGGCGTGCCATACTACCGCCTCGTTCATTCGGAGGCGGATTTTCTGCCTGGGCTGGTGGTGGACCGCTTCGGCGAGTTTCTCACCGTACAGATTTCCACCGCCGGGATGGAAAAATTCTGTGGATTAATTCTGCAAGAGATTGAAAAACTGCTGCAGATTTCCGCTATCCTGCTCAAGAACGATATCCCCGTCCGCACGCAGGAGGGATTGGCGCAGGAAGTCAAATTAATCAAGGGGATAATCCCCAACCGGATCGAGGTCATCGAAAACGGCTGCACCTACCTGGCCGACCTCCTGGGCGGGCAGAAAACCGGCTGGTTTTACGACATGCGGGAGAACCGCGCACTGGTGGCGAAAGAAGCCGCCGGCAAAACCATGCTGGATCTCTACTGCAACGCCGGCGGTTTTGGCATCCTCGCCGCCAAGGCAGGCGCCAGCGAGGTCACGCTGGTGGACAGCTCCGCCGCCGCGCTGGCGCTGGCGGATGAAACCATCGCCCTGCACAAACTTTCGCAGTGTAAAACGCAACGTGCCGCCGCGCTGGAGTTTTGCGCCGCCGATAAAAAACGTTATGGCATCGTGATTGCAGACCCGCCGCCCTTCGTGAAAAACAAGGCGCATCTTGCCGCCGGGCTGAAAGGTTACGAGAAAGTGGCGCGGCTGGCCTCGGCGCGGGTAGAGGAGGGCGGGTTGCTGTTCATCGCCTCCTGTTCGCACCACGCCAGCAAGCCTTTGTTCAAGCAGGCGGTATTAAGTGGGCTGGGCAGCCGCAAGGCCACGCTGCTCGCCGCAACCGGCGCGGGCAGAGATCACCCCGTCCACCCGCATCTGCCGCAAAGCGAATATCTTAAGGCCTTGCTGTTCCGGCTTTCTTGAACTTTCACCCCTTTGCGGGTAAAACAAAACTCCCTCAACCCCCCGGAGGCGCCTCATGTCCATCATTCAGGAATTCAAATCCTTTATCGCGCGCGGCAGCGTGATCGACCTTGCCGTCGGCATCATCATCGGCGCCGCTTTCACCGGCATCGTCAACTCGCTAGTCGGAGATCTCATCATGCCGGTGATCGGCTGGCTGATGAGCGGCATTGATTTTTCCAATTTCTTCCTCACGCTTAACGGGCAGGAATACGCCTCGGTCAAAGCGGCGAAAGACGCGGGCGCGCCTGTCGTCGCCTACGGGCAGTTCATCAACGCGGTGATCAATTTCGTTATCGTCTCCTTCGTCATCTTCATGCTGGTCAAACAGGTGAACAAGCTGAAGAAAGCCGAAGCCGCAGCACCCTCCGCCCCTGCGCGCGAGGTGGTGCTGTTGGAAGAAATCCGCGACCTGATGAAAATAAAATAACATGGACCCGCACCACCCGCTGCATCCCGCGCCAACCCCGCCGCACGACGACCATTACATCCCGCGGCTGGCGCTGACGCTGGCCATGCTCGGCACGCTGCCGTTCGTGGGGTTGAGCATCGGCATCGCGCTGTTTGACCTGCGGGGGCCTTCGGCGCTGAACAGCCTTTTCTCCTACGCCGCCATCATCCTCGCGTTCCTCGGCGGCATTCACTGGGGCATCGCGGTAACGCAAGTGCAGGCGAAGGAACCGGAGGTGGCGCGCTTCATGTACATTGAAAGCGTGATGGCCATCGCGCTGGCCTGGGGCGTGCTGTTCATCGGCGAGCCTTACCTGCGCCTGCTGGCCTTCGCCTTTCTTTACGCGGTGGCCTGGGGGATTGACAGCATACTCTACGGCATGAAGCTGATCCCGCTGTGGTATTTCAACCTGCGCGGCATTGTGACTCCGATCGTGGTCGTCTCCATCTACTTGGCGTATTTCAGTATTATTTAGAGCATTCGTGCTTGCACTAAATGCTCTCGAAACCG
>CAZUKF010000130.1:0-6040 GCA_964620765.1 uncultured Rickettsiales bacterium | reverse complement strand
CGCTGCCGGGTATCCGCATCGGCTACCTCGCGCAGACCGTGCCGCATGACCCGGAAGATACGGTGCACGCGTTCGTGATGTCCGGCCTGCCGGAGAAGGAGCAGACGGAGGCGCAGCACCATTTGGCCGACCAGGTGATCGCGCCGCTCTCGCTGGAGCCGGATGCGAAGATGGGCACCCTCTCGGGCGGGCAGATACGCCGGGCGTCACTGGCGCGCACGCTGATCATGGAGCCGGATATTCTGATGCTGGATGAGCCGACCAACCATCTTGATCTCGCGGGGATTGAATGGCTGGAGCAGTATCTGGCGGCGTATCGCGGGGCGGTGGTGTGCGTGAGCCATGACCGTACTTTCCTTGCCAATATCTCGCGCAAGGTGTTCTGGATTGATAAGGGCATGATCCGCATCTGCCCGCGCGGCTACGGCGAGTTTGATGCATGGGCGGAGGAAGTGATCGCGCAGGAGGCGCGCGAGCTGAAGAACATGCAGAAGCAGTTGCAGGCGGAGGTGGACTGGACGCAGGGCGGCGTGACCGGGCGGCGCAAGCGCAACCAGCGGCGGCTGAACGAGCTGTTCCGCCTGCGCGAAAAGCTGAAGGCCGACAAGGCGGCGTTTGACGCGCGCATGCGCAAGATCAGCCTTGATCCCGGCGGGGCGGAGCGGGCTTCCAAGGCCATCGTGGAATTCCGCGGCGTGAGCAAATCCTTCAGCCGCGACGGGCGCGAGATTCCCATTCTGAAGGATTTTGATTTCCGCATTTTGCGCGGCGACCGGATTGGGATTTTGGGGAAGAACGGCTCGGGCAAATCTACTTTCATCAAGCTGCTGATGGGCGAGCTGGAGCCGGACAAGGGCAGCGTGAAGCGCGGCAAGACCGTGAACATCACGTATTTTGACCAGGCGCGCACGGACCTCGACCCCAACAAAACCCTGTGGGCCACGCTGGCGGGCGGCGGGGATTATGTGTATCTCGGCACCGGCGCCAAGCAGCGGCATATTCACGTGTGTGGCTACCTCAAGCAGTTCCTGTTCGACCCGCGCCTGGCGAAAGACCGCGTGGGCACACTTTCCGGCGGGCAGCAGAACCGGCTGATGCTGGCGAAGATACTGGCACATCCCGGCAGCGTGCTGATCCTCGACGAGCCGACGAACGACCTCGACATGGACACGCTCGACATGCTGCAGGAAATTCTCTCTGACTATGAGGGCACGCTGCTGGTGGTGAGCCATGACCGCGACTTCCTGGACCGCACGGTGACGGAGGTGCTGGCGTTTGAGGGCGACGCCGAGGTGCAGGGCTATATGGGCGGGTATAGCGATTACATCGAGGCGAAGGGCGGGCGCAAGGCGCCTGCGAAAACGAAGGGCAAAACGCCCGCCGCCGCACCGCCGCCTGAACGAAAAAGCACCAGCAAGCCGCGCATGCCTTCAAAATTACAATTTGAACTGGAGAAGCTGCCCGCGCGCATGGAGAAACTGCAGGAAGAGCTGGCGCAGCTGAAAGCCCAGCTGGCAGATGCCGATTTATACATGAAAGATCCGGCGAAATTCGACCATGCCAGCCACCGTTTCGGCATGGCGCAGAAAGAGCTGGAGACGGCAGAGGCGCGCTGGCTGGAGCTGGAAGAGATTCGGCTCAGTATTATGAATTAATTGCTCTGCTTAAGGCGGGCTCTGCCCTTCGCCGTCTGCAGGACGCTCCAGTAATTTTAGAGCATGCGTTTCCGTTGTCACATCCCGCGGGGGGCGGGTAGTCAGAAGCGCGAAAAACTTTTTACGTGCATCATCATCCTCGTCGGGAAATGCATAGGCCGCAATGGCACGAGCAATATTTTTATTAGTGGCCGTGGCGCTGAATTTTCGGTTTGCGTACACGTCGGCATTCTTTGCCAGCTTGGCCTCGATATCTGACGGCCCGGCCATATTAAAAAAGGCGCTGTACACTTCCTGCTCCGTAATACCGATATTACCCGGATGAGCCACGATTTCATCACGCAGCTTATAGCGGTCACGCAGGGCCTCACGCTGCATTAACAGGAGAAAGCAGCGGTTGAACATACGCGCGCGCTCCAGCCCCTTGATGGATAACGGCGTTTCCAGCACCAGCTGCCTTAATTTCTCGCCTGCATCCCTGCCTGTCCCCGTTGCAAGCTGGCGGAATTTTATCCTGTCTGCTTTTGCAAGCGGTGGCGCATCTTTTGCCGGGATACCACCTAAATTCTCCGCCACGCGGTCAATTTTCTCATCGCCTGGTAAATCCTTTGGCCGCGTCTGCGCGGCAATAATGGATTTCAGTGTTTCCTCCGAAACTTTTACGTAAGCGGCAAAAGATTGCTGATCGCAATGCTGCTGGCAACGGGCAAGCCGAATCAAATCCTTAAAGCTGATGTCAACGGTATCGGGAAGGGCAATGAGTTCTTGGGCCGTTTTGCGCCCCTTCCAGGGAATCCCCGCAAGATAGTTCGCTGCTTCCGCCGCAAGATCTTTATCTGCAATAAGAGAACCCGCATAAGCCACTGCCGGCGCGGGTGGGCGGTTACCTGCAATCGCAGGGTCAAAAGTTGCTAAATAATCCGGATCGGCCTTCTTAGCCTCCCACCATTTTTTGGCAGTACTCAAGCTCACCGTGCCGTCAGCGGCTTTCAGCAGGAAAGACACCATTTGCGGCTGCGCCTCGGCGTAAGGCTGCACGAGATCAAAAAAAAGCGTGTTGGCAATTTCAAACGCTTTTTCCCGGTCATACTTTTTCTCCGCTAGCATCGCCCCGCATGCGGCGCGCGCCTTTGCAACGGCCGTCTCCGCAATAGCCGGGTTCAGCGGCTCAAACGGCAATGCTCTGGCGGCGATGGCTTTCCGGTCTTTCTCCCGCGTACGGTCACGCCCGCTGCGGTCACGTGTATCTTTCTTCCTTGGTTTGGATGCTATTTCCTCCGGCACATCCTCATCTTCATCCGGCTCTTCCTGTACGGTTGCTGCTTCCGGTGCGGCTGGTTCTTCCTGTTCAAACTCTTCCTGCCCGGGCATTTTTCCCTGCAGTTCACCACCATCCGCCAATCTTTCTGTTTCAGCATCCAGCTTCACCAGGTCTGCATCTTCATTCCGCTTGAGGGCGCGCAGAACTTTTCTAAGATCCGGCAGCTCCTTTTCCACTTCCACCGGCTTTTCTCCTCTCAGGCGAACAGGCAGATTAAGAGATTGCGCAAATCCTTCGGGGGTGATCGCCAATGTTAAGTTATGAAGAGCTACGGCCATTTCCACGTCGAAAGGATCTATGGTCGAACGCCTGCCGATATCCACCTTTTGCTGCTGCGCTTCACGGCGCAGCATGCTGGTTAAGTCTAATAACGAGGCTTCGGGATCGAGCGTAACCATTAATATGGTCGCGTTATCCAGTGAAAGCGGAGGAAGCGTTGCGAGGTCCGTACCGGGATCGGCAAGCTGATCGGCATAATGCTTCAGAACGGCAGCGCTCGCAGGCTGTTTGATAGCGGCATCTGCACAAACGGCCGTTAGCAGGCCCTTAAGGCGATCAAGATTTGGAATCGCTGCACCGGGACCAATGCGTGTATTGAGCATTGCACGAAACATATCGTGCGACTGCAGGCAGTCTACAGTATCCAGCAATTCCATGAAAAACTAATGTTACAAGGCAAGCCGGTTTAACAGGGCTACCACCGCATACCCCCCATGCGTATTTGCATGGCTTAGCAGTAGCCCTGATTTGTCTATATGCAGTAATATCAATATATTAAAGATACTTGGCGATGCCGCGCACACGCGGAAATAGCAGAAAATACACGCTTTCTAGGCCAAATCTTAACTCGCAGTTGCTATTTATATAGTCTCCGCCCTATTCTCCCGCCTCAACAAAAAAGGAGCGTACCTCATGCGCGGGCTTATAATAGCAGTACTGGTAGCCGGCCTTGCCTGGTTTGGTTACACGAAAATTTTCGGCCACCAGGGCGGCCCCGGCGGCATGCCGGGCGGCGCACCGCCGGTGACCACTGCCGAAGTCATCGTACGCGACGTGCTGCTGTGGCAGAGTTTTTCCGGCCGCCTGGTGGCGGTAGACAGCGCCGAAGTGCGCCCGCAGGTTTCCGGCATCATCGAGAAGGTGCATTTTGCTGAAGGCGAATGGGTGAAAAAGGGCCAGCCGCTCTTTACCATCGACCAGCGCCCCTACCTCGCCGCGCTGCAGGCCGCCGAGGCGCGCGCCAGCATGACGCAGGCAGAACTCACACGCGCCAAAACGCTGATTGCGCAGAAAGCCATTCCCCAGCGCGACTTTGACCAGCGCCGTAGCGATGCGGCGGCGGCACAGGCTGAACTCACGCGTGCGAAGCTGGATTATGATTACAGCGTGGTGAAAGCGCCCGTCGCGGGCCGCGTGGGCCGCGCCGAGATTACCGCGGGCAATCTGGTGAGCGCCAATGATGCGCCGCTGCTGACCATGGTGGTGGCCGACAAACCCATTTACGCCGATTTCGACATCGACGAGCAGACCTACCTGCAATTCCTGGCCCCCGCCGCCGGCGGCGCTGACGTGCAGTCCATCCCCGTATTCCTCGGCCTTGCCAACGAGCAGGGCGAGCCGCACGAAGGGCGCATGCAGTCTTTCGACAACCAGCTCAATGTGCGCTCCGGCACCATCCGCGCCCGCACGGTCTATGCCAATGAAGACGGCAAGCTGCTGCCCGGCCTGTTTGCACGCGTGCGGCTTGGCAGCATCGAGAAAAAAGGCGCCATCCTGATCTCCGACCGCGCCGTGGGCACGGACCAAAACAAGAAATTCGTCATCGTGGTGAAGCCCGACAACAGCACCGAGCGCCGCGAAGTAAAGCTCGACGGCATGGCAGACGGCATGCGCGTGGTGAATGAAGGCCTGCAGGCGGGTGAGAAGATCATCATCAGCGGCATGCAGCGCGTGATGATGCCGGGCATGCCCGTGACGCCGCAGCCGGGGGATATGGAACACCCCGATGCGCCGCCCACAGAGGTGTCAGGTGTCAGGAATCAGGTGCCAGAAGAAAATGCACCAAAGGAATAACATGCGTCTGACACCCGACACCCGACACCTAACACCAAAGAGCGGCTTATGAATATCTCCCGCTTCTTCATTGACAGACCCATCTTCGCCGCAGTGCTCTCGCTGCTGATCTTCATCGTCGGCTGTATCTCGGTGTGGCGCCTGCCCGTCTCGGAATATCCCGAGGTGGTGCCGCCCTCCGTGGTGGTGATGGCGCAATACCCCGGCGCGAACCCGCGCGTGATTGCCGAAACCGTGGCCGCGCCGCTGGAAGATCAGATCAACGGCGTGGAAGACATGCTCTACATGTCTTCGCAGGGCACCAGCGACGGCGCGATGAGCCTCACCATTACCTTCAAGATCGGCACGGACCCGGACAAGGCGCAGCAGCTGGTGCAGAACCGCGTGAACCAGGCGCTGCCGCGCCTGCCGGATATCGTGCGGCAGTTCGGCGTGACTACGCTCAAGAGCTCTTCGGATATTACGCTGGTGGTGCATATTCTCTCGCCGGACCAGCGCTATGACAATTTATATTTGGGCAACTATGCCACGCTGAACATTAAAGACCGCCTGCAGCGCATTTCCGGCGTGGGGCAGGTGCTGATGTGGGGCGGTAGCGACTACGCCATGCGTTTGTGGCTGAACCCGGATAAAATTGCGGCGCGCGGCCTTTCGGCGGAAGAAGTGGTCAATGCCATCCGCGAGCAGAACGTGCAGGTGGCGGCTGGCGTGATCGGTTCTTCGCCCGCGGCAAAGGGGCTGGATCTGCAGCTGAACGTGAATACGCAAGGGCGCTTGCAGACGGAAGAAGAATTCGGCGACATCATTATCGCCACCGGCGAAAAGGGCGAGGTTACCCGCCTGCGCGACGTGGCGCGCATCGAGCTGGGCGGCGCGCAATACGCGCTGCGCTCGCTCTTGGATAACAAGCCTGCGGTCGCCATCGGCATTTTCCAGGCGCCCGGCTCCAACACGATTGAACCCTCCGACAACGTCCGCAAGGCGCTGGAGG
>CAZUKF010000129.1:0-6049 GCA_964620765.1 uncultured Rickettsiales bacterium | reverse complement strand
CCCTCATTGTTGTAATGGCTGTTGTCTCGGCCTGCCAGCAGCCCGGTGGGCGCCCCAATTCCGGCGTCATGCAGGGTGGTGGCATCAATAAGCAGGATGTCGGCACCGTAGCCGGTGCGGGTCTTGGCGTGTGGGCCGGTTCGGCTATCGGCAAAGGCAGCGGGCGCACCGCGGCGATGATCGGCGGCGGCCTGCTCGGCGCGCTGCTGGGCAACCAGGTCGGCGCGTCGCTGGATAAGGCGGACATGACCTATTACAACCAGACTTCCCAGCAGGCGATGGAAACCGGCCAGCCCGGCCAGGCTTTCCCGTGGAGCAACCCGCAGAGCGGCAACTCCGGCGTGGTCACCCCGTCCAACTACTACCAGGCCTCCAACGGCCAGTACTGCCGCGAATACACGCAGCGTATCTCAGTCGGCGGCAAAACGCAGGAAGCCTACGGCACCGCCTGCCGCCAGCCGGACGGCACCTGGCAGGTAGTCAACTAACCGGGGCCTAGATGCAGCAGGTGGCAAGCGCGGTGGAAGCGAGCGATGAGCCGGTCATCCCGACCGGCACCTTACTCAAGGGTAAACGCGGCCTCATCATGGGCGTGGCGAATGATAAATCGCTCGCCTGGGGCATTACGCGCTACGCGCATGCACAAGGCGCAGACCTTGCTTTCACCTTCCAGGGAGAAGCATTGGAGAAACGCGTGCGGCCGCTGGCTGCCAGCGTGGGCTCTGAAATTGTGCTGCCCTGCGACGTGACGGACATGGCCAGCGTCGACGCCGTGTTTGCCGCGCTGGAAAAGCAATGGGGCAAGCTGGATTTCCTGGTGCACGCCATTGCCTATTCCGATAAGAACGAGCTGAAGGGAAAATATGTTGATACGTCGCTGGAAAACTTCCAGATGACGATGAACATCTCCTGCTATTCCTTCACCGCCATTGCCAACCGCGCCCGCAAGTTGATGCCCAACGGCGGCAGCATGGTTACGCTCACCTATTACGGCGCCGAACGCGTGGTGCCGCATTATAACGTCATGGGCGTGGCGAAAGCGGCGCTTGAAGCAAGCGTGCGCTACCTGGCAGCGGATCTGGGCGGCGACAACATCCGCGTCAATGCCATCTCCGCCGGGCCCATCAAAACGCTGGCAGCCTCCGGAATCGGCGACTTCCGCTATATTTTAAAATGGAACGAGTACAACGCGCCCCTGCGCCGCAACACCACGATTGAAGACGTGGGCGGCGCCGCGCTCTATTTGCTCTCCGATCTGGGCGGTGGCACCACCGGTGAAATCCTGCACGTGGATTCCGGCTACCATGTTGTCGGCATGAAATGTGTCGACGCGCCGGACATCGCCACGGTTTAAAAGAAAGAACCGCTGCGGCAGCAGCGGCCCTCTCCATCCTGGTATTTATCTTAGCGGGTCGTACATGATCTGCATCGCCCACGTTTTCGGCGTGGGGTTGACCCGCACCTCGTAAAGCGATTTGGGGTGCAGGGCGACCCGGTTGCTCAGGCTCAGCCCACCCATCCTCATCGATTCAAGCGGGTAGGCGTTAGAGGTGATGACCAGCAGGTACACCGGTTCGGGGTTGTGGCTGATGAGGTGAATGCCGTCACTCTCCTTTTCAACCCACTCCTTTCCGTATGCCTTTATCGTAATTACCGTTGGCGAGCGCTCAATCGTGCAGCGCGGCGCGATAACCTCCAACTTGCTCAGCACCTCGTGTGACGGGATGATGGGCTTGGTTTTCTCCAGAGCGCTCTTGGCCTTGGGATCTACCTTCTGCGTTGTCTTGGTTTGCGGATGCCCCTGCGGGGGGCCGACTGCCGCGGCGATCACGGTTGCGAAGGCTACTGCCAGAAACACGATACCGAGCGGGGTAATCGACCAGCGCGATTCCATGACTCCCTCCCCGGGAGAATGCAGCTTCCGGTCTGCCGTACCGGAGCTTCAGGGCATGAAAATTCAGAACATGGCCAGGATGGCCGCACTATAGCGGTTTCCCGGCCGTTGTTAATAAGAAAAACGCCAGCCCCTCTCGCTGTTTTCCTCCCCCTGGAAGGGGGAGGATTAAGGTGGGGGTCCATCTCTCCTCCACACCAAAGCAAGAGTCTGCTGAACCAGACCCCCATCCTGACCTTCCCCCTTCCAGGGAGAAGGAATTGCAAACAATAAAAAAAACGCCAGCCCCTTGGAGAAGGCTGGCGTCTTTCACGATGAAAAACCTCGGCTTTAGCGGGCCGGGGCCACCGCTTCGGTGTCTTCCACGACCTTGCCGTTCACCTTCTTGGTGTGCTTGGTGTGGATCTGGCCGTCCTTGTGGGTTTCCTTGTCCTCGGTCTTCACGGTCTCCTTGTTCAGGAGGCCCTTGGGATCGTTGACGGACTTGGTCTCCACGGTCTTTTCCACGTCACCGTCGGCGTCTACGTCGATGTTGGTGTTGGTTTCGACAACTTCCTTGCCGGACGGATCCTTGCGCTCGACCTTGGTCTTTTTCTCGTAATCGCCCGAGGCAGATTTTTCTACCGTGGTTTCGGACTTGTACTTTACTTTGTCCTCGGCCAGGGCCGGTGCAGCAAAAGCAACGCCAGCAGCGGCGGCGAGGAGGAGAAGATCTTTCAACATAGTAATTCCTTTCGTTGTTTGTTTGAGGTGGGTTCACCGGGCGAGGGAGGCCGCCCGGTGATGTGCTCAACCTAGCTGCGGGCCCATAAAGAAGCGATTACCTCTGTGTTACAAATACGTAATCGGGCAGAGCGGATTCCACATTTAATTTTTATAACTTCGGTGTTCGATGCTTTTCTTTTTCCATTCATCGGCTATGTTCAAACCCTTATGACTGCAAATACGTTTGGCAAATTGTTTTCCTTCACCACCTGGGGCGAAAGCCATGGTGAGGCCATCGGTTGTGTGGTGGATGGCTGCCCGGCGGGCATCGCGCTTTCGGAAAAAGACATCCAGCCGTACATGGACCGGCGCCGCCCGGCGCAGAACCGCTACACCACCCAGCGCAAGGAGAGTGACACGGTAAAAATTCTTTCCGGCCTGTTTCAGGGCAAGACCACCGGCACGCCGATTTCGCTTATCATTCACAATGAAGATGCGAAGTCGAAAGACTATGATGAGATTAAAGACAAGTTTCGTCCCGGCCATGCCGATTACACCTACTGGGTGAAATACGGCAACCGCGACTGGCGGGGCAGCGGGCGGGCATCCGCGCGCGAAACGGCTATGAGAGTGGCAGCGGGCGCGATTGCGCGCAAAATTCTCAAGGGTGTAACCATCAAAGGCGCGCTGGTGCAGATGGGCAAACACGCCACGGAGAAGCGCGACTGGAAGCAGGTGGATAAAAATCCCTTCTGGTGCCCGGATGCCGTAATGGCCGAGCAATGGGGCAAGTACCTGGATAACGTGCGCAAGCGGGGCTCTTCCGTCGGCGCGGTGATAGAAATTGTGGCCGAGGGCGTGCCCGCCGGTTTGGGCGAGCCCATTTACGGCAAGCTGGATGCGGACATTGCCTCAGCGCTGATGAGCATCAACGCCGTCAAGGGCGTGGAAATCGGCGCCGGCATGGGTGCGGCGGCACTGCACGGCGAAGAGAATGCAGACCGCATGCGCATGAAGGGAAAAAACATCACCTTCCTCTCCAACAACGCGGGCGGGATTCTGGGCGGCATCTCCAGTGGGCAGCCGGTGGTGGTGCGTTTCGCGGTGAAGCCCACCAGCTCCATCCTGCAGGAAATTGAAACCGTGGACGTGCACGGCAGGAACACCACCATCATGACCAAAGGGCGGCATGACCCGTGCGTGGGCATCCGCGCCGTGCCGGTGGGCGAGGCGATGCTGGCGCTGGTACTGGCCGATCACTGGCTGCGCTGGAAGGCGTATCGATAATTGATTTCCCGGACGTACTAAGTAGGAGCGTTCCCATGAAAAAGCTGTTCAAGATTGTAATCACGCTCGTTCTGCTGCTGGCGGTGGCCGCGGTGGCGGTGCCGTTCCTGGTGCCGGCGGAAAAATACAAGGCCGAGATCGTGCGCGCGGTGAAAGACGCCACGGGGCGCGATCTTGTTATTGCCGGTGCAATGAGCGCGAAAATTTTCCCCGGCATCGGCGTGAAGGCAGGCAAGGTCTCGTTCTCCAACCCGAAGGGCTATACCGCCTCGAACATGCTGGAGGTAGAGGAGCTGGATGTAAACGTGGCGCTGCTGCCGCTGCTGTCCGGCGCGGTGGAGGTGAAGCGGCTGGTGCTCACCCGCCCGCTGATCGAGCTGGAGGTGAGCGTGAGCGGCGTGCCCAACTGGCGCTTCACCCCGTATGAAAACGAGCCGCCGGTAAAGAATTCGGGCCTGTTCATTTCCTCGGCGCATGCGGCTGAGCCGGGCGTGCGCGAGCTCATGCTGCAGGACGTGAAGATCGTCGGCGGCACGCTGCATTACCGCGATCAGCAGACCAAGAAGCACTATAAGGCGGAAGACCTGAACGCGAGCGCATCGCTGAACGGCCTGCGCTCGCCGCTGGCCTTTTCCGCCGACACGGTTGTCAACGGCGAGAAAATAAACATGGAAGCGCGCATCGATACGCCCGACGCGCTGATGCGCGGGGAGCGTGCGGCGGTGGCGATGAAACTTTCCGGTGCGCCGCTGCATTTTGTTTTCGAGGGGCAGTCCGACAAATCCATCGTCAGCGGCAATCTTGCGGTGGAAACGCCGTCGCTGCCGAAACTCTCCGGCTGGCTGGGCTCACCGATGGAATGGAAGGGCAAGGCCCCGCTGGCGCTGGCGGCGAAAGGAAAGCTCCACTGCAACAGCTCGCAATGCGAGTTGAAAGAGGCGAACGTCAAGCTGGATGATACGCCCTTCACCGGCCGCCTCGGCGCTGATATCGGCGGTAGTGTGCCCATGATAGCCGCGGACCTCACCGGCGACAGGTTGGACCTCACCTCTTATTTACCGGAAGAAAAGAAGGCATTGGGCGGCTTCATCGCGCCCGCCTACGCGGCGGAAGGTACGGGCTGGAGCCAGGAGAAGCTGGATCTTTCGGCCTTGCGTGCCGCCAATGGCGAGATCGCGCTTAAGCTCAAAACCCTGCAGCTGCGCGCCGCGCATATGGAAGATGTTGCGCTGAAAGCGGACTGGAAGGGCGGCCTGGCGCGCCTGAGCCTGCCGAATGTGAAACTTTACAACGGCACCGGCTGGCTGGAAACCTCGGTGGATGCCAGCAGCGCAACCCCCACCATCATGCACGGCGTGAAGCTTTCGGGCGTGCAACTTGGCCCGCTGCTGAAAGACCTCTTCCAGTCTGACCGTTTAAGCGGCACGGCGGAGATGGCGTTCAGCGTCAGCGGCAGCGGCGCCAGCCAGCAGGCCATCATGAGTTCGCTTTCCGGCTCCGGCAGCGCGCGCATAACGGATGGCGCGATCAAGGGCGCCAACCTCGCCGAAATGGTGCGCAACGTGAAATCCGCGTTTTCGAATACCGGCGGCCTGCCTACGCCGGAGCGAAGCCCCGGCTTCGCGCAGGCAGGTGCGCAGAGCACCGATTTCGCCGAGCTGGGGGGTACCTTCACCATCGCGGGCGGTGTGCTGAAGAACAATGACCTCGCCATGAAGGCGCAGCTCCTGCGCGTCAGCGGCGCGGGCGAAGTGGATATCGGCCAGCGCATTGTGCGCTACCGCGTGAAGCCGGAAGTGGTGGCGAGCCTCAAAGGGCAGGGCGGCAAGGACAAGCAGGGGCTGGAAATCCCCGTGCTCATTGAGGGGCCGTTCGAGCATCTCTCCTACCGGGCGGACCTGCAGGGCGCGGCGCAGGACGCGCTGAAAGACCCGGAGAAGGCGAAGGAATCGGTAAAGGCCGTGAAGGAGCAACTCAAGGAAATCAGGAAAAACCCGGACGCGGTGAAGGATCTGCTGAAGGGGTTGCGGTAATCTGTCATGGCAGCCCCGGCCTTCGCCGGGGTAAACTCCGGCTGCCATCCACGATCTTACTGTCATCCTGAGCGTAGCGGGCCTTGTTGCATGGTAGGCGAATAGGGAAGAGGTTATGCTTGGGTTTTTC
>CAZUKF010000128.1:0-6070 GCA_964620765.1 uncultured Rickettsiales bacterium | reverse complement strand
ACAAAATGGCCGCCGAGCTCGGCATGAAGGACAGCCATTTTATGAACTCCACCGGCTGGCCGGACGACAATCACTATGTCACCGCACGCGACCTTGCCGCGCTCGCCGCCCGCGTAATCCGCGATTTCCCCGAGAGCTACCATTATTATTCAGAAACCAGCTACACCTATAACAAGATCACCCAGGCCAACCGCAACCGGCTTATCGGCAATGATATCGGCGTCGACGGCCTGAAAACCGGCCACACCGAGACGGCGGGCTACGGCATTACGCTTTCGGCCAAAAACCCGGCCGACCAGCGCCGCCTGGTCCTGGTGATCAACGGGCTGAAGAGCGAGAAGGAACGCCTCGAGGAGGGAGACAAGCTCCTGCGTTGGGGCTTCCGCGAATTCACCAACCGCACCATCGCCAAAGCGGGCGAGAAGCTGGAGGAGGCGCAGGTCTGGTTCGGCACTGCCGCCACCGTGCCGCTGGGCAGCGAAAAAGATCTCACGCTCACCCTGCCGGCAGGAACGTTGGACAAGGTGAGCATCGCGCTGCGCTACAGCGGCCCGATTGCCGCACCGATAGCGAAAGGTGCAAAGGTAGGTGACCTTGTAGTTTCAGCGGAAGGCAAGGAACTGCAGATTGTGCCGCTGGTGGCCACCACGGATGTGCCAAAAGTGGGCGGCTTCCGCAAGATGTGGCGAACGCTGCGGTACCTGGTTCAAGGGTAATAATTTAGCGGTATTTTTCGTCTGAGTGGATGACATCCGTCACGCGGGCGGACCAGTCCTGCTGCCGGTGGCAGCCGCAGGTGGCGCTGTGCACGTGGTGCTCCGGGTGCACGCCATATTGCTCCTGCGTTTTGCGGCCCAGGAGTGAATCCATCACCCGGCCGATACCTATCGCAGCCAGGCCAATCAACGCGCCCACGCCAACATCTGTTGCGACCCCTTTAAGTGTGAAGGGCCTTTTGGAAGTGGCCATGACGGCAACAATGGCACCACCCATGGTGCCGTGCTCATACAGGCGCTTGCTGTTCTCGGCTGCGTCCCGCGCCGGTACCAGCTCGATCACTTCATGCCCCGCATGCTTTTTCAGAAAGTCATCCATAACTTGCACCGCCTTATAGAAAAGGTATGAAATTCATTATAATATACGCGCGGCCTTGGGCCAATGAAGCTTTTATGACATGGATAAGACAGTGAAAAAGGGGTTTTTCATCACGCTGGAAGGCGGCGAGGGCGGCGGAAAATCAACGCTGTCTCAAGCACTTGCCGCATCCTTTGCGAAGGCGGGCCTGCAGCTGGACCACACCCGCGAGCCCGGCGGCACCACCGGCGCAGAGTCCATCCGCAAGGTGCTGGTGGAAGGTAGCGCCGACCAGTGGGACGCCACCACCGAGACGATTCTCTTCATCGCCGCGCGCGTAGACCACGTGAGGAAACGCATCCTGCCGGCCCTGAAATCCGGCACGCACGTGCTGTGCGACCGCTTTGCCGATTCTACATTGGTATACCAGGGCTACGCCAAGGGGCTGGGCGAGGAGTTTCTCTCGCTGCTGCATAATTTTTGCCTTGGAAACTTGCAGCCGGACCTCACATTGATTTTGGATATCGCACCGGAAACCGGGCTGAAGCGGGCAGCCATGCGCAAGGGCACGGAAAACCGCTTTGAGGGCATGGATCTTTCCTTCCACAAGGCCGTGCGCGAAGGGTTCCTGCGCGTGGCCCGTGAAAACCCCAGGCGCTGCGCCGTGCTTGACGCTACATTGCCGCCGGCAGAGGTGCATGCCAGTGCGCTTGCCGCCATCCGAGAAAAACTGGGAATAAAATTATGAGTGAAACGCTGCATCCGCGCCTGAACACAAAACTCTTCGGCTTCGGGCGGGCGGAAGACGAATTCCGCGACGCGCTGGGCGCCGGGCGCATGCACCATGCGTGGCTGATCACCGGCCCGCGCGGCAGCGGCAAGGCTACCTTTGCCTACCACGTGGCGCGCGCCATACTCGCCGCCGACTGGGAGGTGGGGGAGGAACACCTGGTTTTCCGCCGCGTGGCCGCCGGTTCGCACGCCGACCTGCTGGTGCTGGAGCCGCCGTTTGACCCGGACAAGGAAGAAGTAAAGCGCGAGATCCCGGTGGAGCAGGCGCGCGAGGCAGTGGAGTTCCTGTCGCTTACCCCCGCGGAGGGGGATTTCCGCGTGGTGATCGTCGATAGCGCGGACGAGCTGAACATCGCCTCCGCCAACGCGCTGCTTAAGGCACTAGAAGAGCCGCCGCCGCGGGCGCTGATCCTCCTGGTGTCGCACAATCCCGGCCGCCTGCTGCCTACCGTGCGCTCGCGCTGCCGCGCCCTTCGCGCGCCGGCGCCCAACGCCGTCACCTTTGCGCAGGCCATGGAAGCGCTCACCTCCCGGCTTTCGGAAAAAGACATCGCGGCGCTGGGCGTGCTTTCGGCCTACGCGCCGGGAACCGCGCTGGCCCTTGCGGCGCAGGGCGGGCTGGAGCTGTATGAAGAGCTCACCAAAATCATCGGGCAGGGGGAGGCGCAGCTTTCCGCCTTTGCCGAGAGCTTCGGCGGCGGGCAACATGCCCGCTGGCAGGCGCTGGGCCTGCTTTTCACCCGGCTGATCGCCCGCGCCATAGACCCGGACTTCAAACCGCTTTTCCCCGCCGAGGAGGCCGCCCGCAAGGCGCTGACCGCCAGACTCGCGCCAGCCGCGCTGGCCGCCGCCTACGCCACGGTGGAAGAACAGTTTTCGGTGGCGGCGCGGTCGCATCTTGATTACAAGACCGTGATCATCACCCTCCTGCATTCACACAAACTGGCCGCATGAAAACACCCTATTACATCACCACCCCCATTTATTATGTGAACGACAAGCCGCATATCGGCCACGCCTATACCTCCGTGGCGTGCGACGTGCTGGCCCGCTACAAGCGCCTCTCCGGCCACCCCACCTGGTTCCTCACCGGCACCGACGAGCACGGCCAGAAGGTTGAAAAATCAGCCAAAGCGGTGGGGATGAGCCCGCAAGAAATCGCCGATAAGAACGCCGAGCATTTCCGCGAGATGGCCAAAATCATGAACCTCTCGAACGATGATTTCATTCGCACCACCGAGGAGCGCCACAAGAAGGGCGCGCAGGCGCTGTGGCTACGCATGCAGGAGCGGGGGCATATTTACCTTGGCTCCTACGCCGGGTGGTATGCCGTGCGAGACGAGGCTTATTACGCCGAATCCGAGCTGGTAAACGGCAAGGCCCCCACGGGGGCGGACGTGGAATGGGTGGAGGAGCCGAGCTATTTCTTCAATCTTTCCAAGTGGCAGGACAAGTTGCTGGAGCTCTACGAGAAGAACCCGGATTTCATCGGCCCGGCTTCGCGCCGCAACGAAGTCATTAGCTTCGTAAAAGGCGGTCTCAAGGATCTCTCTGTTTCGCGCACCACCTTCTCCTGGGGCATCCCCGTGCCGGGCGATGCGAAACATATCATGTATGTGTGGCTGGATGCGCTGGCCAATTACATCACCGCGCTAGGTTTCCCCGAGAATACATCGCAATATAAGCAATTCTGGCCACCGTCGCTGCACATGGTGGGCAAGGATATCCTGCGCTTCCACGCTGTCTACTGGCCGGCCTTCCTGATGGCGGCGGAACTGCCGCTGATGCAGCGCGTCTTCGCGCATGGCTGGTGGACGATTGAGGGCGAGAAGATGTCGAAGTCGCTCGGCAACTCGGTGGCGCCCGATGTTCTTGTTAACGAATACGGGCTGGACCAGACGCGTTATTTCTTACTTCGCGAGGTGCCATTCGGGAATGACGGGGACTTCTCCCGCGCCCGTATGACGGCGGTTATTAACTCGGAGCTGGCCAATAATATCGGCAACCTGGTCCAGCGCACGCTTTCCATGGTGCAGAAGAACTGCGACGGCAAGGTACCGGACACCGCCAACCGCCAGAAGGAGGCCATGGACATCACCTTCCTCGACCGCGCCTACGTGACCGAGGGCAGCACTCCGGAGGAGGTGGACCGCAAATACCTCGACTGCAAATTCCACCTTATATTAGAGGATATTCTCTCCATCGCCAGCGAGGCCAACAACTATATTGATACCAAGGCCCCGTGGAAGCAGAAGAAAGAAGACGAGGCGGGCATGCGCGCTACGTTATATTATCTGCTGGAGGCCATACGCTGCATTGCCATCATGATCCAGCCCTTCATCCCGGATGCTTCGGTGAAGATCCTGGACCAGCTGCTGATTCCCCCGGCCGAGCGCACGTTTGAAAACCTCAACGAGCGTTTTGCCCTGAAGCCCGGCACGGCACTGCCGGCGCCGCAGGCGGTGTTCCCGCGCATCCAGGCGGGGGCAGGAGAGGCCGCGTGACCGCGCCGCTGCTGGTTGACAGCCACTGCCACCTGAACTTTCCCGATTACAAGGAAGACCTGGACGCCGTCATAAGCCGCGCCCGCGAGGCGGGGGTGCGGGTGATGCAGACCATCTGCACCGACATGGGGGAGTTCGACGAGGTACACAGCATCGCCCAAAAGTATGACGGTATCTATTGCTCGGTGGGGGTGCACCCGAACGACTCCGGCGCCACCGCCATCGTCAGCACGGCCGAGCTGGTGGATAAGACCCGGCACCCAAAGGTGATCGGCATTGGCGAGACGGGGCTCGACTACCATTACGAGAACAGCGGGCGGGATTCGCAGAAGGAAAGCTTCCTCTCGCACATCGCAGCGGCGCGCCAGAGCGGCCTGCCGCTCATCGTGCATACGCGCTCGGCGGATGAGGACACCATAAATATATTATCTGCAGAAATGCAGAAGGGTAGCTTCACTGGTGTGATCCATTGCTTTAGCTCTTCAAAATATCTTGCTGATGAAGCTATAAAATTAGGTTTCTATATTTCCATATCCGGCATTGCCACCTTTAAGAAAGCCGACGAAATACGTGATGTAATCCGTGATGTCCCCCTGGACCACCTGCTGGTGGAAACCGACGCGCCGTACCTGGCGCCGATGCCGTATCGTGGCAAGCGCAATGAACCTTCTTATACAATATATAACAATAAAATAATCGCTGAACTTAAAACAATACCGGAGGTAGAGTGCGCAAAAGCGACTACAGACAATTTCTTCCGACTGTTTTCTAAAGCACAGCGGCCCGCATGAGCCTCACTGTTTTTTGTCATGCTGAACTTGTTTCAGCATCCACGTTTCCTCCTTGCACCGTCTCTCAAGCGGCAAGGTGGATCCCGAAACAAGTTCGGGATGACAAAGCATGAGCCTCACGGTCACCATGCTCGGCTCGGGCTCTTCCTCCGGCGTGCCGGAGATAGGCTGTGCCTGCGAAGTGTGCCGTTCTACCAACCCGAAGAACAAGCGGAGCCGGGTGTCGCTGCTGCTGGAGACGGGGGGCAAAAAGCTGTTGGTGGATACGTCCCCGGACCTGCGCCAGCAGGCGCTGGCCGCCGGGCTCCGTACGGTTGACGCTATCCTCTATACGCATGACCACGCCGACCACATCCACGGCATAGATGAAGTCCGCTCCTTTAATATCCGTGCCGATGCGGTTATCCCCGCCTGGGCGGACCCGCATACCCTGAACACCCTGACCACCCGTTTCCCCTATGCCTTCAAACCCAAACCCCAGCGGGCCTGGTACCGGCCTTCCATTACCCCCCATGAGATCCCGGTTTCACCTTTGCAGGACTTCACGGTGGAGGGGGTGCGCATTACCCCGTTCTGGCAGAACCACGCCGAGGTGCAGTCACTGGGATTTAGGGTAGGGAACTTCGCTTATTCTACGGATGTCAATGGGTTCCCGGATGAATCTCTGGCAAAACTCCAGGATCTTGAGCTATGGATAGTGGATTGCCTGCGTTACAAACCCTCCTATACACATTCCACTCTCGAAATGACTTTGGGTTGGATTGCCAAGATAAAACCGAAGCTTACCGTGTTAACTCATATGGCCCATGAGCTTGATTATGATAGGTTATCCCGGGAATTACCCACAGGTGTGATTCCGGGCTATGACGGACTGAAGCTGACGGTCGGCACCGTCGCCTGACTTTTTGG
>CAZUKF010000127.1:0-6163 GCA_964620765.1 uncultured Rickettsiales bacterium | reverse complement strand
CGGAAATCGGCGGAGAGCTCGATAATCTTGAGGTGCTGTGGCAGGTGCTTCACCGCCTCTTCCGTGGCGCCGTGCGGCAGGCAGCAGAAAACCGCGTCGATGTTTTTGTAATCCACCGCGTTCAGCGCCACGAGATCCGGCAGCTGGTGATAGGCCAGGTGGGGGTATACTTCCGCCAAGGGTTTTCCGGCGTTGCTCTCGGCCGTGAGTGCGGCGATTTCCACGCGCGGGTGGGAAAGCAGCAGGCGGATTGTTTCCGCGCCGGTGTAGCCGGAGGCGCCGAGGACTGCAGCACGGATTGAAGTGTTTGAACTACCCATTTACGCAACCATGAAATCCGGTGACCGGCATTGCCGGGCCCAACAGGAGCGACAATAGCCGAAAAATCAGCGTTTCGAGAACTGGAAACTGCGGCGGGCCTTGCGGCGGCCGTATTTCTTGCGTTCCACCACGCGGCTGTCGCGCGTCAGGAAGCCGCCGGTGCGCAGGGGCTTGTGGAACACGGTGTCCACCTGGTCCAGCGCGCGGCTGATGCCGAGGCGAACCGCGCCGGCCTGGCCGGAGAGACCGCCGCCCACCACCGTGCAGGTGATGTCGAAATTGCCGACACGGTCAATCGCGGCGAAAGGCTGGTTGATGATCATGCGCAGCACGGGGCGCGCAAAATAAGTTTCCAGTTCGCGGCCGTTGACAGTGATCTTGCCGGAACCCTGGCGCACCCACACGCGGGCGATGGCGTTCTTGCGGCGGCCGGTGCCGTAAGCGAGCGCGGGCTGCTTCGCGGCGGATTTGCTGCCTTTGGCGGCGGCTTTTACAATAACGGATTCGGCTTTTTCAGACTTGGCCACGAATTACCTCTTGTTCTTGGGATTAGCGGCGGCGATGTCGAACTTCTTGGGCTGCTGCGCCGTGTGCGGGTGTTCCGCGCCGGGGTAGACATGCAGCTTGCTGAACTGACCACGCGCCAGAGGGCTTTCCTTCGGCAGCATGCGCTCGACAGCCTTTTCCAGCAGGCGTTCCGGGTAGGCGCCGCCGAGGATGAAGTCAGCCTTGCGCTCCTTGATGCCGCCCGGATAGCCGGTGTGGTGATAATAGATTTTCTTTTCGGCCTTCTTGCCGGTGAGCTTGACCTTGTCCGCGTTGATGACGACGATGTTGTCGCCCGTGTCAATGTGCGGGGTGAAAGTGGGCTTATGCTTGCCGCGGAGCATCATCGCAATGGTAGAAGCGAGGCGGCCGAGGACTACGCCTTCTGCGTCAATGATCCACCAATCTTTCTTTACTTCCGACGGTTTAGCCGAGTAGGTCTGCATAAAATAAGCTCAAAATTGCTAAAGGACGCGCAAATTATTGCATCGGAACGGCCAAGTCAACAGGGATTTTGGGGGAATTTCCCCTACTCTTCGTCGTCGGAAATCTTGAAACGCATGCCGCCGAAAATGGCTTCGACTTCCTGCCCCTTGCCCAGGGGCAGCATGCACTGGCGGAATTTCACCGTATCACCGCGTAAGTTGCTGAATTCACCCTCTTCTATGACGGGGAGCTTGGTATTGATCACGCGGGTATAATTAAAGGCCAGTTTTTTGGCGTCCGGTGCCACCAGCGCCGCGGGGTCATCATCCGAGAGCCCGCCCCGGTAGGCTTCGACGATGGCCGAACCAAGGTAGGTATAGTTGCATTCTTCCTTGGCGAGGTCCGCCACCTGCACGAGGAAGCAGTAATCCCACAGCTCCGCGAGGTCTTCTGGGTCGATATCGTTTTCCGAGGGCATGGGCCGGCCGCCGCGCAGGCGCTCCCAATAGGCGACAAGCGGGAGGGCGAGGCGGCGTTCAACGAATTGTTTATCCGGCATGATAAGGTTTTGCACCATCCCCTCATTGTAGCAGGCGGGGGGGTTAATACCACATTAATGATAAAAATCCAGTAGTTTGTCAGAAAAACCTTGCAATTCCTCCCCCTGGAAGGGGGAGGATTAAGGTGGGGGTCCATCTCTCCTCCACAATATAGCAAGAGCCTGCTGAACCAGACCCCCATCCTACCCTTCCCCCTTCCAGGGGGAAGGCTTTCTTAGCTCAGCCGTAGCGGCCCGTAATGTAGTCTTGCGTCTGCTTTTCACGGGGGTTGGTGAAAATCTGGGTAGTCTCTCCCACCTCGATAATCTTGCCCAAATGGAAGAAACAGGTGTGCTGCGACACCCGCGCCGCCTGCTGCATAGAGTGCGTGACGATGACGATGGTGAAATGCGATTTCAGCTCGCTCATCAGCTCCTCGATGCGGGCGGTGGCGATGGGGTCCAGCGCCGAGCACGGCTCATCCATGAGGATAATGCCGGGGTTGACGGCGATGGCGCGGGCAATGCAGAGGCGCTGCTGCTGGCCGCCGGAAAGCCCGGTTGCCATGTCCTGCAGGCGGTCTTTCACCTCGGCCCAGAGGCCGGCACGCGTGAGGCTTTTTTCCACCAGCGCGTCCAGCGCCGCCTTGTCCGAGCACATGCCGTGCAGGCGCGGGCCGTAGGCCACGTTGTCATAGATGGATTTGGGGAACGGGTTGGGTTTCTGGAACACCATCCCCACGCGGGCGCGCAGCGCCACCACATCTATCTCGCTTGTGTTGATGTCTTCGCCGTCCAGCATGATGTTGCCGTGGACGCGGCAACCTTCAATCGTGTCGTTCATGCGGTTGAGACAGCGGATGAAGGTGGATTTGCCGCAGCCGGACGGGCCGATCAGCGCCGTGACCTGCTTTTCACGCATGTCGAGCGATACGTTGAACAGCGCCTGCTTCTCGCCGTAAAACACGTCGATGCCATTCGCCGCAATCTTGACCGGGTTCGCTACCATCTGACCTCAAATCGACGGCGAATATAAATGGCCAGCGCGTTCAGTGCCAGCAAAACCGCGAGCAGCACGATAATGCCGGAAGCCGTTTTCTCCGAAAAGCCCGCTTCGGCGCTGGACGCCCAGAGATAAATCTGCACCGGCATGACGGTGGCAGGATCCGTCACCTTTGTGGGAATATCGGCGATGAAGGCCACCATGCCGATCATCAAGAGCGGCGCGGTTTCACCCAGCGCGCGGGCAACGCCGAGAATGGTGCCGGTCATGATGCCGGGCAGCGCCAGCGGCAGCGAGTGATGCCACACGGCCTGCATGGGCGACGCACCCAGCGCCAGCGCGCCGTGGCGGATGGAATCCGGCACCGCGGAAAGCGCAGTGCGGGTGGCAATGATGATGACGGGCAGGATCATCAGCGCCAGCGTGAGACCGCCGACCAGCGGCGCCGAGCGCGGCATGCCCATGAAGTTGAGATAAACGGCAAGGCCGAGCAGGCCGAACACGATGGAGGGCACGGCGGCAAGGTTGTTGATGTTCACCTCGATGATCTCGGTGAAGCGGCTCTTGGCCGCGAATTCTTCAAGATACACCGCCGTTGCCACGCCAAGCGGGAAAGCCAGCGTAAGGCAGGCCGCCACCGTAAGCAGCGAGCCGATGATGGCGCCTAAAAAACCCGCCTGCTCCGGCTGGCGCGAATCCCCTGCCGTGAAGAAAGACGTGTTGAACGTGCTGCGCAGCAGGCCGCGCGTTTTGAGGGATTCCACCCACGCCAGTTGCTGCTCCGTGAGATCAACCGGCTTTTTCAGCGCGAAAGCCGCGGGAATCCAGACTTCCTGCGTGCTGCCGAACCAGCCGGGGTTTTTCTGGAATTCATCCCACAACGTCTTGCCCGCGCCGGCGCTCACCAGCTTTTGCAGATCCATGATCTCGCCTTCGGGAAAAAGGGTTTTAAGGCTCTGCCCCGGCAGCGGCATGAAACGGCTGACCGAAAGTTCTTCCGGCTTTTCACCTTCTGTGAGGCCTAAACTCTGCGCGTCAAACGTGATGGCAAGGCGCAGCTGCTGCTGGGTGAACCCGCCAAGGCCGCGGTAAAGCAGCGTGGCCAGCAGGATAAACAGCAACAGCAGCGCGGTGCCGAGCGCCGAGCGCCCGTACCAGACGAAACGCCGCTCCGCTTTCAGGCGCTTGACGTGCCACGTGTTCATGCGAACCCCATTTTTTTGAGCAGCAAGCCGCGCCGCGTGAGCGCGTAAAGCAGCAGTGCCGAAAGCAGAAGTATCACAATATTCCTCAGCCACCAGTAGGGCGGACCCTCGTACCATGCTTCTACCGCGAAAGTCCCTGTCTCGTTGAACCTTATTTTAAGCCGCCCGTTTGCCCCGGGGCCGGCCCAGAAGCGCTGCTCGGATTTTTTCACCGGCGGCTCCTCATCTTCCAGGTACCAGGGCAGAGTTCGGCCATCTACTTTAATCCGCCACCCCGGCAGGTAGAATTGATTTATAAGCATGGCTGCCTCTTCTTTTATGGTGACCACCAACTGGATATAGTGCGAGGTGGAATCCCGCTCTTCTTCAATGCTGTTCTCTTTTGCCTTGCCGGGGCGCAGGAAAACGGCGATCGGGGTTTTTTCCACCAGCCGGTTCGGCAGGCCGCGCGTGCGCACACCCTTGGGGTGGAACTCGGAGGCATGGGCCAAAGTCATGTACTGGTTGGCTTCTTTCATGCGCATCATGGGAAAGTAATTGGCGGCGCGCAGGGGGCGGGCACGCTCCAGTATCGGCCATGCTCCCACGTCTATCCCGGCATGCTCCGCCAGCGCCTTCACCGGCACCATCAGCCGGAAGCGGTCCATGCTGGCGCCGAACACCACGGCGATAAACAGCGCCGCTACGGCCATGGCATGGCGCGGCTTCATCTGCGCCAGCACCACGCCAAGCTGCAGGATAAGCATGTACTGCACCAGCGTGTTGACGGACTGCACCCGCCACGGGAACTGGATGTATTTGAGAATGCCGTAGCCGCCTTCCCACACGAAATACGCGTAATCGGTGGTGAGGAAGATAAAGAGCAGCATTAGGCCCATGGCGAGGCGCGCCATCGGCACGCGCCAGGCAAAAGCGAAACCGGCGAAGGCGAGCATGGTGTAAAGGAAGGTGGGCTTGTCGCGGTCAAACAGCACGGAAGATAGCGGGCGCAAATAGCGCATCGGCGTGTAAAAACCCGAGACGGCGCCCTGGTAGCGCACGGAATCTTTCATCTGCAGCAGGGTGAACCAGTAGGGCACGGTCAGCACCACGGCCAGCGCCAGCAGCAGCGCGAAGGTGAGCAGGATTTCAACATTCCATTTCTTGTTCACCCGCGCGCGTACAAGAATGAACAGCGTGATAAAGGGGAAAAAGAAAAACGCCACGAAGGGGTGGCAGAGCAGCACGCCCGCCGTGGCGGCAACAAAACCGGCGGCGGGGCGGCGGATGCGTTTGCGGCTCTCCAGCTTATCGGCAATGCGCAGGGCGAACACCATGCTCCACGGCCCCAGCATCATGGCGTAAAGCTCGCCGTAGGCGCCGCGCACCAGCAGGTTGGTGGCCACATAGGGGGAAAACAGGAAAACCACCGAGAACACCGCGCTTACCCAGCGCGGCAACTGGCGGCGCGCCAATTGATATGCCCCTGCCCCGCCCAGGAGCAGCATGAGGAAAATAGAAAGCTTGGTTGCCGCCAGCACGTTCATGAAATAGGCGAACGGCACGGTGATGTAGAAAAAGCCGGGCTGGTAGAAAACGAAGGTGGGGTAGCCGTAGCCGCCCATCATCTCCGGGATCCAGCGCGGGTACCACAGCCCGGCGTTTATGACCTGCTGGAAACGGTAGACGAGATAGGGGTAGCGCATGCCGTCATGGCTGCGGTACCAACTGTCCAGCGAGAGGATGGGGCCGGCGATCCAGAGCGCAGCAAAGAGAAGTACCAGCGCGATGCATGCGCGCTGCAGATATATTTTTTTCCTCCCTCTGAAAGGGGGAGGATTAAGGTGGGGGTCCTTCTCTCGTCCGCTACCTGAGGAAAGAAGACCCCCACCCTGCCCTCCCCCTTCCAGGGGGAGGGAATAAACGGGAGTCTTAATCATATTTCTCGCGGTAAGCCTTGACTACCATGAGCGCGATGATGTTGAGCGCCAGCGTGACGAAGAACAGCACCAGCCCAAGCGCGAAAGCGGCCAGCGTCTTGGCGCTGTCGAAGGACTGGTCGCCCCCCAGCAGGGTGACGATCTGCACCGTGACGGTGGTGACTGCCTCCAGCGGGTTGAAGGTGAGCTTGGCGGAGAGACCGGA
>CAZUKF010000126.1:0-6185 GCA_964620765.1 uncultured Rickettsiales bacterium | reverse complement strand
ATTCGAGTTGCAGGAGATGGTGAAGGAAGTCATCGACATGATGAACGTACGCGCCCGCGAGAAGCAGCTTACGCTCTCGCTGGAGTATGACCCCGCGCTGCCTCGTGAATTCCAGGGGGATCCGCTGCGCCTGCGCCAGATTATTACCAACCTGCTTTCCAACGCCATCAAGTTTACCGAGGAAGGCAGTGTTGATGTGAGAGTTTCCGGTTTCCCCGTGCCCTTGCCGGGATATGTGGGCGTGAGCCTTGCCATCACCGACACCGGCATCGGCATCGAGCCCGAGCGCATCGCCGGTATTTTTGAAAAGTTCTCGCAGGCCGACAATTCCATCAGCCGCCGCTACGGCGGTACTGGCCTCGGCCTTTCCATCACCCGGACCCTGGTCGAGATGATGGGCGGCGAGATTGATGTACGCAGTGAAACGGGAAAAGGCACGACTTTCTCGGTGCGCCTGCTGCTTGCCGTCTCCGCGGCTTCCCGCCAGGGTGCGGAAATCCGGCCCATCTCCTCTGCCGTCGCTGCCGCACCTCTCGCGCCGCACGTGCTGCTGGTGGAAGATTATCCGGCCAATGTGCTGGTTACCACCTCCATTCTCGATAATCTCGGTGTGACCTATGACACCGTCGATAACGGGCAGGAAGCCGTGGACGCCGTGAAAAGGCGTAGCTACAGCATGGTGCTGATGGATGTGCAGATGCCGCAGATGGATGGTTTCACGGCCACGCGCCTCATCCGTGCCCACGAACAGGAAAAGGGCCTTAGCCGCACGCCTATCATCGGCATCACGGCCTATGCCTTGAGCGGGGACCGCGAACGCTGCTTAAGCGCCGGGATGGACGATTACATCTCCAAGCCCTTCACCGAGGAACAGCTCCTGGCCCGGATCACCGTTCATACCTTTGCACGCAGGCAAAACCGTGTTATGCAGCTAACAGGAGACGCACTCACAGCCTGAAAGCCGGATGAATACTGAAGCTTCCCCCAAGCCACTGCTGATTTACGACGGCGAATGCGGTTTCTGCAATTATTCCATCCGCTACTGGGAAAAGCTTACCGGCGGCCGCGTGGATTACGAGCCGTACCAGCAGGCCGCCTCCCGCTTCCCGGATATCCCGCTTGAAGAGTTCAAACGCGCCATCTGGTATATTGCGCCCGACGGCAGCCGCTCCCGTGCTGCCGAGGCCAGCTTCCGCACCCTGAGCCACGCGAAAGGCCGTGGCTTCTTGCTCAAGCTGTACCGCCACCTGCCCGGTTTCAAATGGGTTTCGGAGAAGGCTTACACCTTCGTAGCCGCGCACCGCCCGGCCTTTCACCGCATCAGCCGCGTGCTCTGGGGCAAGGAGCGCCAGCCTGCGCATTACGACCTGGTCACCGCGCTTTTCCTACGGCTGCTCGGTTTCATCTTCCTTGCCGCCTTCGCCTCCTTTGGCGTACAGGCGCTGGCGCTGATCGGCTCCGAAGGCATTCTGCCGGTGCAGGACATGAAGGACATGCTGGAAAACCACCTCGGAGGGGACCGCTACTTTGTGCGACCGATGATTTTCTGGTGGAGCGCCAGCGATGCGGCGATTTCCTCGGTGTGCTGGGGTGGCGTGGCGCTGTCCATCTTGCTGATATTCAACTTCATGCCGTGGCTGTGCCTGCTGTTTCTCTACCTGCTCTACCTTTCGCTGATCAATGCCGGGCAGATATTCATGAATTACCAGTGGGATGCCTTCCTGGTTGAAACCGGCTTTCTTGCCTTGCTGCTGGCCATTTCCAAAACGCACGGCATCTGGCTTTTGCGCTGGCTGCTGTTTCGCTTCATGTTCATGTCCGGCGCCGTCAAGCTCTTGAGCGAAGACCCAAGCTGGGCGGACTGGTCTGCACTGTCTTACCATTTTCTCACCCAGCCACTGCCGACGCCGTTGGCATGGTATGCTGCGCAAATTCCCAATAGTATTCTCGCGATGGCCACGGGGCTTGTTTTCTTTGTCGAGCTGGTGTTGCCGTTCCTGATCTTCGCGCCGCGGCACCTGCGCTTTTTTGCCGCTGCGGGCTTCCTGCTGCTGGAATTTTGCATTTTCCTTACCGGCAATTACAATTTCTTCAACCTGCACACGGCGCTTCTCTGCCTGCTGCTGTTCGACGATGCGGCGCTGCGCAACGTGTTGCCCCGTCGCCTGGCTGCCCTGTTATGGAAGGACTCGCATACCCCGGCGGCAGAAAAAAGGCCACCACGCGCCTTGTCCCGCGCAATGGGCGTTGTCGCAGTGCTGCTTGTGTCCTGCAGCCTGGTGCAGATCTGCGCGCGTTTTGGTAATACGCCGCCTTTCGTCGCCCGCGCGCTCCATGACAGCATCGCGCCGTTCCGCATCGTCAACTCCTACGGCCTGTTCGCCGTGATGACCACCGTGCGTCGCGAAATCGTGTTTGAGGGCTCGAATGACGGCGAAACCTGGAAGGAATACGAGTTCCGTTACAAGCCGGGCAATGTAAAACACGCGCCGCCGTGGAATATCCCGCACCAGCCACGGGTGGATTGGCAGATGTGGTTCGCGGCGTTGGAATCGCCGGACCGGTTGGTCTGGTTCTGGCGCTTCATACGCCAGACGCTGGATGGTTCTCCGCCTGTCCTCGGCCTGTTTGCGCACAACCCGTTCCCGGATGGTCCGCCATTGCTGCTGCGTGCGAAGTTCTACGAATACACTTTTTCCTTGCCGGAAGAAAAGGCGCGCGGAATCTGGTGGAATCGCCGTCTGCTGGGGCTTTATTTCCCGGTGGCATCGCTCAAGCCGCTGCCGAAGAAGGAAGAGCCCGTGGAGAAGAAGCCGGAAGATGAGTAAGGCATTCACGAAGGAATCCGACGACGGTGACGGCGATGAACCGGGCGAGCCGGATTCCCTGCCCAAACATGTGAAGAACTACATGACGCCCGCAGGCTTTGCCGCCCTGCAGGCCGAGTTGCGCCAGCTGATGAACGAGGAACGTCCGAAGATCGTCGAGATCGTGGCGTGGGCGGCCAGTAATGGAGACCGCTCGGAAAACGGCGATTACCTCTACGGCAAGAAACGCCTGCGCGAGATCGACAAGCGCGTGCGCTACCTGAACAAGCGCCTGGAAACCGCCGAGGTAGTCGATCCGGCGAAGCAGAAAGCGCTGCAGCGGGTGTTCTTCGGCGCCACGGTAACCTACGCCCGCGAGGACAACAGCGAGCACACGGTGACGCTGGTGGGCGTGGACGAAGCCGACGCGGTGCAGGGCAAGATCAGCTGGATCTCGCCGGTGGCGAAAGCACTGCTGAAAGCGCGCGCGGGCGACACGGTGGAAGTGAAAACACCTTCGGGCGTGGAGACGCTCGAAGTGCTTTCAGTGCGCTATTAGAATATTTTTATAATTTATGCATTGTTTTATCTATTCCTTCCCCCTTGAGGGGGGAAGGTTAGGAAGGGGGTGATGGCGCGCCAGCGCCAATGTGGATAGGCTTTCACCCCCACCCGATTTTTCTAAGACTTACTGCGTAAGCCTAAGAAAAATCTCCCTCCCCCATCAAGGAGGAGGGGAAACAATGTATAATGCGGCTTGGGCTGCTTTTCCATTTCCCGCGCCACAAGCACAAAAAACAACCCCCGCCGGAGCGGGGGTTGCGTATCAAACTCTGAAGCAGTAAAAACTACTTCAGGGCCGCGGTCTTCAGCTTGGAGAGCGCGCGGATTTTGACGCGGACCGAAGCGGGTTTCGCAGCGGCCTTCATCATTTCGCCGGTGGCGGGGTTGCGGATCAGGGTGCCGGCCTTGCGGGCGGGAACCTTGCGCAGGGTGATCTTCAGAACGCCCGGCAGGATGAACTCGCCGTTACCGTTCGGATGCACCGAACCCATCATCGCGCCCTCTAAGCAGGCGAGAACTTCGCCAACCTGCTTGCGGGACAGATCAGTCTTCTCCGCGATGAGCGAGAGAAGAGCGGATTTGGTCATCTTGCCTTTTACGGGGCGAATGACTGCGGACGGTTTTGCTTTTCTTTTGGCTGCTGTTGCCATGTTAAAACTCCCTTTGAGATAATGGTTTTTACAATCGAATCAACTCAGACAATTCACGTATCGGAGTGGATATTAAGCGCGAATTTATGATTCCAGCAACTGTTTTTCGCGTTTTTCCCCAATAAAAGCGCATTTTTTTAAAAGCGGGTATTTTAAACCCCTGCCATTTTATGTAGTTCAGCGGGTGAAATTCCCCGCTCGCGGAGGGTGTGCAATGTTTCGCTGCCGCGGCTTTTTGCCAGCTTTTCCCCCGCTTTTTCCATGAGCAGCGCATGGTGATGATAAAGCGGCGTGGGCAGGTGCAGCAGCTTCTGCAGCAGCACGTGCAGGTCTGTTGCCGCTTCAAGATCGGCACCTCTTACTATATGTGTGACGCTCTGCAGCGCATCATCCACCACCACGGCGAGGTGGTAACTGGTGTGAATATCCTTGCGCGCGAGTATGGCATCACCCCAGCGCTCAGGCTGTGCTTTAACTATTTCCACTGCCAACGTGTCTGCCGCAAAACGCTTATATTCCAAGGAAAAACCCGCTATTTTCAACGCGCGCCGCATGTCGATGCGCCAGCTGTGCGGCGCGTTTTTTACCGCCACGCCGCGGCACGTGCCGGGGTAAACCGGCGCACCGTCCGGGTCCAGCGCATCGCTCGCTGCCGCTACTTCGCTGCGGCTGCAGTAGCAGGGGTATACCAGATTTTGCGTTTTTAACTTTTCCAGCGCCGCCGCGTAATCCTGCAAATGTTGGGACTGTACCCGCACCGGCTCTTCCCATTTCAGCCCCAGCCAGGCGAGGTCTTCAAGGCAGGCCTTGGCCAGTTCCGCCGTGCAGCGGGTGGTATCGATGTCTTCCATGCGTATGAGGAACCGCCCGCCGGTGCGCCGGGCCAACTCGGCATTTAACAAGGCAGAATAGGCATGGCCCAGATGCAGGCGCCCGTTCGGGCTGGGGGCGAACCGGAAGACAGGTTGCTTAGTCATCCGCGTTGGCGAACAGCTCTTTCTGCTGCTCGGCGTTTAAGGCATCCGTAAGCGAAATGGGGTATTCGCCGGTAAAGCAGGCATCGCAGAACTGCGGCGCGTCCTCCTGCCGCCTGCGCTCGCCCGCGGCGCGGTAAAGCCCGTCAATGGAGAGGAAGGCGAGGCTGTCCACCCCGATCAACTCGGCCATGGACTGCACGTCGTTCTTGGCGGCGAGCAGCTGGTCGCGCGTGGGCGTGTCCACGCCGTAGAAGCATGAATGCGTGGTGGGCGGGCTGGCGACGCGCATGTGCACCTGGCTCGCCCCCGCCTCGCGCACCATGTGCACGATCTTCTTGCTGGTGGTGCCGCGTACGATGGAGTCATCCACCAGTATCACGCGCTTGCCCTGCAGCACGGAGCGGTTGCCGTTGTGTTTTAACTTAACGCCAAGGTTGCGCACCTGGTCGCTGGGTTCGATGAACGTGCGGCCGACATAATGGTTGCGGATGATGCCGAGCTCAAACGGAATGCCTGAGGCCTTGGCATAGCCGATGGCGGCGGGGATGCCCGAGTCCGGCACCGGCACCACCACGTCGGCATCCACCGGCGCTTCGCCCGCCAGCTCCATCCCGATCTGCGTGCGGGTCTCATACACGTTGCGGCCCTCGGAGTTGCTGTCCGGCCTTGAGAAATAAACATATTCAAAAATGCAGAAGCGGGGGCTTACCTTCGGCAGCGGCGAGAGCGATTTGACCCCCGCCTCGGTGATTACCACCATTTCGCCAGGCTTGATGTCGCGCACCAGCGTGGCGCCGATAATATCCAGCGCGCAGGTTTCCGAGGCGAGGATATACGCCTCGCCCAGCCGGCCCAGCACCAGCGGGCGTACGCCGTGCGGGTCGCGCACGCCGATGAGGCGGTCTGCCGCCATCACCACCAGCGAGTAGGCGCCTTCCACCTGCTTCAGCGCGTCGATCAGGCGGTCATGAATGGTGGAAGCGCGGCTCTTGGCGATGAGGTGGATGATGGTTTCGGTGTCAGACGTGGAGGCAAACAGCGAGCCCTGCGCGATCAGCTCCTTGCGCAACGTCAGCGCATTGGTGAGGTTGCCGTTATGCGCCACCGCCAGGCCGCCGAAGCTGAAATCGCCGGAGAAGGGCTGCACGTTGCGCAGGCCTGAGTCCCCCGTGGTGGAATAGCGGTTA
>CAZUKF010000125.1:0-6207 GCA_964620765.1 uncultured Rickettsiales bacterium | reverse complement strand
TCGCTTGCGCCTGCGCTGCGGCCGAGGTGGAAGTTGGCGATGTTGACGCCCGCTTCGCCCAGCAGCGTGCCGAGGCGGCCGATGAAGCCGGGTTTATCATCATTATTCACATAGAGCATGCGCGGGCCGAGGTTCGCCTCCAGCCACATGTCGTTCACTTGCACGATACGTGGGCCTTCGCCGAACAGGGTGCCGGTAACGCTGCGGGTACGCTTCTCGGTAACCACGGTCATGCGGATGAGGGTCTGGTAATCTCCAGCACCCGGGCCCTTGGTGGTGGTGACCTCGATGCCGCGCACTTCCGCCGTGAGCGGCGCGTTGACCATGTTCACGCCCTCGGTGAGCGGAGCAAGCAGACCTTTAAGTGCCACCGCCACCAGCGGCTTGGTGTTGAGCGCCGCCACCTTGCCTTCAAAGGCAATGGTGACTTTTTTCAGGCCCGTCTCGGTAAGCTGGCCGGTGAAGCCGCCCAGCATGTCCGCCAACTGGATGTAAGGCTTGAGCTTAGAAGCATCTTCGGAGGAAACGGAGGGCACGTTGAGCGCGTTGGTGACCGCGCCGGTGACGAGGTAATCGGCCATCTGCTCGGCGATCTGCACCGCCACGTTTTCCTGTGCTTCGTTGGTGGAGGCGCCGAGGTGCGGCGTAGCCACCACCTGCGGCATGCCGAAAAGCGGGTTGGACTTGGCGGGCTCTTCCTCGAACACGTCCAGCGCCGCACCGGCTACGTGGCCGGATTCCAGCGCAATCTTGAGATCCGCCTCGTTGATCAGCCCGCCGCGCGCGCAGTTGATGATGCGCACGCCCTTTTTGCACTTGGCGAGTGTGTCCTTGTTGAGGATGTTCTTCGTCTGCTCAGTGAGCGGTGTGTGCAGGGTGATGAAATCGGCACGCCTGAGCAGGTCATCCAGGTTCTCTATTTTCTCGACGTGGATGGAATCCGCCTTCTCGCGCGAGAGGAACGGGTCATAGGCAATAACCTTCATCTTCAGACCCTGCGCGCGGTCCGCCACGATAGAGCCGATATTACCGCAGCCGACGAGGCCGAGCGTTTTCCCCGCGAGCTCCACGCCCATGAACGCATTCTTCTCCCATTTGCCCGCCTGTGTGGAAGTGTTGGCCTGCGGGATCTGCCGGGCGAGCGACATCATCAGCGAGAGTGCGTGCTCGGCGGTGGTGACGGAGTTGCCGAACGGCGTGTTCATGACCACCACGCCACGCGCGGTGGCGGCGGGCACATCCACGTTGTCCACGCCGATACCCGCGCGGCCGACGACTTTAAGGTTCTTGCCTGCGGCGAGTACATCCTTGGTTACTTTGGTGGCAGAGCGCACGGCGATGCCGTCATACCCGCTGATGATTTTCAGCAGTTCTTCGGCGGGCAGGCCGGTTTTCACGTCTGCTTCGACGCCGCGCTCTTTAAAAATGGCGACGGCCTGGGGTGAGAGTTTGTCGGCGATTAGGACTTTTGGCATGTGTTTCCTGTCTCATTATCAAAAGTTTCTATGAATATGGTGTTCATGTCTGCAACAGCCGCCTTTGCCCCGGGATCTTTTTTATATTTTTTCACCAGCGCTTGCGCATCGCACTGAAAGGTGTGGCAATCTTCGCTGGCCCAGCCCCTATAAATTTCTTCCGCGCGTTTTTTATCGCCGCCCGCATCCTCGCCACCCCAGTGGATGCAGAGTAGCAGGCGGTCCGAAAGATCCGCCACATCCTGTGGGCAGCCCTGCGTGCGCAGTTGCTCATCAAGCTCGCAGGCGTAACCGGAACTAACGGTGAGACAGAATAAAAGAACAGATATCAAAACTCTTTGCACTTATCTTTCCTTTTTAATCTTGTCATTCCAGCGCAAGCTGGAATCTCTCTTTGTAACTTCTAGATTCCTGCTTTCGCAGGAATGACAGTAAAATAATTACGCCGCCTTGCTCATGCTTGCCTTCACTTCGCTGTAGGCCCAGTCCAGCCAAGGGAAGAGCGCCTCCAAATCCGCCGTTTCCACGGTGGCGCCACCCCAGAGGCGCAGGCCCGGGGGCGCGTCGCGGTAGGCGCCGATGTCAAACGCCACGCCTTCTTTTTCCAGCATGCTTGCAATCTGCTTTGCGCCTTCCGCCTGCTTCTCGGGCGAGAGAGCGGTGTACCAGCCGTCTACTATCTTTAAGCAGATGGAGGTGGAAGAGCGCTGGGCGGGCACTTCGGCGAGGAAATCCACCCAGCCGGCTTTCTTCACCCACGCGGCAACGGCACCGAGATTGGCTTCGGAGCGCTTGATAAGCGCGGGAAGACCGCCGATTTTTTCGGCCCATCTCAGCGCATCGAGCTGGTCTTCCACGCAGAGCATGGAGGGGGTGTTGATGGTTTCACCCTTGAAGATGCCGTCGATCAGCTTGCCGCCCTTGGTGAGCTGGAAGATTTTCGGCAGCGGCCACGGGGGCGTGTAGCTTTCTAAGCGGGCAACGGTGCGGGGCGAAATGGCGAGCATGCCGTGCGCGGCCTCGCCGCCCATGACTTTCTGCCAGCTCCAGGTGACGACATCCAGCTTGTCCCACGGCATTTCCATAGCAAACACGGCGGAAGTGGCGTCGCAGATGGCAAGGCCCTTGCGGCCGGCGGCGATCCATGAACCGTCGGTCACGCGCACGCCGCTGGTGGTGCCGTTCCAGGTGAATACCACGTCGCGGCCCCAATCGGCCTGTTTCAGATCCGGCATCTTGCCGTAATCGGCTTCAAAAATGCGGAGGTCTTTTAATTTGAGCTGCTTCTTGGCGTCCGCCACCCAGCCGGAGCTGAAACTTTCCCACGCGAATACGTCTACCCCCAGCGGGCCGAGCAGGCTCCACATGGCCATCTCCACCGCGCCGGTATCCGATGCGGGCACGATACCGAGGTGCCAGTCGGCCGGGATACCGAGAATTTTCTTGCTGCGGTCGATGACCTCGCCCAGCTTGGCCTTGCCGATCTTGCCGCGGTGCGACTGGCCGAGCAGCGCGCCGCTCAAGGCATCGAGAGTCCAGCCGGGGCGCTTGGTCGTCGGACCAGAGGAAAATCTTGGATTGTTAGGCTTTTTTACAGGCTTCATACTTATCTCCTTGGGAGACCGCATGATTACCCGGATTTTTGTTGCCGTGCAATATGGATTCAACAGTATTACACAGCAAATTTAAGTGTTCCGGCTCGCTCAGGCGGTGGCCCGCGCCCTTGACCAGTGTGAAGGCCACATCCGTGCTTTCCAGCTTCTCCACCAGCTTCAGCCCGTGCTGCCACGGAACATCCTCGTCCTTTTCGCCATGCAGCAACCGCACGGGGCAATGGATGGGGATGGGCGCGCCGAGCAGCAGGTGGTCGCGCCCCTCCTCCACCAGTCGGTGGGTGATGATGTAGGGATCCTCGCCGTAGCAATTGGGGATTGAAATAAACCCGCGCTCCACCATCTCCCTGCGCTGGTTGCCGGGTAAAGTGCGCCAGATCAGCTCCTCGGTGAAGTCCGGCGCCGCGGCAATACCCACCAGCCCGGCTACCCTTTGCGGGCGGGCCAGCGCCAGCAGCAGGGCGATCCACCCGCCCATGCTGGAGCCGACGATAACCTGCGGGCCTTCGGTCAACTGGTCTAAAACGGCGACGGCATCGGCTAGCCAGGCGCCGATGGTGCCCTCCTCGAACTTGCCGGAAGAGCTGCCGTGGCCGCTGTAATCAAAACGCAAAAACGCTCGGCCCGTTTCACGGCAATGCGCCTCCAAAGCCAGGGCTTTGCTGCCTTCCATGTCGGATTTGAAACCGGTGAGAAACAGTACGCCCGGCTCTTTTCCGGTGTGGCAGACATATCCTAAACGGTGCCCAGCGGGCGTTTCCACGTAAGAAGGCTGTTGCATGAAAAACGATTATGCCATTTATAAAGTGACACTATGCATAGCAACAAACCGCCCGTCGTTCTACAGGTCCTTCCCGCGCTGAAGCCCGGGGGGGTGGAACGCGGCACTATCGAGATTACCCGGGCACTGGCGAAGGCCGGGGCCAAGGCGCTGGTCGCCTCCAGCGGCGGGCCGCTCACACCCTCCATCGGCCATGCCGGGGGCGAGCACATCACCCTGCCCGTGGAATCCAAGAACCCCTTGCGCATGATGGCCAACATCAGCGCGCTGGAGCGCGTAATCCGCGAGCGCGGGGTAGACATCGTGCACGCACGTTCACGCGCCCCGGCATGGAGCGCCTATTACGCCGCTAAGCGCACCGGCGTGCATTTCGTCACCACCTTCCACGGTATTTATAACGCGGGCAACGAATTCAAGCGCCGCTACAACGCCATCATGACGCGCGGCGAGCGCGTGATCGCGGTTTCGCATTTCGTGGCGGAGCATATTAAAGAGCATTACGCGGTGAACCCCGGCATCATCCGCGTGATTCACCGGGGCATTGACCTCAAGCTGTTTGACCTCGCCCGCGTGCACCCGCAGCGCATGGCGGAGCTGGCGCGCGCCTGGGCGGTGCCGGAGCATTTGCCGCTGATCCTCTTCCCCGGCCGCATCACGCGCTGGAAGGGGCAGGATATTTTCATCGACGCGCTTTCCAAGCTGCCGCACCGCAACTTTCAGGCCTTCCTGGTGGGTGACGACACGGGGCATGAAGATTATCACCGGCAGCTGGAAGAACTGATCGTGGCAAAGGGGCTGGAAGGGCATGTGCGCTTCGTGGGCCCGACACAGCACATGGCGGAAGCGTATTTCATGTCGCGCATCGTGGTCGCCGCTTCTACCCAGCCCGAAGCATTCGGGCGTGTTGCACTAGAAGCGCAGGCGATGGGGCGACCGGTTATTACTACAGATCACGGTGGCGCGCTGGAGACGGTGCTACACGGCCAGACCGGCTGGCTGGTGCCGCCGAACGACGTGAACGCGCTGACCCGCCAGATCGAGGCGGCGCTGCAGCTGGATGATGCAACTTACGAGCACATGAGCCAGCTCGCCGTGCAGAACGCGATGAACTTCACTTCTGATATGATGTGCGGGCAGACGCTGCGCGTCTATGAAGAGGTGTTGGGCATGCAACCCGCGGCGCGGCGCGCGGCCTAGTTTTTACTGTCATTCTGAACGAAGTGAAGAATCTACTTGAAGTAGATCCTTCGCTTACGCTCAGGATGACACCTTGTGGATATGTGAGTATCTCCTCTAACACCCTCTATCTCCTCAAGCTCAAAATTACCCACAGCCTGTGAGTAACCGCGCTGGTACAGGATGTGCATGGATCCTTTCGCAGGCGGATCAAATCCCGCGCAGAAAAATCAGCAAGATAGGAAAATTTTGCCGTGTCTGCGATTTTTCTCTTGTGGTACAGCGTCGCTTTTGTCACTTCTGGCACATCAGGGGACCATAAAAATTTTCGCCAACAGGGAAAAAAATTCCGGTCATTAAGCTAAAATTAAACTTGTGGGCCTAAATTAGGCCTCAAGAACAGGGGAGAATTATGGAAGGCTTGCTAAATACCCTCCGGGGGTTCGGTACAGCAAAACTAGGGTTCATGGCGCTGGTGGCGGTGACCCTGATCGGTGCCTTTTCCATGATCGCGATGCGCATTGCCTCCCCGGCCCTAGCCCCCATCTATAGTAATCTCTCGCCGGACGACAGCGCCAAGATCATCACCGAGCTTGGCAAGCTGGGTGTGCCGTATGAAACCATGAATAACGGCTCGCAGATCATGGTGCCCTCCGAGCGTGTGCTACGCCTGCGCATGAACATGGCCGAGGCCGGCCTACCCGCCACCGGCTCCGTGGTAGGGTATGAAATCTTTGACCGCTCCGAGACGTTCGGCAGCTCCAACTTTGTCATGAACGTAAACATGATCCGCGCCCTGGAAGGTGAGCTTGCGCGCACGATCAACGCCTTCAACCAGGTGGAATCGGCGCGCGTGCACCTTGTGATCCCCAAGCGCGAGCTTTTCGCCCGTGACCGGCAGGACCCGAGCGCCTCGGTGGCGCTGAAGCTGCGCGGCGGGCAGGAACTGACCAAGGGTGAAGTGGCGGCAGTGACGCATTTCGTGGCCGCTTCCGTGCCGGGCCTGAAGAGCGGCCGCGTAACGGTGGTGGACTCCTATGGCCGCCTGCTGGCGCGCGGCGACGGGCAGGACAGCATCGGCGCAGTGGCGGAAATCGCCGAGGAACGCAAGGTAGGCTTTGAAAACCGCACGCGCGACGTGCTGGAAAGCCTGGTCGAGAAA
>CAZUKF010000124.1:0-6222 GCA_964620765.1 uncultured Rickettsiales bacterium | reverse complement strand
ATACGCCCAGGCATCGTTGCAGGCGAAATAAAAGTCAATGACGCCGGTAAGCTTGCCGCGCTGGAAGAACACGTTGTCCGGAAACAGGTCCGCATGCACGGGCCCGCTGGGCAGATCATCTGGCCAGTTCTCGCTTAAAAAATTGAATTCTTCGTTGATGAGTGCGCGCAGGCCCGGCTGGATTTCGTCTGCGCGGTCGATGATCTTATCGATGATGGCCTCCCAGCCCGCCACGGAGAGCCCATTCTTACGGGTGTACGGGAAATCCTCGCCCGCCAGGTGCATGCGCGCTGCCAGCTCGCCCAGCGGCGCCATATGCTCCTGTTTGATGCTGCCGACACCGCTGCCTTCCAGGAACGTCACGATGGCGGCGGGCCGCTCCTTCAGCGCGTGCAGGATGCGGCCCTCGCGGTCCTGCACCGGCTGCGGGCACGCTATATCACGCTCTGCCAGCCACTCCATATAGGCCATGAAATACGGCAACTCCTCTGCCTTCACGCGTTTTTCAAACAGCGTGAGGATGAATTTGTCACCCCGCACTTGTTGCGGGGTCTCCCTGGATTCCGGGAGATGCCGCAATGAATGCGGCATGACAGTGATAAGGAAATTGCTGTTCTCGATGCCCTCGGCAATGCCGGTGAGACTTTTTAATTCGCCGATGTCATAGCGCGCAAGGAATTCCCTCGCTTCGGCTTCATTCAACGGGGTGAAAACGGCCAATTAAACGACCCGCTCCACCATCATTTTCTTGATCTCTGCAATCGCCTTGGCCGGGTTGAGGCCCTTGGGGCAAGTCTTTGCGCAATTCATGATGGTGTGGCAGCGGTAAAGTTTGAAGGGATCCTCGAGGTCGTCGAGGCGCGCGGGCTGAGCTTCGTCGCGGCTGTCGATGATCCAGCGGTAGGCGTGGAGCAGCACGGCAGGGCCGAGATAGCGCTCCGGGTTCCACCAGTAGCTCGGGCAGCTGGAGGAGCAGCAGGCGCAGAGGATGCATTCATACAGGCCATCCAGCTTGGCGCGGTCTTCCGGCGATTGCAGGCGCTCGCGGCTGGCGGGGGCGGGTGTATCCGTCTGCAGCCAGGGCTTTACCGATTCATACTGCGCGTAGAAATGCGAGAGATCCGGCACCAGGTCTTTGATCACGCTCATGTGCGGCAGCGGGTAGATTTTCACCTCACCCTTGATTTCATCAATCGGCTTGGTGCAGGCGAGCGTGTTGGTGCCGTCAATGTTCATGGCGCAGGAGCCGCAGATGCCTTCGCGGCAGGAGCGGCGGAAGGTGAGCGTGGAATCCATCTCATCCTTGATCTTGATCAGCGCGTCCAGCACCATCGGCGCGCAGTTGTCCATGTCCACTTCGTAGGAATCCATGCGCGGGTTGCCGGGCTTGCCGGTGGCGGGGTCCACATCATCCGGGTCCCAGCGGTAGACGTTGAACACGCGGACGTAATCCGCCGTGGGAGGCGCACTGTGGCGCTTGCCTTTTTTCACGCGGGAATTAGGGGGTAAGCGGAGTTCAGCCATGCTCCCGTTTTACACCAGCTTTATTTAAAATCCAAAGCGCTTTTTCTGCGGCTTGAATTCCGGCACCAGCGGCCGGCCCGCCGCCTTCTTGTTGTTAATCTCCATTACCGTCTGCTCCATGGCCACGAAGCGCTCGGGGTTGGAGGGGTGGGTCTTGCCGCCGTAAATGCCGTTGGGTTCATGGGTAGACATGCGGCGCCAGAAATTGGTGGCCTTGTTCATGTCATACCCGGCGCGGGCGAGGATATAGAGCCCCACGTAATCCGCCTCTTTTTCAAAATCGATGCCGTAGCGCAGCGCGCCGTATTGCGCCCCGGCCTGCGAGAACTGGTCACCCGTGTCATAGCCGCGCGAAGCGGCGATGGCATCGATCAGCCCGCCCGCGATGCCGCCCGCCGTGGCGTTGATGCCCATGCTTTGTGGGTGCTTGAGCAGGTTGTGCGCGTATTCATGCGCCAGCGCCATGGCCAGCTCCGCGTCATCCGTGGCGAAGGAAACCATGCCGGTGTTGATGATGATCTTCTCCCCGTCCGCCGCGGCGTTCACGGCAGGGTCCACCCGTAAACCTACCTGGAAGGTACAGGTATCGGCGTTGATATCCTTGCACAGCGCCGTGCCGTGCTGGATGATGCCGGGGGCCACGCGCTCCAGCCGTGCTTTTGCCTGCTCCGTGGAAAGGATGGGGTAATCCAGCTTGCCCTGCCTGGCCAGTTCCTGCTGGCGCGCCGCCTCGGCGGTGACAGCCGCGGGGTCATAGCCCGGCCGGCTCGTGGTGGGCTCGGCGCAGGCGGCGAGAAAGGCAAGCAGGAGCAGCGGAAGTCTTTGCATACGCCACGTTTAATAAAGCCCCTGTAAGAATTCGATATGTGGATTATCTTAGCATATCAATAAGCTGCTTTTTCAGGACAGGCAGATGCTGGGTAGTCAGGCGATCCATAAAAGCCTTGTTCACATACCACGGATAATGCGCAAGACGATTGCGGGTGTTTATAATAGCGCGCCAGGGCTGTAGGTCACGAAAATCTTTTCTAACATTGCTAGCGGCTTCTCCAATGGAAATAAGCTGAAATGCCCGCGCACTTTCATTAAGCAGCGCCATAATACGGGCTGGAAGCGCGTGAGGTATTATTTCCGCATAAACAAGCGCCTCGATACGCATGATGCCAAGCAGCATATGCAATATATAATCGCGATCTTGGGGCATATTCACAGAGGCACTACTCCACCGATATATGGCCCGTAAAATTCATTAGCTGGATAATCATCCATTAGCACATGTACTCGGCGCTGCAGAACTTCATGCTCGAGATCCTCGGCAAAACTGAAAAACTCCCAGCCTGTTGCCGGTTTAGGAGTGACAACCAATGTTACCTCATCCAGAGTGCGTGTACGATTCGGATCAGCGGGAAGCGCCACGCGCACATTCTCAATACCGTATTCCTCGGCCTTGGCCAGGATTTGCGGCTTGAAAGCGCGGATTTCTTCGAGCGTCATCATGCTGCTATTTTAGCAAAAGCAGCGCACGCGAACTATAAGCCGTTAGTTGATCGATTATTTCGGGTGCACCACCACCAGCAATTCCTCCGGCGCATTGTGGAAGCTGCCGACGCTGAAGCGGTCCCACAATTTATCCAACCACCAGCGCGGTGGCTGGATGATGAGGTGGGCGTTGCGGCCGTCCGGCAAAGTTTTGTTGGCGGGGCGGCAGCAGATGGTGAAGAACCCGGCCTTCTTGGTGAGCGAGCGCAAATGGTCCAGCACGTCGTCGATCATCGCCGGCTCGATGTGTTCCAGCACGTCGGTGCAGACCACCACGTCCGCGGGTGCGGGCATGGCGGAATATTCGGGAACGGCGGGGTCATACTGCCGCACGGGAAACGGCAGGCCCTGCGCCAGCGTGCTTTTGCCGCAGCCGTAATCCAGCACGTCCTTGCTGTTCAGGCTCTTGGCGAGCTGGAAAATCTGCGGTGCCCAGCGCGCGCCGGAGGTGCCGTAATCCACGCGGCTTTCATGCAGGCTTTCGTTCATCTTGCGGTATTCTTCAGAGATCAGGGATCTGGCGGTCATATCTTAAGTATTCCTTTCCGGCAGCAGCGGCACGCGCATCTTGCGCTTTGCCGCTATCTCGGCAGCGGTTTTCTGCATGGCGACAAAGCGCGAGGCGTGCGAGGGATGGGTTGAGGAGCCGTACATGCCCTTCGGGTCTTCCACCGACCAGCGCCGCCACAGGCCCGCCGCGCGCGACACATCAAACCCCGCGCGGGCGGCAATGTAAAGCCCCACGTAATCCGCCTCTTCCTCGAATGCCACGGAATAAGTGATCTTGCCGGAGTTCACGCCCAGATCCGTAAAGCCGCCCCCGGTGCTCCAGCCCTGCGTGGCCGCCGCCGCATCCAGCAGCATGCCGAGCGCACCGCCCGCCAGTGCGTTATTGCGCATGGAATCCACATGGCCCATGAGGTTGTGCGCAAGCTCGTGCGCCATGACGAGGGCAAGCTCATCATCATCCTTCACGAAACGCAGCATGCCCTGGTTGATGACGATGTCATCGCCGTCTGCGTGCGCGTTGATTTCCTTGCTGCTGGAGGTGCTGAAGAAATAATAACAGCGGCGTTTTTGCGCCGGCAGCCCCAGCTCCTGGCAGAGTTTCGCCCCCGCCGTTTCAATGCGTGAAGCCACCTGCTGGAAGGATTTATTCATGCCGGGGCGGTTGCGCCACGGGCGCGGCATGCCGCCCATTTTCGCGGCTTCCTCTACCATCAGTTGCTGCTGCGTTTCCTCGGCGTTGATCTCCGCCTGCGAAATTTCCGGGCGGTAGGTGGTGGGCTTGCTGCAGGCGGTTAGTATTAATAAAACGACCATCACCGTCATCGCCCGAATCGCTAAAGCGATTATAGGGCGATCCATGGCAACGTGCGCACGATAGATGGATTCCCCTATAGTTTTGCTGCGCAAAACTCGGGGAATGACGAAAGAAAAAGAATATAATTGGCCATTCATTTGACAATATCTTTCGGGATTCTCCCGCTCTCTATCAGATTGCTAACCATACCTGTAACAATCTCTTTGTTCGCAGGTGCCAGCATGCGGTGACAATTAAGTCCCATGTTCTGCACATATCTGTAGTTGAAGTCACTTAATTGGAATTTCCCTGACATGCAGGTGTTACAAGCCCATACCGACATAATCGTTCCGATGGCGCATTCTTTATCATTAGGAGAAAAAAAAGCGCCGCCTTGAATCGTCAGATACACATTTAGTGTACTTAAAAAATCATCAAACCAAGGATGGGCATTCACGGGTAAACGTTTCCGGATTTTTATGCGAGGAGGATCAAATAATCCGAACATTATATCTCGCTAGCTTACGCCTCCGGATCAAGCAAGGCCAGAGGAGCAGGGTAATCTGCATCTTCTTCGCTTTCTAATACGTGAATGCGAAGAAGGGTATCTTCCATACGGCCATTACTCACAATCCCGGTTACCTGATAAGCAGGCCCCAACGGACCGAAACGCCGCACGGTACCTACCAGTGATGATGGACTTGAAAGTTGATCTTGCGGCTGCATAGCGCCCCCTTTTATCAAGGTGATCATCGTACCGGCCCCAACTAAGTGAACAAGTTGTTTATAAACCGGAACTATTCTACTGCATAGGAAAATTAGCGGCTAGTACACCCGCGCCTTGGGCGGGATGGGCTCCACCTCGTTGGAGAGCGTGTGCAGGTGCACGGGGCGGTATTCCATGTGCGCCTTGCCCTCGTTGTTCAGCCAGCAATAGGTGTGCTTCATCCAGTGCAAATCATTGCGCTCGGGGAAATCTTCGCGCGCGTGCGCGCCGCGGCTTTCACGTCGGTTGAGTGCGGAAGCAATAGTGATCAGCGCCTGAGAGCGCAGATTATCAAGCTCCAGCGCCTCCACCAGATCGCTGTTCCAGATGAGGTTACGGTCGGTGATGGAAAGCTCGGAGAAGCTCTCCCACACGTCCGTCATTTTCTTGACGCCCTCAGCCATGGATTTCTGGTCGCGAAACACGGCGGCGTGGTCCTGCATGCAGCGCTGCATGTTGCGGCGGATTTCCGAGGTGCGCGCAGGCCCGGAAGCGTGGCGGATGCGATCAAAGCGCGTGAGGACTTTATCTACCGCCGCACCGTTCATCACCGCGGGCTTGCCCGCTTCGGCGGAGACGATTTCGCGCGCGCGGATGGCGGAAGCGCGGCCAAACACCACGAGGTCTAAGAGTGAGTTGGAGCCCAGCCGGTTGGCACCGTGCACGGAAACGCAGGCCGCCTCACCGATGGCCATGAGCCCGGGCACCACGCTCTCGGCGTTGCCGTCCCTAAACGTCAGCACCTCGCCGTGGATGTTGGTGGGAATGCCGCCCATGTTGTAATGCACGGTGGGCAGCACGGGGATGGGTTGCTTGGTGACATCCACGCCCGCGAAAATCTTGGCGTTCTCAGAAATACCGGGCAGGCGTTCGTGCAGGATTTCAGGATCGAGATGATCAAGGTGCAGGTAGATGTGGTCCTTGTTCGGCCCCACACCCCTGCCTTCGCGGATTTCAACGGTCATGGCGCGGCTCACCACGTCGCGGCTGGCGAGGTCTTTGGCCGCCGGGGCGTAGCGCTCCATGAAGCGCTCGCCCTCGGAGTTGACGAGGTAGCCGCCCTCGCCGCGCGCGCCTTCGGTGATCAAGC
>CAZUKF010000123.1:0-6395 GCA_964620765.1 uncultured Rickettsiales bacterium | reverse complement strand
GCCGGCACAGAGCTTGATGGCGGCGCAGTTTGCCATATGGAGGTGAACGACGGCCTGCCGGAGTGTCATCTTGCCATGGAGGCGCCTGACGCAGCTGAAAAATTTGGTGATGTTATTTATGCTTACGCGGAGAACCTTCCCGCTTACGATAATACGAGGGCCGCTGCATTGCCGAGGATCAGGAAGCGCTCTACCTATATTCCGGGGGAGCATCACGAGAATGCAGAAAAAGGGTATCGGCATAATACGCGTGCTGATGTCAATTATTACAAGCGGCATCAAGAAGAGATGGCCGTTTGGCAGGCGTGGATGTTTGAGCACGAAGACCAGATCAATCCCCAGGACTTCTTGCGGGGCTTACGAGTTATTTCCGCGTGGTATGAAACAGAATTAGCGAAGCAATTAGGCATCACCCAGGCTGCCTACGGTTTTTATGAGCTTGATCGCATACTGCCCCGGCACCATGCGCACAAAATTCTGACCGAGAATCTTTTCCACTTGCCGGAGTCCGAGTGGCACTCCGGCAATAAAACTTACATGGCGGTGAACTATGAGTATGCCAACATCTTTCTCAAGAAATTTGGCCTTACATCAAACATTGAATCTTCATTTCAGCCGGAAAAGCATGAAACCCTGCTCTTCCCGCATGAGAGCCTGGATGCTTTCGCGCGGGCGATGAATTTGAAGATCGCGGCCAATAAGGCAAAGCCCGGTAGCAGCGAATTGCCGACGATGGTTTCTACTTTACGGGTGCTGCTTACAGATTGGAAATCGCATGAGTATCTCTTCGAACTTGCCAAGCAACATCATGTTGAGACTGCTCAGCGCCGCCTGAGCGAAGAGTTTGCTCAATACGTGCCGCCCAAGCGGCTGCGTGCGTTGCTGCCGTTCATTGCGTCTGACCAGGGCTGGTCCGACGACGTGCTGCATATGCTGCAGGATCTGCCCGACCAGACGCGCAGGTCTGTTCCCAAGGAGCCTGTTGATGAAAAAGCGGAGGCGCGGGACAGGATGCATGATCTTAGAGAACTTATCTATCGGGCAAAGACGGCGGTAGCGTTGGGGGAAGCGTATAACCCAAAAAATCCGGGGGATATTACGCTGCCGGGGTTTCTGAAAAAGTGGCGGGAGGATGAAGGCATCCCGCTACGTAATGTAATGGATAAGCAAAATACGTCGAAAGCGCTCACCCTTAAATCTGAGCGTGGTTATAGCTTGGCGCCTGACTGGCTCCAGAGAACTCTTGCCGTCAATGCCTATTCCCTGCCGCTGGGAGAAGACGGGAAAGTGCAACCCCGAATAGTTTCCTTACTGAACGAGCTGAATGAAAGAGGCCGTAAACATGAGCGTGCGCCTCACGAGGTGCCCCCGCCTCCCAGCCAGGAGCACATTAAACAGGCGCAGCAGAAAGCGCTGCTTGCGCACGCAGAAGAGGTAGTGAAGCGTGGGGAGATTTATAGCCCCGACGATCCGGAAGATATGAATATTACGGAGTTTCTAGAGCGTTGGCGCAAAGCAAACGGTATTAAGAGCCATGAAATGGCGCAAATGCGCGGTATTCCACAACATGTGGGAAGAGAAAGGCACCACGGGATTACCGAGGATAAATTTAATGAACTGATGGATGCCAACTATCACCGGCTGCCGGGTGGAGAAAAAGGGGTGGAGCCTGAACTGCGGAAATTACTAAAGAGCCTGAACGAGAGAGGCGTGAAATATGCGCGTTCCGCAAGTACGCAAGCTAGCGCAGAAAGTTTGCACGCCCTGCCGGATCCGGCTAAAGTAGATAAGGAAGCGCAGCAGAAATTGCTTAGAAAGGCGCTAAAGGCAGCTCACAAAGAGAAGCCGTATGACCCTGAGGATCCGGATGATATCACCGTGCCTGGATTTCTGCGCCAGTGGAGAGATGTGAGCGATATACGCACATGGTTGATTGCCGAACGCCGCAATATCAACCCACGCTCGGTGCTCTACACGGAAGCGTATGATTGCTTGAAAACCACCACTCTAGCTAAGTTGCTGGATCAAAATGTTTACGACTTGCCGCATGATGATGCCAATAAAGTCGATCCGGAAATTCGCTCGGCACTCCTGGCGCTTAACAAGCGGGGGTATGTTTATGCGCTCAGAAAAAGTAACTCTACCGCTAAAGGTGTGCATTTAGCATCGCGCGATGATGCGGTCTTTGAAAACGAAGAAAGCCGCCCACGCTAGTTCCCTTGTAATTATTAAGTTTTTATAGTAAATACACCCCCCTATGAATTCACTGCATATCAACAAATCCCCCGCCGATACCCGCGTGGTCGTGGCCATGAGCGGGGGGGTGGATTCAAGCGCCGTGGCGGCGCTGTTGAAGGACGAAGGGTATGACGCCGTCGGTGTGACGCTGCAGCTTTATGATCACGGGGCGGCGGTGAATAAGCCGGGCTCGTGCTGCGCCGGGCAGGATATTCATGATGCGCGGCGCGTGGCCGAGCAGATCGGCATCCCGCATTATGTGCTCAATTACGAAAGCCGCTTCAGGCAGGAGGTGATGGAGGAGTTCGCCGATGCGTATCTAGCGGGCGAGACGCCGATTCCGTGCGTGAAGTGCAACCAGTCCGTCAAATTCCGTGACCTGCTGGGCGTGGCGCGCGAGCTGAATGCCGACTGTATGGCCACCGGGCATTACGTGCAGCGCAAATTCGGTGAGAAGGCGGAGCTGCATCGGGCGGCGGACCACGGACGCGACCAGAGTTATTTCCTGTTTGCCACCACGCAGGAGCAGATTGATTTTCTGCGCTTTCCGCTGGGGCACCTGGCCAGCAAGGCGGAGACGCGCGCGCTGGCGGCGCGGTTCGGGCTTGCCGTTTCAGACAAGCCAGACAGCCAGGATATTTGTTTTGTGCCCAGCGGCGGCTATGCGCGTGTAGTGGAGAAACTGCGGCCCGGTGCGTGCGACCCCGGCGATATCATGCACATGGACGGGCGCGTGCTGGGCCGGCACGAGGGCATTATTCATTACACGGTGGGGCAGCGCAAAGGCCTCGGCGGCGGGAGCGAGGAGGCGCTTTACGTGGTGAAGCTGGATGCCGATAAAAAGCGGGTGATCGTGGGGCCGAAGAGCGCGCTGCTGGTGCATGAATTTTCCATCCGCGATTGCAACTGGTTGGGCAGTGCGAATGACGTGACGGTGAAGCTGCGCTCTATGCACAAGGGCGTGCCCGCGCGCATTGAGCGGCTGGATAACCGGCGGGCGCGGGTGATACTAGCGGAGGCCGAAGGCGCGGTTTCGCCGGGGCAGGCGTGCGTGGCTTACGATGGAGAAAAAGTTGTGGGCGGCGGGTGGATAGTAGGGCAGTAGGCTTTGGGGATTAGGGATTGGGGAGTAGTAATCTTAATCCCTAAAGCCCAACGCCCAATCCCCCCTTATGCCGCAGGTGGCGGGCCGCCATCGCTGGTGATCACGTATTCTTTCAGTTCGTCGCCCCATTCTTCGGCAAGATCTTCCTGCGCCCGCTCCAGCAGGATGATGCGCGCTTCACCGGCGGCAAGGCCGGAAAGATAGGCAATCCAGCGGCAGAGCCAGATCAGCACCCAGCCGATAGCGGCGCTGCCGTAGACCATCATCCAGGTGTTGGGGTTGCTCATGGCAATCTGCAGGCTGGCGCCGGGGTAGGAGGTTTTGGTCATAGCAGCCAGCGCCGGCAGCATGCCCGCGAGGTTGGTGGCGCGCACGGTTTTGTAGAGATCCTTGCGCGGTGTTTCATCCACGAAATACGCCACCAGCGTGGGCAGGAAGCCCAGCAGCAGGAAGATGAAGCCGACGTTGAGCAGCACAATGCCCAATACGCTGAGGACGGCGATAATCAGGTGGTGCAGCGTGTGTTTCATCGTAGCGCGTACTCCTTGAGCACAATGAAGCACACCACTATGAGGCCCATATGGGCGATGTATTTGGCCACCGCATAGCCGGCGATGGAGGCGGCGCGGCGCTGCTGGCGGCGGTCACGCAGGGCGGTGATTTCCAGCGTCATGCGGCAATAGCCTTCCACCGCGTCGCGGAAGCCATTGATCTCCGTGTCGGCGAAGGCCTTCTGGTTGACAAATGAACTGAGCAGGCTCACCACGCCGCTTTCGGCCAGCTGGCGGATGCCGGTGCGCAGCTGCCTGCGGGCGCTCTTGCTGTGGAACAACTCGACGGCAATCAGCAGGTCAATGCCGATCCAGGCAGTGAGCGCGGGCACGCGCGGCTTGCCGCAGGCATCATGCGCCTGCTCCAGCATGCGCAGCATGATGAAACTCTTGTGGCGGGCGAAACGCGAGACGGACTGGTATTCCGAGAGCTGCGACTCACGCCCCAGGCTAAGCTTGGCGGCGATGAAGCCGGCGATGTGGCGATCAAACGGTGGTTCGTCGCGCGCTTTTTCATAGGCCACCTGGTTGAGCGAAAGCAGCAGGTCTTTCAGGTTGGAGGCGGCGTAACCCTCGAGCAGCGGGCTCTGGCAGGGCAGGTCCGGGTTCAGGTCATACAGCATGCGCTCGACGCCGAAGCCGAGGCCGGGGATGCGCAGGATCACGCGCATGCGGTCCAGCAGCCAGAGGGCGTTGGTGACGTCTCCCGGCGGCTCTTCCTCGCGCCGGCGGTACATGTCTGCCCAGACGGTCGGCGTGCCCTGGTCGATCATCTCGATGCAGTGTTGCACGTAATGCGGCGCGGCGGTGCGGTAACCTTCCGCCATCACCGGGCCGATGCCGGTGGGATGGGCGCGCACTTCCTTCATGGAGAGAGGCGCCTGCGGATCTAGGATCGTGAGGATACGGGCGGTGAGCTCGTTGTTCTGGTGCGTGGTGCGGGCGGTGCTGGCGCCGCCGAGCGAGAGGTGGGCGCGGCGCAGGATGTCGGCGATTTCCTTGCGGCGCGCGCTCATATCCAGCCAGCGGATGAGCGTGCCGGCCTGCAGCACGCGGGCGGCCAGGTCCCAGCTGTTGTAGAGCGCGTGGCTGACGCCGCGGAGATTGTAATATTCATCGTTGTCCACCTGGAAGGGGCGGGTGGCGATGGCGGCCAGCGATGGCGCCAGCATGTTGTAGCGGCGGCCCTTGGCCCAGGGCTTGAGCTGCTGCCATGTCCAGCGCTCCTTGGGGTTATCGAGCAGCGTGCCGCGGAGCAGGTCTACCATCTGCTCGGAGAACTCGATATTGCCGGTGAAGGCGACATAGCAGCCGTCGCGCAGCAGGCGGGTGATGTGCTGCTCCTGCGTGGGGGCTTTTTCGAACAGGCGCGGGCCAAGGCGCAAATACGCCGCCAGCACGCCTAGCGAAAACACGTCATTCACCGCGGTGCTTTCGCCTTTGCCGGAGGGCACGGCCTGTGCGCGCTCGGGCGGCTCAAAGCGGTAGGGTTGCGAGTAGCCGCAGGGCTCGGCGGCGCATTCGCCCAGCGTCAGCACTTCGGAGAAGAAGATATTATCCGGGTTGATGCGGCCGTGCGAGATATGGAGCTCGGCGAAGTGCTGGATGATGCCGGCCAGCGGCGCCACCACGTGCTCGGCGATGAATTGCTCGGAGAGCGAGCCCTTTTCCGCGAGGATGGAGTTCAAGGATTTGCCCTTGGGGCGGTCATAAATCAGCACGACGCGGCGGCCGGGCGTGCCGGAAAGCTGTGCCATGCCGTGCGCGTGCAGCGTGACGTAGTTGGGGATGGACGCGCCCGTGAGCGCCTTGATGATGTGGCCGCGCACGGGCATCTTGTGGCTGCAGACCAGCGCGTAGAGGGAGCGGTTGGGGTCGCGCTCATCCTGTGCCGCGAAGGCGCGGGCAAGAGCGGTGTCCAGCTCCGGTAGTGGCTGGTCTGTGCGGATGTTGTAATAACCGGCGACGCGGTTGGGGACGTTGCCGTCGCTGTCTTTGGGGATGCCCGCGAGGACGCGGAGCAGCTCCTCGTGCATTTCCTCGTATTCTTTGGTGGTGGGGCGTGCGGCATCAAGGGCCGTGTTGGCCGCGGCGGTGGCTGCTGCTGCGGCTACCATTTAATTCTCTTTTCCTCCCCCTGAAAGGGGGAGGCTAGGGGGGGGGTCTGGTGCAGCGCAGTGCGGATGAGAGAGGACCCCCACCTTGATCCTCCCCCTTTCAGGGGGAGGGAATTCTTGGGGAGCGGTGCTAATCAGCGCAAGGATCAGGCACCATGATAGTATCCTCACGGTTCGGACTTGTCGAGAGAAGTGCAACCGGGCACTCGATTAACTCTTCGACGCGGCGGATGTATTTGATGGCGGCGGCAGGAAGATCCGCCCAGCGGCGCGCACCGCGCGTGCTCTCGGACCAGCCCTCGATGCTTTCATAAACCGGCTCGGTCTCGGCCTGCAGCTTCTGCGAGGAGGGCAGGTAGTCGTAAAGCTTGCCGCCGATGCGGT
>CAZUKF010000122.1:0-6401 GCA_964620765.1 uncultured Rickettsiales bacterium | reverse complement strand
AGGTCGACGATAGCCGGCACGCCGGTGAAGTCCTGCATCAGCACGCGGGCCGGGCGGTAGGCGATCTCGCGGTCGGAGGTTTTTTTGTTCAGCCATTCGGCAAAGGCCTTGATATCGTCCTTGGTGACGCTGGTGCCGTCTTCAAAGCGTAAAAGATTTTCAAACAGGATTTTAAGTGAATAGGGGAGCTTGCCGAGATCCATCTTCAGCGCCTGCGCGGCGATGTGCAGATCGTAATACCGGTAGGTCTTGCCCCCGGCGGAAATTTCTTTCAGCGCTCCGAATGAATTCAGCGGTTCACGTTCCACGGGTCTTCTCCTAAACGTAACTCTTTGATGTACTTCATTCTTAGAGGGTAATCGTTAAGGCAACCTTACTGATACTCTTTATATACGCTTTTTTCTACCTAAACACCGCCTGTTTGCTATAGATAGCCCTGCGTTCCGCTCCCGGAGGTAAACAAATGCTTAAAATCTGGCTGCAATGCTGAGCTGCGACGCGGTCACCTGCACGCGCGGCGGGCGCGTTATTTTCAAGGAACTCGGCTTCTGCCTGCCGCCGGGCGGGTTCCTGCTGCTCAAGGGCACCAACGGCAGCGGCAAAACCAGCCTGATCCGCATTCTCGCGGGACTGGCCCAGCCTGAAGCGGGCAGCGTGGAGTGGAAAGGCAAGCCCGTGCAGGGCAGCGCCGAATTCAAAAAAGAGCTGGTTTACGTGGGCCACCGCAACGCGGTGAAGGCGGAATGCACGGTGGAGGAGAACCTTGCCTTCTGGGCGCGGATCGACAACGCAGAACCGATGCTGGAGCCGACGCTGCATTTCTTCGGGCTGGAGAACAAGCGCGATGTGCCTGCTTACCAGCTTTCCTCCGGCTGGCAGCGCCGCGTGGCGCTGGCACGGCTGCTGCTCTCGCGCGCGCAAGTCTGGCTGCTGGACGAGCCGACCAATTTCCTGGATCCGGAAGCGGTGGCACTGGTGGCGGGGCTGATTGAAACCCGCGTGAAGCATGACGGCATCGTGATCGCGGCGTCGCACACCATGCGCTCGGCCCAGCCTTCGCATATTCTGGAGATAGAGGATTTTGCGCCGTGAGCTGGCGTTAAAATTTAAGAAAAGTTTCCCCCCTTTGAGGGAGCTTGGGTTTTGCCGGAGAACCATCACTTTCATAATTCGCCGCAGCGAGCCTTACCGCATTTATTGCCCCATGGAACTCTTCACCCATTGCTACAGGCGGCTCTTTCTTTTCGTCTTTCCCTTTAGGTAGGGGTGGATGTACTTCTTTAGCTCTCACTCGAATTTGATTTCCAAATCTTACTAAAACTCTTTCTCTTTCAAATGCAGGTAGAGCCTTAATTGCAGCTTCATCGCCGAGTTTTTTTACCAAGGCCTCAATATCCTCTGCATTCTGAGTTTTCTTTGCTTCCAAAATCTCTTTTTCATATTGCTTGCGAAATTTATTGAGGGGTTTGTTTATACCTACATCGATCTCGTTGCCTACATATGCGCTTAACACGGGGTAAAGGACATAAGAGTCAGGTATATGTTTGTCCGGAATTGTTTTATCCGCTGTGAGTCTGCGGTAATTTTCAGCGATTGCTTTATCAAGATTCTTTTTTGCTGTCTGAAGGGCTTCATCTAACTTTTGCTCTTTTTTCTGGTCTGTCGTGTATTCGCTTTCTTTAGGAACTTCGCCTATTTTCTTGTGATCCCCGTCAACATAATAAAATTTTCCATTTTCTTCCGTCACACTAAATTCAGGAACATCAACAAACGGGACAAAAGCATACATTGGATCATATGTTTTTGCACGCTGAGGAGAAATCGTTTCCTTTGCCGTAGCCATATGCTTATGCCATTCTTCTACAGCTTTGATATATGCCGCCACTTCTTTCTCAGCACCTTTCAGTAATGCGGAAGTGTTCTGGCGTAATGCAATCTCGTCTTCCTTTTTTTGGGGATCCAGCCTACCTTTTTCTATTGCAGCCTTAAAACCTCTATCAAGAATCTCTTCTAATTTTTTTGCATCAATATCACCAGCCATAACGCCTCTTGATTATTTGGGTATACATTTGCTTGATCTTAACATCATGTCGTCTCTAAGTAGTTTAAAATAATATGACAATCATATCCGTCTGTAATGCATGATATATTTGATCTTTACGCGCGACGTAAAACTCGCCTTCCGGCGCGGGGGCGGGGCGTTTGCGGCGCTGGCCTTCTGCCTGATGGTGTTCGCGGTGTTTGCTTTCTCGCTCGGGCCGGTGGCGCTGCATGAACACGCAGCGCGCATTGCCGCCGTGGCTGTGCTGCTCTCCTGCCTGCTTTCGCTACCCAACTTGTTTGAGCGCGACGCCGAGGACGGCACGCTGGAGCAATACATGCTCTCCGGCACCACGCTGGAATGGCTGGTGCTGGCCAAGCTCGCCGCCTTCTGGGTGGCCAGCGCGCTGCCGCTGATCCTGCTCGCGCCGTTGCTGGCGCTGATGGGCGGGCTGCCCGGGGAAGCGGCCACGCAGCTTGCATGGGCGCTGCTGCTGGCCACGCCCGCGCTTTGCGCCGTCGGCGCGCTGGGGGCGGCGCTGACGCGCGGCGGCATCACGCAGGCGCTGGTGGTGCTGCCGCTTTTCATCCCGCCGCTGATCTTCGTGGCGGAAGCGGGCAGGGGCGGGGCGTATGCGCTGTTGTTTGGCATGTCGCTGATCGCGGTGCCGCTTGCCTGCCTCGTCTGTACTGCGCTGCTACGTTTCTCTTACGACTAAAGACTCAAAAACGTGAAGCGGTCGCGCGTAGCGGGCGCTTTTTCGATGGCCTTTTTGTAATTCTCGTCGCTCCAGCCCAGCTCGCGCGGCGTGGTGGGGCAGCCGGAGCGTTTCAGCACCGACTCTATATAAGTGGCTGAGAGCATGACGGCGCGGATGCGCTCGGCGATCAGGGGCGGCAGTTTGTTCAGCAGTTTTTTCTGCAGATGCGCCATGGTGAGCGTGGTGACGCCGATCTGCTCGCCGTGATAGGCATCCTGCGGCCCGAACAACATTTCATAGGCATGCGCGATCATGTGCTCGCCCTGGCTGGCGGGGTAGCTGCCGCCTGCCAACGTCATGCCGTAGCCGGAAGCGAGCAGCGTGTGCATCAAAAGCTCGACCTGAATTTCCTCCTTGCGCGCGCTTTCAAACAATTCTTTCTCGTAAGGTTTGACTAACTCGAAAGGCCGCTCGTCATATTCCGTGCCTTTCATCAGGTGTGAAAGCAGCCAGTCTGCCTGCGCGGTTGGGCGAGCCACGGAATCTCCGAGCCCTGCGCGGATGAGGCGAGGAGGTGCGGAAGTGATCACGCTCATGTCACACAGCACGCTCGCGGGCAGGCCGGCGGGGACCGAAGTTTTTAGCCCGTTTATTATAATAGAAGCGTTGGCCGAGGTGTAACCATTCATCGACGGCGCGGTGGGAAACATGGCATACGGCTTGCCCGCTTTCGAAGCGGCGTATTTGCACAGATCACTGATGGTGCCGCTGCCCACGGCGAGCAGCGCTTCGGCATTGCCTGTTTCTTTTAATATATGGGCGGCGGTTTCTTCATCCGGCTTCACGGTGCCGGCTAATACCACGGCGGGCACACCCAGCTCCTGCGCCACACGCGCGCCCAGTACAGCATGCGTGTTGCTGTCGGCGACCACCACGCTCTTTGCAGGGAAAATGGAAAGATGCGCCGCGCATTCACCCGCGAGGCTTTCGCGCATCGTTACCGGCCTGCCTACGCCGAAGCGAAGCTCCGGCTTCGCGCAGGCAGGCGGCATTTTAATTTTACTTGTCAATCTTTGCCTCTTCGCTAGAGTCTCGGCACATGCGTTTTATACATCGTATTGTAATCGCCGCAATCGCGCTTTCCCCGCTGCCCGCTGCGGCTAATGAACAGCCTTTTGAAACCTGGCTCTTTGAATTGCGCGACGAAGCCGTGCAGAAAGGCCTCCGCCCGGCGCTGGTGGATGAAGCGCTGGACGGCATTTCTCCCATTGACCGTGTCATTGAGCTGGACCGCAAGCAGCCCGAAAGCACGATGACGATGCAGAAATACCTGCAGAACGTCTTGCCCGAAAGCCGGATCAACAAGGCGCAGGAACTTTACGAAGAAAACCGCGAGCTGCTGGACAAGGTAAGCCGGGAATACGGCGTGCAGCCGCAATATATCGTGGCGCTGTGGGGCATTGAGAGCAATTTCGGCGAGCGGATGGGGAATTTCTCCATCATCGAGGCGCTGGCGACGCTGGCGTATGACGGCCGTCGCAGCGAATATTTCCGCAAGGAGCTGTTCAACGCGCTCACCATTCTTGATCAGGGGCATATCAGCGTGCCGGACATGGAAGGCTCATGGGCCGGGGCCATGGGCCAGTGCCAGTTCATGCCCACCAGCTTCCTGCGCTACGCCGTGGATTATGACGGCGACGGCAAGAAAGATATCTGGGGCACGAAGGCTGATGTATTTGCCTCCATCGCCAACTATCTCAGCTCCGAAGGCTGGAACGGCCAGAAGGGGTGGGGCAGCAAAAAAAATCCCGGGGACAATTTTAACGTCTTGCTAAGATGGAACCGTTCGCGCTATTTTGCAACGGCCGTCGGCATGCTTGCCGACAGTATCATCAAGGGGAGTTGATGAAAAAAATCATAGCGCTCGTGGGGCTTGCCCTAACCCTTTCCGCATGCGGCAATCAGCAGGGCGGGCACGTGCCCAATGGCGTGAAGGTGGGCAAGCCGTATAGCGTCAGCGGCCAGACCTACTACCCCGAATATGACCCGCATTATGACCGCACCGGCATGGCCTCGTGGTATGGCCCCGGCTTCCACGGCAAGAACACCGCCAACGGTGAGCGGTTTGACCAGGACGAGCTCACCGCCGCGCACCCCACGCTGCCCATGCCCTCGCTGGTGCGTGTGACCAACCTGGAAAGCGGCGAAAGCGCCATCGTACGCATCAACGACCGCGGCCCCTTCAAGGATAACCGGCTGATCGACCTTTCCCGCGCTTCGGCCAAGAAGCTGGGTGTGAGCGGCCTTGCGCGCGTGCGCGTGCAGTACCTGAAGGATGAAACCGAGCAGTACTGGGCCAACCGCCATATCGAAACACAGGATATCCAGTTCGCGAAGAATGACCCGTATGCACCCGACGAAGATGAGGGCTCGCGCGGCGGCTATGACGGCGTGCAGGTGGCGCGCGACCCCGCGCCGCAGGTGAAGTCTTCGGCACCGATCACTTCGGTGGCCAGCAATGATATCAAGACGGAAGACCTAAAATTCCGGCCCGTTGAACCGCGTTTCCGCGTGGTGAGTGATGCCAATGCCGAGGAGGTGGAAAAGCCCGCTGTAACACGCGAAGAACCTGTGCCGGAAGAAGTGCGCCCGCCGCTGCAACCTAAAATTGTGCGCCTCACCAAAAACGGGAAGCCCATCGGCAAGGGCGGAAAGGGTGAAGCCAAAATTCTCCACCCGCAAAAAGAAATGGAACAGCAAGCAGAAGAGGCGGAAAGCGAAGAGCGCATCGACACCAGCTCGGAGGCCATCACAGAGCCGCCACCGCCCACGCTGAAGGAGCCGGAGAAAAAGGCGAGGCTCTCGCCATCGAGCGGCGCCGAAGTGGCGAAGCAAATTCCCGAACCTGCCGAACTAGGTGGAAAATGGTTCATCCAGGCCGGCTCCTTCTCTTCAGAAGAGAATGCACGTAAACTTGCCAACAAGCTGAAAAATATTGCAGAGGTTGACCAGCGTCCAGTTTCAGTCAGTGGCCAAACTTGGTACCGTGTCCGCGTCGGGCCGTTCGTCAGCCGCGAGCGCGCACAAAGGCATGTAAGCGACGCTGTGGCCGCCGGCGCGGCGGGAGCACGCGTCATTGAGCAATAGGATGTTGCGTCTCTTTTTCTTCCTTGCACTCGTACTGTTACCGGTGCTTGCCGCCGCGGCGGAGGTCGATACCAAAGCCAGCTTCGCCTACATGATAGATTACGACACCGGCGCCGTGCTGCTGGACAAAAAGGGCACGGAGCGCATGGCGCCTTCCTCCATGACCAAGCTCATGACCAGCTACCTGCTGGACCAGCGCCTGAAGGAAGGCCGCATCAAGATGACGGACCTGCTACCGGTAAGCGAAAAAGCCTGGCGCATGCAGGGCTCAAAAATGTTCATCCATGTCGGCGACAAGGTGGCCGTTGAAGATTTGATCCGGGGCATCATCATCCAGTCCGGTAACGATGCCTGCGTCACCGTGGCTGAGGGCTTAAGCGGCACGGAAGAAGAATTTGCAAAAGAGATGAACAAAATGGCCGCCGAGCTCGGCATGAAGGTCAGCCATTTTATGAACTCCACCGGCTGGCCGGACGACAAACACTATGTCACCGCACGCGACCTTGCCGCGCT
>CAZUKF010000121.1:0-6414 GCA_964620765.1 uncultured Rickettsiales bacterium | reverse complement strand
TGGGCGCGGGCACGGTGGAGTTCATACTGGATGCAAGCGGCGAGTTTTATTTCTTAGAAATGAACACCCGCCTGCAGGTGGAGCACCCGGTGACCGAGATGGTGACGGGGCTGGATTTGGTGCAGCTGCAGATAGATGTGGCCCGCGGCAAGACGCTGCCGCTGACGCGCAAGCTCATCCAGCCGCGCGGGCACGCGGTGGAGGTGCGGCTTTACGCGGAAGACCCGGAAAAGAATTTCCTCCCCGCGCCGGGAGATTTGGCGGCATTCAGCCTGCCGCATCTGCCGCATGTACGCTGCGAGAGCGGGTATGAGGGCGAAAGCCGCGTTTCCTCGCGCTATGACCCGATGCTCGCTAAGATTTCCGCTTGGGGTGAAACGCGCGAGGCGGCGATTAACCGCCTGCTGGCGGCGCTGAACGAAGCACGGGTGAGCGGGGTAACCAACAACCGCGCCTTCCTGGTGCGGGTGCTGGATTCCAAGCCGTTCCGCGACGGCAAGCTTTCCACGGATTTTATTACGCGCAACGCCGAGGCAATCGCAGCCAAAAAATTATCGGATGATGAGCTGGCGCGGCTGGCAGCAGCACACCTGCTGTTCGCGGGCAATACGCGCGCGACGGTGGCCACGGCGGCGGGTGCCGAGCAATCGGCGTGGACCAACGCAAGGAGGGTGAAATGACAACTCTCCATGTTGAAGGCAATGCCATAACGCTGGAGGCTGTGGAGAAAAAACCCGGCGAAGTGCGCTTTAAGCTGAATGGCAAAGCGTATCACTTCACCGGCCAGCGCCTCGTGGACGGCAGCGTGGTGCTGGAGGATGGGTTGCGTAAACTCGGCGGCACGGTGGCGGCGACGAGCAAAGGCGGCACGCGCGTGCAGCTGGGTGCGCTGGAAGCCAAGGTTTCGCCGGCGCTGGCAGGCGCAGCGAGCAGCGGCACGGTCGCACTTTCGCCGGTGGCGCCCATGCCGGGCGCGGTGCGGCAGGTGCTGGTGAAAAAGGGTGACAAGGTCACGAAAGGGCAGGCGCTGGTGATGCTGGAGGCGATGAAGCTGCAGCTTACCCTCTCCGCCGGCAGTGATGGAAAAGTGGAAGCCGTGCTGGTGAAGGAAGGCGAGATGGTGGCCGAGGGTGCGGAACTGGTGCGGGTTGTGCCATGACGAAAAAAGACCCTATCCAGCTTGTTGACGTCAGCGCGCGGGACGGCCTGCAGAACGAGCCCAATGCCGAAACGCTGACAGCGCAGGACAAGGTGGAATACATCCTGCGGCTGGCGGCCACGGGCTTAAGCCGCATCGAAGCGGGCAGCTTTGTGAAACCTTCCGCCGTGCCGGCCATGGCCAATTCTGGCGAGGTGGCGGAAAAACTCCAAAAGGTGCAGGGGCAGTTTCCGCACCTCACCTTCTCCTACCTCGTGCCGAACCTGAAGGGGCTGGAGCGCGCGATTGCCGTGGGTGCGAAGGAAGTGGCGGTGTTTCTTGCCTTATCGGAGCGCTTTGCGCGTTACAACATCAACGCCACCTCGGTGAACCAGTCTTTCAAGGATATCGAGCCGGTGATCGACGAGGCGATCTCGGCGCACATCCGCGTGCGCGGCTATCTCTCTACCGTTTTCGGCTACAGCGACCAGCCGTTCAATGCCGCGGAAGCGGCGAACCGCGCCGCACAAATGCTGGAAATGGGGTGTTTCGAGGTTTCGCTGGGCGACACTACCGGCATCGCCAAGCCCGGCCCGGTGGGCGAAGTGATCGCAGCGCTAGAGCGACATGACGTGCCGCTATCGCATATTGCCATGCATTTCCACGATACGTTCGGCAATGCCATCATCAACGTGGCGAAATCCTATGAGCTCGGCATCCGCATTTTCGATGCCTCCACCGGCGGGCTGGGCGGCTGCCCGTATGCCAACAGCCCTAAGGGCAACCTCGCCATGGAAACGCTGGTGAAATGGTGCATCGACAACGGCGTGGAATGCAGCGTAAAAGACCCAAAGGCGCTGGAGACGGCGAGCAAATTTATCCTCGGAAAACTGGGAAAGACTGCATAACCCGCATAGCTGCCATGCACGGATTCCATTTGACCGCTCCCGCGCGCGAACATATGAATGCGGTGATTTTCAACCAATGGGAGTAAAATCATGCGTAAAACATTCAAACAGGGAATCCTTGCCTTCACCGCCCTTGCGATGCTGCCGGCCATGGCCGAAGCGCGCGAGCAGGTGCGTGCAGCCGGTTCCTCCACCGTGTACCCGTTCGTCACCGCCGCGGCGGAAACGTTCGGCCAGCAGGGCAAATTTAAGACCCCGATCGTGGAATCCACCGGCACCGGCGGCGGCTTCAAGCTGTTCTGCTCCGGCATCGGCGAGAGCACCTCGGACATCAGCAACGCTTCGCGCCCCATCAAAGATAGCGAAAAAGAACTCTGCAAAACCAATGGCGTGACCGACATCACCGAGCTGATGATCGGCTATGACGGCATTGTGATCGCCAACAGCACCAAGTCTCCGCAGCTCAAGCTCTCCAAGAAGGACATCTTCCTGGCGCTGGCCCGCGAAATCCCCCAGGACGGCAAGCTGGTGAAGAACACCTACACCAAGTGGAACGAGATCAACCCGGCGCTTCCCGCCGTGTCGATCGAAGTCTACGGTCCGCCGCCGACCTCCGGCACCCGCGACGCTTTCGTAGAACTGGTGATGGAACATGCCTGCAAGGAGTTCCCCGAGTTCAAGGCCGCCTACACGGATGAAAAGTCCCTGAAGAGCGCCTGCGTGCTGATGCGTGAAGACGGCAAGTTCGTGGAAGCCGGTGAAGATGACAACCTTATCATCCAGAAGCTGGTGTCCAACCCCTCCGCGCTCGGCATTTTCGGCTACAGCTTCCTCGCCGAGAACAAGAGCAAGGTGCAGGGCAGCCTGATCGACGGTGTGGCGCCTGACTATGCCAACATCGAAAGCGGCAAGTACGGCGTTTCCCGCAGCCTCTTCGTCTACATCAAGAACGCGCACCTGGGCAAAATCCCCGGCCTCGCGGAGTTCGCGAAGGAGCTCACCAGCAGCGCCGCCATCGGCAAGAACGGCTACCTGGTCAGCCGCGGCCTGCTGCCGCTGCCGGAGCAGGAGCTGAAGAAGACTCAGACGGCCGCCGCCGGCTTAAGCTCTGCCGGCAGCCCGGGAACGACAGCCCCGGCCCGCTAAGACATCCTGTAAGGTTGAGTGACCCCCGGCTGCCGCAAGGCAGCCGGGGGGTTTTATACTCGTCATTCCCCGAGTTGCGAAGCAACTCTAGGGTAATCCATCTTTATAATGTCATCCTGAACGAAGTGAAGGATCTACTTAGTAGATTCTTCGCTCAGAATGACAAAGATGGATCGCCCTAGAATCGCTACGCGATTCGGGCGATGACGATTTTTATTTGCGGGCCGCCTGCGGCGGGAGCTTGCCCTTGAGGCGCCAGACGTAGGAGATAATCTCCGCCACCGCCTGGTAGTGCTGCACCGGCACTTCTTCATCAATATCCACATTGTCAAACAGCGCGCGAGCGAGCGGCGGGTTCTCCACGATGGGAATATCATTCTCCTCCGCCACGCGGCGGATATTGAGCGCGATGTAATCCTTGCCCTTGGCCGTTACCACCGGCGCCTGCATCTGGCCGGTTTCATATTTCAGCGCCACTGCGTAGTGCGTGGGGTTTGTCACCACCACGTCCGCTTCCGGCACCGCCGCCATCATGCGCTTGCGCGCGCGCTCCATGCGGATCTGCCGCAGGCGCTGCTTGATGATGGGGTCACCTTCCTGCTGCTTGTATTCGTCTTTCAGCTCCTGCCGCGACATGCGCAGGTTTTTAATGTAGTCCAGCCGCTGGTAGATCAGGTCAAACAGCGCGATGAAAAACATGGCGATGATGACGCCGACCATCAGCTTCACCGCCAGCCGCGAGAGGAAGAGCAGCATGGCGAACATCTCGTCATCCACCATCTGGCGGATATGGCCGATATCGTCACTCACCGCCATCCAGCATACTGTGCCGACGATGCTGATCTTGATCAGCCCCTTGATGAACTCGATCACCGAGCGGGAAGAAAACAGGCGCGAAATCCCGCGGCGCAGCGAAACCTTGTCCCATTTCGGCACGATGGGCTCTGCCGAGATTAGAAAGCCGTTCTGCGCGACCGACGCGAAAACCGCCACCGTCACCGCCGCGAGCAGCGGCACCGATGCCAGCACCAGCGCCTCGAAAAGCAGGTGCCGCATCAGCGCGCCAAGCCCGCCGCTGTCGACAGAATAATCATGCGCGTTTTCCAAGAGCGGCGTCAGCAGCAGACGCGAGCGCTGCAGCATGTAAGGCATGTACCACGAGATAACAAGCGCGGCCACGAACAGGATCAGGAAACTGCCGATCTCACGTGAAACCGGCACCTGGCCGCGCTTGCGGGCCTCTTCCAGCCGCCGGGCGGTGGGTTGCTCGGTTTTTTGTTCCTTGTCCTGTTCGCCCTCCGCCATGGGAAAACCTTATACTACGCTGTGGTCAGGCGGCTTGGTTCCCTGGAAATCGGTAATACCCACGCTGGGGGTTGGCATGCGCGTCTGCACCTGTGCGAGCAGCGCCGAAAGCTGGCTGAAATTCTGCACCACCACGGTATTGCGCGAATCTACCGCATCCAGCTGCGAGGGCGGGGTATCGGAAATCAGCACGCCGGTGGCGCCTGCCCGGCGCGAGGCCTGCATGTCGTTTACCTCGCCGCTTAAGCGCCATACGTCGCGCCCTACCGGGCCATCCATCTCCGCGAAGTTTTTTACAAGCTTCGCTTCGCGCGCGTCCTGATCTATCCACGTATCTTTCTTAGGCTCCAGCGTCTCGAAACCCACCGCAATGCCAGCGGTGTGCAGCTGCCGCACGAATTTCACCGCTTCCGGAAGCACTTCCAGCCCGCCGTTGGTTTGATCGTCCGATAATTTCTCGATGGCTGCCCACACGCTGCCCTCATCGATGGGATGGCCCGCGTAATCCGTGTCACGGCCCAGTTTTTCCTTCATATACGCCACGATCTGCGCCATCAGCTCGCGGATGGGCGCCAGTTCCTGCGTGATATCCGGACGGCCCTTGAGCGTGCAGTCGTTCATCTGCCGGGCGAGATCCGGCGGTGTGGCAAGGCCGTTGCGCGCGAAGTAGCGCGTGAGCCCGGCCGTGTAGGCGTTGGAGATAGGAGTAGAGTTCTCGGTTGAACCGAAGAGCACCAGCCGCGGCGGGGTGAGCCGCTCCGCATCCTGTAAATTGTGCTCTTTCTCGCTAATAATGCCCCCGCTGGGTACGCCAGTATTCATCATCGGCCTTGCGCTGCTCGTATTCGCGGCGCTGTGCGTCGAGCATGCGGCCCTTGTGCTCCTCGGTGTAACAGGACTCGAATTCCGGTGTGCCGGCCTTGTAGCCGCGGGCATTGCAGGCGGCGGAACTATCATAATCACGCCCGCCGGCCACGCCTTCGGAACAGGCAGCAAGCAGGGCAACAAGCGGTAATACGGCAAGATACTTCATGATACCTCCTAGGATACAAACAGAAATGTTATCGCATTATTAAGCAATTTTCTCTAGGTGTAAATATATGGACGGGTTCTGGTTCCTGGCAAAATGGGCCACGCGCCTCTGCGTACTGACGTGGATAGCCACCTTTTACTTCATGCAGCGCCTGCCCCCGCCCGAAAAAGTTTCGTCTTATCTTTACCTGGAACCCCGGCAGCACCTGAGCATGGGTACCCGGGAAACCAAGATTATCTATAAAAACCAGGAATACCCGGTAAGAATCATCGCGGATTATGAACTTAACGGGCTGGTAGTCAGCCATAATGACCCCTTCCGATGGTACAGGTTTGACATTACCCATGACGAGTATTCGCTGGATACGCGTGATCTGTGCGTCATCTGGGGCAGTAATGTGCGCAGCGATCATTACCGGCACGTCAGCTATCATAACGAAGATTATCAGTGCGTCATCCGCTGGAGCGCCGGGCAGCGGGGCATCGACCTGAACAAGCTTTCCAACAACCACCTGATTACCGACAGCGACGCCGTGCGCAAGGTGATTGCCAATATCCTCGTCGGCGACCAGGTGTACATGCGCGGCTTCCTCGTCAACTACAGCGAGCCGGACTGGGGCAGCAGTTGGCGCATCAGCAGCATATCGCGCGAGGATGAAGGGGACGGCGCGTGCGAAGTGTTTTTCGTGAAGGAAATCCGGGTTCTGGCCACGTATAATTACTGGTGGGCGCAGATCAACCGCGGCGCGCTGTGGGGCTTTATCATACTGATTGCACTGCGCGTCATGAGCAGCTTTTTCGTCAAGCGCGGCGCGATGTATAGGAAGCGGTAAAAACCGTCATTCCCCGAGTTGCGAAGCAACTCTAGGGGAATCCATCTATCCT
>CAZUKF010000120.1:0-6427 GCA_964620765.1 uncultured Rickettsiales bacterium | reverse complement strand
CATGCTGCTGCCGCACGGCTCGGAAGGGCAGGGTCCGGAGCATTCCTCCGCGCGCCCCGAGCGCTTCCTGCAGCTTTGCGCCGAAGACAACATGCAGGTGGCCAACTGCACCACGCCCGCCAACTACTTCCACATCCTGCGCCGCCAGCTGCACCGCAAATACCGCAAGCCGCTGATTTTGATGACGCCCAAATCCCTGCTGCGCCACAAGCTCTGCACCTCTACGCTGGCTGACATGGCCAAGGGCACACGCTTCCAGCGCGTCATCCCCGAAACACAGAAACTCGCGAAGGATGATAAGATTCGCCGCGTGATCATCACCTCCGGCAAGGTCTATTACGATCTGTTCGAGGCCCGCGCCGAGAAGGGCATCGACGATATCGCCATCATCCGCACCGAGCAGTACTACCCGTTCCCCGCGAAGGAGCTGAAGGCCGAGCTTTCCAAGTACAAGAACGCCGAAATCATCTGGTGCCAGGAAGAACCCAAGAACATGGGCGCCTGGTTCTTCATGGGCCCGCGCATTGAAGAGGTGCTGGATTCCATCAACCGCATCGGTGAGCGCGTAACCTATGTCGGCCGCAAGGAAGCCGCTTCACCCGCCGCCGGCTACCTGAAAATCCACGAAAAAGAGCAAAAAGAACTGGTGGAAGCCGCTTTACAGCCCCCCGCATCCAAGCTAAAAGCAGCAAAAGCCTAAATTTTCCCTTGAGGAGTACCCCATGGCCGGTGAAATTCTCGTCCCCAATCTCGGTGAATCCGTCTCCGAGGCCACCGTTTCCAAATGGCTGAAAAAAATCGGCGAGTCCGTGGCGCAGGATGAACCACTAGTCGAACTCGAGACTGATAAGGTAACGATGGAAGTCAACGCCCCCGCTGCCGGCATGTTAGAGGCCGTGAAAGTGGCCGAGGGCAAATCCGTGGAAGTCGGCGCCGTGCTCGGCACCATCAAGGTTGGCGCCGCCGGCACCAAATCCGCCGCACCCGCACCCGCTCCGAAGGCCGTCGCCCCGGCGCCTGCTGCTGCCAGCAGTGCCCCGCAGCCCGGCCCCGCCGCCCGCAAGATGATCGAGGAAACCGGCGTGAAGCTGGATTCCGGTTCCGGCAAGGACGGCCGCGTCACCAAGGGTGATGTGCTGCAGGTCCTCGCATCTCCCGCTGCCGCCAGGCCTGCCGTTGCGCGCGGCGGCGAAGAACGCGTGAAGATGAGCAAGCTGCGCCAGACCATTGCCAAGCGCCTGAAGGATTCGCAAAACACCGCCGCCATCCTCACCACCTTCAACGAGATCGACATGAGCGCGGTGATGGCGCTGCGCAACGAATACAAGGAAGCCTTCGAGAAAAAGCACGGCCTGCGCTTGGGCTTCATGGGCTTCTTCGTGAAAGCCGCCATCGCGGCGTTGAAGGAAATCCCGGCCGTGAACGCTGAAATCCAGGGCGATGAAATCGTCTACAAGAACTTCTACGACATCGGCATGGCCGTGGGCACCGAGCAGGGCCTCGTGGTGCCGATCATCCGCAACGCCGACCAGCTCTCGCTGATTGAGATCGAAGCCGAAATCACCCGCCTCGCCAAGAAAGCGCGCGACGGCTCGCTCGCCATGGCCGATCTGCAGGGCGGTACGTTCACCGTCACCAACGGAGGCGTCTACGGCTCGCTGATGGCCACCCCCATCATCAACCCGCCGCAATCCGGCATCCTCGGCCTGCACAAGGTGGAAGAACGCCCGGTGGTGAAAGACGGCCAGATCGTCATCCGTCCGATGATGTACGTGGCACTTTCCTACGACCACCGCATCATCGACGGCAAGGAATCCGTCACCTTCCTGGTGCGCGTGAAGGAAGCGGTGGAAGACCCGCGCCGCCTGCTGCTCGGGCTTTAATTCAGCATACGGAGCCCCATATGGTATTATGGATAGCCCTGATCGCGGCAGCCAATGTCGCCTACATTGTCTGGACGCATAACCTGGTCAAATACAAGCTGGCTGCGGATAACGCGCCGCTGAAAAAGAAAATCTGCAGGCTGGCGTGGCCGCTCGCCGCGTTCAACGCGCTGCAGGTGGCTTGGATCATCGCGACCATCGCGTCATTTTTTGGAGGCCACTAATGTCTGATTACGATCTCATCATCATCGGCGGCGGGCCGGGCGGCTACGTGGCCGCTATCCGCGCCGGCCAGCTCGGCATGAAAGTCGCCTGCGTGGAAAAGCGCGGTGCGCTGGGCGGCACCTGTCTCAACGTGGGCTGCATTCCCTCGAAAGCCCTGCTCAACTCCTCGCATAAATACGAAGAAGCGAAAGATCATCTCGGGCAGTTCGGCATCAAGGTGAGCAAGATTGATTTTGATCTCGCCGCCATGATGAAGCAGAAGACAGACGTGGTGAGCGGCTTCACCAAGGGCATTGAGGGCCTGTTCAAAAAGAACAAAGTTGCCTACATTTCCGGCGCGGGCGCCATTACCGGCGCCAATGAAGTCACGGTAAACGGCAAGGATAAACTCACCGCGAAAAACATCCTCATCGCCACTGGCTCGGAAGTCATGCCGCTGCCGGGTGTGGAAGTGGATGAGAAAAAAATCGTCTCTTCCACCGGCGCGCTTTCACTGGAAAAAGTGCCGGAGCATCTCGTCATCGTCGGCGGCGGCGTCATCGGGCTGGAACTCGGGTCTGTCTGGAAACGCCTCGGCTCCAAGGTCACGGTGGTGGAGTATCTCGCCCATATCGGCGGGCCGATGGATGCCGAAGTCTCCAAGCACTTCCAGCGCGCGCTGGAAAAGCAGGGTTTTGTGTTCAAGCTCTCCAGCAAGGTTGTTTCTGCGAAAGCGGAAGGCAAGGGCTGCAAAGTGGTGGTCGAGCCGGCTGCGGGTGGTGCTAAAGAAGAAATCACCTGCGATGCCGTGCTGGTCTCCATCGGCCGTCGTCCCTACACGGCGGGCCTTGGCCTCGATAAAGTGGGTATTAAGCTGGATGAGCGCGGCCGCGTGCCGGTGGACAAGCACTTCCGCACCTCGTTGCCGAACATCTACGCCATCGGCGATGTGATCGTTGGCCCAATGCTCGCGCACAAGGCCGAGGAAGAAGGTGTGGCGGCAGTGGAAATCATGGCCGGGCAGAAAGCACACGTGCTGTATGATGCCATCCCCAGCGTGGTTTACACCCACCCGGAAATCGCCAGCGTCGGCAAGACGGAAGAAGAACTCAAGGCGGCAGGCATTGCCTACAAGGCGGGTAAATTCCCCTTCATGGCCAATTCCCGTGCCCGCGCTTACGGCGATGCCGACGGCTTCGTGAAAGTGCTGGCGGATGCGAAGACAGACCGTGTCCTGGGCTGCCACATCATCGGTCCGGATGCGGGCACGCTGATCCACGAGGCCTGCCTGATCATGGAATTCGGCGGTTCTTCCGAAGACTTAGCCCGTACCTGCCACGCCCATCCCACGCTGAACGAAGCGGTCAAAGAAGCCGCTCTCGCCGTGTTGGCGCGCGCGGTACACATCTGATCCCTCTCCCGCATCGGGTGAGGGAATTGTTTGATGCATATCTGATATGCTGCTAAGCCACTGGTTGCATGAATGTTAAAATGCTAGTATAATTCTATCCCTTCAACGGGTTAGAAACCATGGACGCACCAGAAAAAAAAGACTCCAAAAAAGCTGACCTGCGTTCCAGGGGTTTTATTAGTAATTTCACGGCGGACATGATTGCCATCGGCTCTTCCATTGCCGCCGGCGCAGTCACGGCATGGAGCCAAATCCAGAGCCATGCCTACCGCAACCTCTCGGCGCTTGATGCGTTCGAAGATATGAAACCCCGGCGCAAGGCCGAATTTAAAGAAATCAATGAGCAGCTGCAGAAGGGGCATATTACCCCGGAACAATCTTACCACAGGATCGATGACCTGATTGAAAGGAATGAGCACGATGCCTTAAAGCGCATGGAGGAATTCGGCATCGGCAGTGTCCGTGATCGCTGGCATATCCTGCGGCAGCACCAGAGGCTGGAAGTTGTCACCTGGTCCATCGTGGCCTCCGGTGTAGCCATTGGCTCGGTGATGCAGCTTTTGCGCAAACCGAAAGATAAAGAAGAACAGGAAAAAAAAGACGACAATCCGCGTTCTGTTTAAAATTCCTACTTCCGGACTTCGCGAACCTCTCTCAAAGTAGAAGCTGGCCGGGGCGGTGCGAGCCGTTCCACACGTGATCATGTGGTAATGTCCGCCGGGAACAATGAGTCCTGGCAGCGGGCTATTGCTATAGTTAGCCAGGGGACCCGCCTATACTGAGGTCAGGCAGGCTGCGTCTAAAGTGCGAGCCAGGTCCGGTAAGCCCTATAGCTTTCTTACCGTAAGACCACGGCATGCGTGGGATTGCATGCGCCGCCCCGGCCGCCTTGAAATGGAGAAAAAGCGAGAGAAATTCAAATAGATGCACTAACTTGCACCCTGCAGGGCTCTATGCTATATTACGTACCCCCAAAGTCGGATATTGTTATATAATATAGAGAGTATGACCGAGACATCCAAAGCCGTCGCCTTGCCGCTGACCCTTTCCACCTCGCTGGGCCAGACTGATGGCTTACGTCGCTACTTACAGGAAATTTCGAAATTCCCCATGCTTACGCCGCAGGAGGAGTATGAACTCTCCGTGCAGTGGCGTGAGAAGGGCGATATCAACGCGGCGCACCGCCTTGTCACATCGCACCTGCGCCTGGTGGCCAAGATCGCCATGAAATACCGCGGCTACGGCCTGCCGGTTTCCGAGCTGATCGCCGAGGGCAATATCGGCCTCATGCAGGCGGTGAAGCGCTTCGAGCCGGAACGCGGCTTCCGCCTTGCAACTTACGCCATGTGGTGGATCAAGGCCGCCATCCAGGAGTATGTCCTGCGCTCGTGGTCGCTGGTGAAAATCGGCACCTCCGCCGGTCAGAAGCGCCTGTTTTTCAACCTGCGCAAACTCAAACGCAAGATCGGCGTGGCGCACGGCATGCAGATGAGCGACGAACAGATCGCGGATATCGCGCGCCAGCTCGACGTGAAGGACGAAGACGTGGTGGCCATGGACCAGCGCATGAATGCGAAGGACGTGTTCTTGAACAGCCCGGTTGCCACCGATGCCGACGCCGAGAAGATCGACTTCCTGGAAGACACTTCCGACAACCAGGAGATTCTCCTGGAGCGCAAGCAGGAAAGCATGCAGCGTCGCGACCTGCTGGCGAATGCGCTTGCCGCGCTCAATCCCCGTGAGCGCGACATTCTTCAGAAGCGCCGCCTGCAGGAAGACCCTGCCACGCTTGAAGATTTGAGCCAGATTTATAACATCTCACGCGAGCGCGTGCGCCAGATCGAGGCGCGTGCGTTTGAAAAGCTGCAACAGGAAATGCGCAGCGAAGCTACCGAATAACAACCTCAGGACCAGGCATGGGCTACGCCCTGCGAAAGTTTTTCACGCCTTCCCCCCTCAAGCATGAGGCACACGCACTTTACCTGGCGGCGGTTGAACAGGCGCGCCAGCCGTTCCTGTATACGGGCTATCATGTGCCCGATACGTTCGATGGCCGCTTTGATGCCATCGTTCTGCATGTATTCCTGCTGATGAAGCGCCTGAAAAACGAGCCGGATGCCCGCAATCATTCCCTGGCGCAGCTGCTGTCTGAAACCTTTTTCTCCGATATGGACCGCTCCATGCGCGAGATGGGAGTGGGTGATACCGGTGTCGGCAAGCGCATCAAGAAAATGGCCAGCGCTTTTCTCGGGCGGATCAACGCCTACGAGGCGGCGAACAATGAAGATCTGCTGGCCGAGGCGCTGGCCCGCAATCTTTATCGCGGCGCGGAAGGATCGGGAGAAAATGCAAAAAGGCTTTCGCAATACGCGCATGCCTGCATGAAAGCACTTGCGCAGCAACCCGTTGCCGAGATTGCTTCCGGCAACGCCCGCTTCGTCAGCTGATCATCTGGATCGCCACTTCCTCCGCGGGAGGAAGCTCAGCTTCAAGTTCTGCCGTATTCTGTATGGCCGTGTTATAGGCACGGATAACGTTTACCCGGTTGGGCTGCGGCGCAGACACGCGCGCGGTGGGGTTCACCGGCCCGCTGCTCGCCGATAATTTTTGCGGTGGCGGCGGGGGAGGCGCCACCGCAAGCTGCGGAGCTGCAGGTTTGGCTGCGCCCGCATTGGTTTCAGTCAGCGCTTTTAAAAATTCCTGCGCCGCGCTGGCGGGCGAGGGTTTAAGCGCGTTGCTGGGTTTGTATCTCACATCGGCAAAATTCTGCATCGTCTCGTAGGAAACCACTAGGCTCTGCGTCTGCTCGTCCATGCCCTGCCCCATCAGCTGCGCCAGGAACAAGACCGGGAAGCTGCTCATGCGCCCCGTGCTGGGCGGCGCAATCACAACGGCAGGTTCCGCCTCGGCCGCCGCTTCGGCGGGGGTG
>CAZUKF010000119.1:0-6520 GCA_964620765.1 uncultured Rickettsiales bacterium | reverse complement strand
TGGAGGAGCTTTCGGGCACCATCCAGAACGACATCCTCAAAGAATTCATGGTGCGCAACACCTACATATACCCCCCGGCGGCATCCATGCGCATCGTGGCAGATATTATCGAGTATACGGCAAAGAACATGCCGAAGTTCAATTCCATCTCCATTTCCGGCTATCACATGCACGAGGCGGGCGCCACTGCTGTGCAGGAGCTGGCGTATACGATTGCCGATGGCGAGGAATATGTGAAGGCGGCGCTGGCGAAGGGGCTAGCGGTGGATGATTTCGCGCCGCGACTCTCGTTCTTCTGGGGTATCGGCATGAATTTCTTCATGGAGATTGCCAAGCTGCGCGCCGGGCGGCTGCTCTGGGCGAAAACCATGAGCAAGTACGCACCCAAACACCCGATGTCATCTGCGCTGCGCACGCATTGCCAGACCAGCGGGGTGAGCCTGACCGAGAAAGACCCGTATAATAATGTCATCCGCACCACCATCGAGGCGCTGGCGGCGGTGCTGGGCGGCACGCAGAGCCTGCATACGAATGCGCTGGATGAGGCGATTGCGCTGCCGACGGATTTTTCGGCGCGCATTGCCCGCAACACGCAGCTGATTATTCAACACGAGTCGGGCGCAACAAGGGTGGTGGACCCGCTGGGCGGGAGCTATTACATCGAAGCGCTCACCGCGTCGCTGGTGGCGCAGGCGGAGGCGCTGATCAAAGAGGTGGATGAGCTGGGCGGGATGACGAAGGCCATCGAGGCGGGCATCCCGAAGCTGAAGATTGAAGAGGCGGCGGCGCACAGGCAGGCGCGGGTGGACCGTGGCGAGGACGTGATCGTCGGCGTGAACAAGTACCAGCTTAAAAAAGAAGACCCGATTGATATCCTGGATGTCGACAACGCGAAGGTGCTTAAAGCGCAGGTGAAACGGCTGGAGCAGATTCGCAAAAAGCGCGATGAAGTGCAGTGCCAGACGGCACTGTCGTTGATCACCGAAGCGGCGGCAACGAAGAAGGGCAATCTGCTGGAGCTCGCCATCACGGCGGCGCGGGCGCGGGCCACGGTGGGTGAGATTTCGTTCGCGCTGGAGAAGGTGTACGGACGCTACAACGCCAGCATCAAGACCATCTCGGGCATTTATGGCGCGTTGTACAACGAGGATAACGGCCTGCAGCCCATCCGCGAGAAGGTAACGGGTTTTGCCAAGATGGAGGGCCGCCGCCCGCGCCTGCTGGTGGCCAAGATGGGCCAGGACGGGCATGACCGCGGCGCGAAGGTGATCGCCACAGCATTTGCCGACATGGGGTTTGACGTGGATGTCGGCTCGCTGTTTGCCACGCCCGATGAAGTAGCCAAGCAGGCGATTGAAAATGACGTGCACGTGATCGGCGTGTCCAGCCACGCGGCAGGGCACAAGACGCTGGTGCCGGCGCTGGTGGCCGCGCTGAAGAAAATGGATGGCGCGCATATATTAGTCGTGTGCGGCGGGGTGATCCCGGCGCAGGACTACGCCTTCCTGGAAAAGGCCGGCGTAGCGGCGATTTTCGGGCCGGGCACGAATATCCCCGAGGCGGCGGAAAAAGTGCTGGAACTCATCCAGCGCACACATAACCAGCGGAAGGCGGGGTGATTTGCAGAAGGCTAGTAAAAACGCTATAATGCCCTCATGATTTACAAAGATAGCCTTATCAAGGTATTTACTGGGATAAATGCCCTTGGCCTTATCCTGCATTGTATAACTGCTGCGCAGGCCAACGCCAACTTGCCCACACACATAGAAGTAATAGTAAAGCCCCTTACTCAGGAAAACTCTCTGGCAGATTTTAAAGATTTTAGCCCGATAGTTGTGAGTGCGACATCAGCCAATACAAATCCTCGACGCGCTCTTATCTTTGTCAGCGCAAATCCTTCTGTTTAACTGGGCCCCGGCCTCCGCCGGGGTGACGATGATGGGAGAACTTTAGAATTCGTCGTCCCGGCGAACGCCGGGATCCAGTATACAACCTGACGAATATTACTCCTGCTGCTACAAACTGGGTACCGGCTTACGCCGGTATGACGAAGGTTTGGTGATGCAGGAAAAACTCTTCTACGTGTACATACTGGCCAGCCGCAGGAACGGAACATTGTACATAGGTGTTACATCGGACTTGGTTAAGCGCATTTTTGAGCACAAAGCCGGTTTAGTGCCAGGCTTTACCAAGCGCTATGGCGTGAAGCTGCTGGTCTACTACGAAACGTATGCAACGGCTGAACAAGCCATCCTTCGCGAGAAGCGGATGAAGGAATGGAGGCGCGCGTGGAAGCTGGAGTTGATTGAGCGCAAGAATTCTGGATGGAAAGATTTATATTATGATTTACTGGGCCCCGGCTTACGCCGGGATGACGGCTACAATGAAATCGTCATACCGACGGAAGTCGGTACCCAGTTAAAACAATAGGCACTAGGCCCCGGCTTACGCCGGGGTGACGAAATATAAGCGCAATTCAACAAGTTAATAATTATTAATTAATATATTCTATACTGTCAGGTGATTCACAAAAAAGGGGAATAACCTATGGCAGAGATCATCATCACTTCCAAGGGCCACGTCAGCACCGGCAGCGGCGAGTTTTGCTCGCTGGGTAGCAAGCCGGTCAACGTAGAGGCCGTGCGCAATAACGGCACGAAACTGCAAGGCTTCGTGACGCTGGAAGGTGACATGAAATTCGATAAAAAAGGTGTGCAGCCGCCCGCTTTCACCGTGAAGCAGGTGATCTACCGCAAGGAAACCGGCGCGCACCCGGTGGAAGTTACCCCCACCGTGCTGAAATTCGCCGATGCGGACTCCACCGATCTTGACCTCGACAACGCCGACACCCTGCAGGCGTTAAAGCAGATGCTGGACAAGACCTGGGTCAAGGCCGAGAGCGAAAACGCACGGCCCTCAACACCGCAGGACGTCGCGGCGCAGAAGGTGTCTGACTTCAAGCAGGCCAACAGCGCTGCCCCGGCAGCCAAACCGGTCATGCAGCCGCAGGCCGCCAAAAAGCCGCAGGCGCCCAAGGGCAAGCACGCTTAATTTCATATATTCATTGTCATTCTGAACGGAGTGAAGAATCTACTTAAGTAGATCCTTCGCTTTGCTCAGGATGACATTTCTTTTTTTCGGCGCTAGCCTCCCCCTATGGAAGATGTGCAGAAGATTCTCTCCGGGGACCGCACGGCGCTGGCGCGCGCCATCACGCTTATTGAATCCACGCGGCCGGACCACCAGGAGCAGGCACAAAAACTGCTGCAGCAATTGCTGCCGCGCACGGGCCGCTCCATCCGCGTCGGCATCACCGGTGTGCCGGGGGTGGGAAAATCCACGCTCATCGAGGCACTAGGGCTGCACGTGATTTCCAAGGGCCACAAAGTAGCAGTGCTGGCGGTGGACCCCTCCAGCAGCAAAACCGGCGGTTCCATCCTGGGCGACAAGACGCGCATGACCCGGCTCTCGCAGGAAACCAACGCCTATATACGCCCCTCACCCGCCGGCGGCACGCTGGGTGGCGTGGCGCGCCGCTCGCGTGAGGCGCTGCTGCTCGCCGAGGCCGCGGGCTATGACGTGGTGCTGGTGGAAACCGTGGGCGTGGGCCAATCGGAAATCGACGTGGCCAGCATGGTGGACATGTTTGTACTGCTGCTGCTGCCCGGCAGCGGCGATGAGCTGCAGGGCATCAAGCGCGGAATCGTGGAGCTGGCGGATCTGCTGGTGGTGAACAAGGCGGATGGCGATCTGCTGGCACAGGCGAAGCGAGTGAAGGCGGATTACACCGCCGCGCTGCGCATGCTCTCGCCCCCCCTTACATCCCCCCTGCAAGCGGGGGGGAAAGAAAAAATGGTGTGGCAGCCCAGGGTGGAAATGACTTCCGCCACCACCGGCGGGGGCATCAACACGCTATGGGAGTGCGTGGAGGAATTCAGCAAAGCCATGCACGCCAGCGGCGGATTCGATGTGCGCCGCGCCGAGCAGGCAAAAACATGGATGTGGAAGGAAGTACGCGAAACGCTGTTTGAGCGCTTCTGCACCGACCCGGCGGTGATCCGCCTTATCCCAGAATCTGAAAACCGTGCCGAAGCACGCGAGCTGACGGCAAGCCAGGCGGCGCGCCAGCTGCTGGAAGCGTATTATAAGAAAAATTAAGGAGCGGGCGCCGCGCCGCAGGCATAGGGATCATGCCCGCTGGGAGTGGCACCGCCCGTGTCGTATCCGCCGAACACGAGGCAGTCAGACGGGTCAAGCTGCCCCTTCAAAGCCGGATCTCCCACTTCAGACGGCGATTGGTAGGCGATATCATCATCCGCCGTCCGCCAGTCGCCGTGCGCGCTCGCGTAAGGGTCTGCCATGTCGCCTGGCATATCCCCGTCGGCGGTTTCGGAAAAGCCATAGCCTGCATTAGTTTTTACGGTGATATCCCCGGCGCCGGCGGTATCCGAGCTGCCGGAGATGGAAACGCCTGTATCTGAATCCGGCAGGCTTTCATCGGTAAATGTACCGCCTTCGGAGCCTTTCGTGCCGGCGCCATCCGGCCAGTTATACTCCTCTGTATAATCCGTAAGCGCACCGTTACAGCTGCCGCCGCTGCCGCATTGCCAGGAACCGCCCCAGTCCTCCCCGCCGCTGGAGGCAGAAGACGCCTGCGCAAAGGCTGAAAGCGGTGTGAACAAAACTACCAGCGCTGCCGTAAATGTAATAATCCGCATTGTCTTAACTCCCATTCTTCTCTACTCGCACGTCACGTGGCCATAATCGCCTGTACCGCCACCGCCCGTGTCATAATCCATGACAACCGTGCAGCCGTCTATGTTGGGAAGCTGCCCCTCCGTGCCTCCCGGCTGGGTAACTTTGCCCGGTGACTGATACTCAATGCGGTCATCGGCCGTATCCCTGCCGGGGTTGGTTGGGCTGTCGAAACGATTCATCCCATCTATGCCGGCATCCGCGCCTATGGAATAACCATAACCGGCGTTGAATTCCTCGTCGGTAGTCTCGGCGCCGGCAGTATCCGTGCCGATATGGTCATCACTGTAATAGGGGTCAGGCGTGCCGAGCGGCATATTGCCGTTGTCGGCGCTGCGCGCGTTGGTGTTATCCGCGGGGATGGTAAACCCGTTGCGTGTATAGGCTTCATCCATCCCGCCATCGGGGAAATTGTGTTCGGTGTCAACGCTTGTCACGCCGCCACCACGGCAGGGGCCGCTGCCGCTGCTGCCGGCGGTGGGGCAATCCGAATCAAAAGCGCTGCCGCCGCCGGTGCCGGAGGTGGGATTACCCGCCGACGAGCTCATCTGGCCACCGGAACTTGAAGAACCTGAGCTCGAGGAGCTGGAAGAGCTGGAGGAGCTGGAAGAGCTCGAGGAACTGGAGGAACTGGAAGTACTAGAGGTACTGGACGTGCTGGAGGTAGAAGTGCTGGACGTGCTGGAGGTAGACGAGCCAAGCTGCGCCGCTGCATCAAATGGCAGCAGGGAAACGGCTAGGACCGGGATAAGCAGAATTGCGCGCATAGACCCCCTATTACCCAGAAGAGTAGCACAGAAACATGACCGTATCGTTACAGTGCAATAAATTCCTTCCCCCTTGCAGGGGGAAGGCTTTGGCGGGGGGTTAACAGGTCCTTAAACGTCCAGATTGGCCACTTTCAAGGCGTTGGTCTGGATAAAATCGCGCCGCGGCTCCACCACGTCACCCATCAGGGTGGAGAAGATGGATTCGGTCTCGGCGTCGTCCTCGATGGCCACCTTGAGCAGGCGGCGGGATTCCGGGTTCAACGTGGTATCCCACAGCTGTTCGGGGTTCATCTCGCCCAGGCCCTTGAAGCGGTTGATGGTGATGCCCTTGCGGCCCCAGTCCATCACCGCGGTGGCGAGCTGCGACGGGGTGAGGATTTCCTGGTCCCCGCCCTTGCGTGAAAGCGTGGCGGGGCCTGCGAAGGTGACGGCGAAGAACTCGCTGAGCTCGGCGATGTCGTGCGCCTCTTTGCTGGCGATGGTTTTTTCCTCGAGCGTATAGGCGTATTCCACGCCGCGCACGGTGCGGCTGACGTGGTAGGAGCCGGCATCGAAGCGGCAGCTCCAGCCGGCCTGCTCGCCTTCCAGCGCAGCGAGCTTCTGCCCCCAGGCCTTGGCCTTGCTCTCGGGGTGGCCCTGCGGGCCGAACAGCCCGGCGAGTGCTGCGGCTTCCACCAGGTTGAGCGGAACACGGCGGGCCAACGCGCGCAAATGCGCCACGGCGTGCATGGCCTGGCGCACCACCTTGCCCAGTTCGTCAGCAGAAAGCTGCTTGCCGCCCTTGAGCGTGAGCGTGGCTTCCTCGAGCGCGGTTTTGAGCAGGAAGGCTTCCAGCGCGGCGTCATCCTTCAAATACGTGTCATTGCTGCCGCGGCGGACTTTGTAAAGCGGCGGCTGGGCGATGTAGAGGTAGCCGGCCTCGATAAGCGGACGCATCTGCAGGAAGAAGAACGTCAGCAGCAGAGTGCGGATATGCGAGCCGTTCACGTCTGCGT
>CAZUKF010000118.1:0-6562 GCA_964620765.1 uncultured Rickettsiales bacterium | reverse complement strand
CGTTCATGGTCATGGAGACCGACATTTCATTCAGCGGAATCCCGTCGAACAAAATTTTCATGTCCTCCACGGAGTCAATCGCTACGCCGGCCTTGCCCACGTCACCCACCACGCGGGGGTGGTCGGAGTCATACCCCCGGTGGGTAGCCAGGTCGAACGCCACCGAAAGCCCCTTCTGCCCGGCGGCCAGGTTGCGCTTGTAGAACGCGTTGCTTTCTTCCGCCGTGGAAAACCCGGCATATTGCCGCACCGTCCACGGCCGCACGGCATACATCGTCGCCCGCGGCCCGCGCACGAACGGCGCGAAGCCGGGCAGGGTGTCTGTAAACTCCAACTCTTCCAGATCCGCCGCCGTGTAAAGCGGTTTCACCGCGATGCCCTCGGGTGTCTGCCACACCAGCTCGTCCGGGCTTTTGCCTTCGCCTACGTCTTTGGCAGCCAGTTTCTGCCAGTCGGCGGGGGTTTTCGGGGGGAAGGAAGACATGCGCTACCGTTCAAAAGGTTAGAAAGCGAAACTCTAGCATAGGTTCAGCATAAAACGCCATATCAGACCTCAATAGTTAAATAATATTAACTATTACTCTTTATAATATGTCAATGCGCCGGCTGCAGCTGCACCTGCCGCGGATACGGCATCTCGATGCCCGCCGCTTTGAATTTCGCCATGATCGAGAACATCACCTCGCTTTGCGGGGTGTTGCGGCCTTCCTTTACGTCCGGGATCCAGAAGGTGAGCAGGAACACCATGCCGTTATCGGCAAATTCGCGCAGCCAGCAATTGGGCTCCGGCTGGCGCAGGCAGAGCGGGTGGTCTTTCGCCGCCTGCAGCATCAGCGCGCGCGCCAGTGTTCCATCCGATTCATAGGCCACCATGATGCGGATGTCGATGCGTGCAAACTCGTTGGAATACGTCCAGTTCGTTACGCGCTGCGTCACCAGCTCTTCGTTGGGCACCAGCACTTCGCGGCCGTCGAATGTTTCAATCAGCGCGTAGCGCATGTGCATCTGCCGCACCCAGCCGGTATTGGTACCCACCTCGATCAAATCCCCCAGCTTGATGGATTTTTCCAGCAAAACCGTCACACCGCTGACGAAGTTGGAGGTCACCTTCTGCAGGCCAAGGCCGATACCCACACCCAGCGCACCGCCGAACACGGCCAGCGCCGTCAGATCAACCCCCAGCGCCCCCATGGTGATGACGAAGGCGATGAAATAAACAAACACCGCGAAGAACTTGTTAATCAGCTCTCGCGAGGAATAAGACAGTGCCTGGATGCGCGCAAGGTAAAGGCCCAGCGCCCGCGAGGAAGCGCCCGCCATCCAGAATACGATGACGAAAATAACAAGGCCTTTTATCACGCCCAGCATGGTGAGCCGGTACTTGCCGATCTCAAAGCCCATGCCGCCGAGATACTCTTCGGTGCTGCTCATGAAGCCGGTAACCGAAAGCGCGGCATAGGCTACGATCACCGCGCAGATGAACCAGGCAATCGGCTTTGTTCGCACCAGCAGCAGCACCGTGCGCGCTATCAGCCAGGCGGCGGCAAGCTCAATAGCCGCGGGAATAACGTTAAGCACGGGGATGAACTGCTCGGCCATGGGCCGCATGCTGCTCAGGATAATAACCGTGGAAAGCGGCGGCAGCAGCACCACGGGGCGTATCAGCACTTCGGGCGGCAGACTGAAAAGCGTGGAAGAATGCTGGCGTTGCAGGAAACTGCGGATCAGCAGCGCGAGAAGGTAAGAAACGGCGAGCGCCACGCTGATGAGCAGGAGTTCAATATAGAACTCGGGTTGCTCCAGCGCTTGCAGCACGGATTGCCCGGTTGTATGAAGTTTATCGAGTAGCGCCATGACGATGCAAGATATACAAGCTGGATTGTTCCCCCGCAAGGAATGTCGTCCTGAACTTGTTTCAGGGCCCACCCCGTATTCGCGTAGTATGTCGCCTGTGGCACGGTGGGTCCTGAAACAAGTTCAGGACGACAGGAACTCCGGCTTCTCGATGATTGAGCTGGCCATCGTCATCCTTATTATCGGCATTATTGCGGCTTCAACGTTTTCGATGGGCGCCCAAAAGATCGAGGAAGCGCGCCTGCTGCAGACAAACATGAAGCTCGACAGAATCCAGGAAGCGCTGATGACATTCCGCAAGAAGAACCTGCGTCTGCCATGCCCGGGGGACCAGGCATTGACGCAATCAGACACGGATTATGGCATGGAAGCGGCCAACCCGGGGCGTTGCACCGGCGGCGTTCCTGCAATCGCCGCCGCCTATGTCGATGCCGCGGGCGTAGTGGCGGAAGGTGCGGTGCCGTTCAATGCGCTCGGCCTGCCACCTGACTTCATGGTTGACGGCTGGAAACGGCGGTTTACATACGCCGTGACCATAAAACTGACTGAAAACGAGGCGTTCGAGGTATACGATATCTATGAAAACTGCCCTTCCATCACCGTGCAGAATGACTCCGGCGCAAACCGTACCACTGACGGCGCCTATGTGGTGCTGAGCCACGGCCCTAATGGCCACGGCGCTTTCACGGCACAGGCAACACGCTGGAATGCAGGCTCTACCAACGTGTCCGAGCGCGCCAACTGCAATTGCTTGGTGAACGGCGCTTTCGATATAACGTATAACCCCGTCTATGTGCAGCGCTCCCCCACGATTGCCAACACCAATTCGTTTGATGACCTGGTACGCTACAGGGAGCGCTGGCAGCTACAGACAGAGTATGACAGCCGCGTGCAGGCCTATGCGGGCCCGGAAGTAGGATTCAGTTTGAACCAGGCGCCATGGATTTCATTCTACAGCAAGAATTGCGATACCTACGCGGCCATGGCTAACCCCGCCACCGTTCCCACCGCTGCGCCGGATGCCATGGATGTATCGCGCGATAACAATTATTGGGCTTTTGCGGGCAACTTTACGCCGATGGTCTATTTCTACAAACGCGATGCTGCTACGGGGGCGCTTACCAAGCTGCCGGATCCGCCCAGCCTGCCCACCGGCGCTGGGGCTAACGGTGTCGATTCCTTCTTCAGGAGGGATGGCAATTATGTCGCCATTGCGCATGATGACGCGGATGCAGGTGCGCCGGTACATGCGCTTACCATTTATAAAATCAATACGGCGACAGATGCCTTTACCTACCTGACCGGCGCCACCGGGCCCAATCTGCAGCCGCCGGCCGGTGCGTTCGACGTGCGTTTTCACCCACGCGGCACGCACATGGTTGTTACCCACGGCCAGGCACCTTATTACATGACAACTTATATCCGCAACGGCGATGTGTTCACGGCGTTGGATGCCGGGCAAATGGCGGCGTTCCTGCCCATACCGCCTTCCGCGGCCATCAATGTCATGGCGTTCTCGGAAGACGGGCGTTATTTCGTCACGGGGCTTTCCACTGCGCCCTGGCTGGAAGTCTATACCGCCAATGTGCTGAACAACGGGGTTTTCACGAAGATCCTTACCGTTGTGCCACCCGCTGTGCCCGTGGGTCAGGCCGTGACCGCGGTGTCGTTTGACCGCAAGGGCCGCTATCTCATGGTGGCGTATGGCAACGGCACGGCCAGCCTCATGATCTACCGCATCGACCCGGCGACCAACACCTTCACCAGCGTTTTCAACGCGGGCACCACCGGCGCCAACGCGCTGACGGCGGCTTTCTCGCCGCGCCAGCATAACCTGTTGATGAGCGAGAACGTGGCGCCCAGCGTGAAATGGATGAAATACATACCCGGTGATATCGAGTCCTTCCCGTTCCCCGTCACGGGCGCCATTCCCACCCAGCCCGTTGGGGCAGGGCGGACGAACCACATGGCCATCCGCCACCAGGTCGTCACCGAATAACCCCTGCCGCCCTATCTGCTACATGCTATGCTGTGATTCCTTCCCCCTTGATGGGGGAAGGTTAGGATGGGGGTGAAGGGGGCAATGACAAAGCAGTATTACGTGCGTGAATCAGTCTGTAAAAACCACAAAAAAGCAGTTATTTATCGCATTTATTCTTGTTAATTTATTGTTTATAAATAATAAATCGCCTTTTCCTGCAATAAGACAACTGACTAGTCAGAATCGTTTTACGGGTTGACTTTGCAGCCGCTTAAGCGTAAAAAAGCGCCTCTTTGAAAGGAAATCACTATGGCGCGCCGCTGCGATCTAACGGGTGTTGGCCCTCAGACCGGTCACAAGGTCTCGCACTCCAACCACAAGACTAAGAAGCGTTTTCTGCCCAACCTGCAGGAAGTTTCGCTCATCAGCGACGCGCTGAACGCCAAGGTCCGCATCCGCATCACCGTTGCCACGCTGCGCAGCGTAGAACACAATGGCGGGCTCGATACTTTCCTGCTCAAGCACGCTGACAAAGATCTCACCGCCAAGGCCCAGCGCCTGAAGCGCCAGATTAAAAAGAAGCTCCAGGCCGCCGAAGCCGCCTAAGCTTTCTTCTGCGTAAACAAGGCAGTTAACTCCGTCGTCATCGTCTCCGGCAGCCGGTCGATATCCGACAGCGTCACCGCGCGCTTGTAATAGCGTGTCACGTCATGGCCGATGCCGATGGCCAGTAATTCAATCATGCCCTGTTGTTCAATGGTGGCGATAGCTTCGTGCAAATGCAGGTCCAGGTAGTTGCCGGAATTGGCGGAAAGCGTGCTGTCATCCACCGGCGCGCCGTCGGAAATCACCATGAGAATCCGCCGCGCCGAAGGCTGATCCATCAGCCGCGCCGCCGCCCAGAGAATCGCCTCGCCGTCGATGTTTTCCTTGAGAATACCGTCCTTCAACATCAACCCCAGGTTTTTGCGCGCCTTGCGCCACGGCACGTCGGCGGATTTGTAGATAATATGCCGCAAGTCATTCAGCCGCCCGGGATTGGCGGGCCGCCCGGCCTTCACCCATTGCTTGTAGGCCGCGCCGCCTTTCCACTCCTTGGTAGTGAAGCCCAAAATTTCCACTTTCACGCCGCAGCGCTCCAGCACGCCCGCCAGCACGCCCGCCGAAAGCGCCGCGATAGTAATGGGGCGCCCACGCATGGAGCCTGAGTTGTCGATCAGCAGCGTCACCACCGTGTCCTTGAACTCCGTGTCGCGCGGTTTCTTGTAAAAAAGCCCCGAAGTAGGCGCCGCCACCACGCGCGCGAGGCGGCGCGTATCCAGCAAACCCTCTTCCTGGTCGAAATGCCATTCCCGTGCCTGCTTGGCCAGCAGCAGCCGCTGCAGCCGTGCGCTCAGGCGGTTGGCGGCGGCGCGCAGCGCGGGCATGCGGTTTTCGAGCTGGGTGGAGAGCTGCTCCAGCTCCTCGCGCGAGATCAGCTTCTCGGCGGCGATCACCTCGTCGAATTTCTGGGTATAGGCGCGGTAATGCATAACAGCGGTGTCTTTCGCATCCGTGGCGGGGAGGCCCGGCCGGGGCATTTCTTGCGGCTCAGCCCCGGCGGGCGGTGCGGGTATATCCGCGCCCGCGTGCGCATGCGTCATCACCGCCTTGCCTTCGCTCTCCTCGCTGCTGCCGCCGCGCTCATTGGGCGACATCTCCGGCGATTCGGCTTCTGCCCCCGTATTCTCCTCCGGCGCAAAATTTTCCGACGGGCGGCGGCGCGAGGCACCCGGCTCTTCATCCAGCAGTCCCAGCTCATTCAGCAGCTGCTCCACGGCTTTTGCATAGGCGCGCTGGTCACCGGCAAATGCCGACAGGGCCTCGAATTCCTTCGGCACTTTCTCGGTGATCTCGCGCAGCGTGGGTACGTAAACGTTTTCAGCTCGCCGCGCCGTGTTGGCGCGCACGCCGCGCATCACCGCGCCACCCAGCCAGTCCACCCGCGCTTCCTCCAGCGCGTCGAACAGCTCGCCCGCGTGGCCAGAAAAGCGCAGCTCGGAATGTAGTGCATCATCATGGTAGCGCCGCATCAGCGCCGCGTGGTCGGCCTCGCCGCGCAGCATCAGCCATTCTTTCGGGTCTTCGACATCGGCGGCGGGAATAGCGATCTCTTCATCGGCCGCGCGCCCGCCAATGCGCAGGCGCAAGTTCCCGTCATGCGCGATGGCGCGGGTGGCGGCCTCCACGGCCTCTACCTTGGGGCTGTTCACTGCGTGAGCAGGTCGACGTCAAAGCAGCGCTGGTAGTATTCCGCGATCACATGGCGCTCGCTTTCGTCGCAGCGGTTGAAGAAGGTGAGGCGGAAGGCGGCCGTTACATCACCGAAAATCTGCACGTTCTCCGCCCATGTAATAACCGTGCGCGGCGACATGACGGTAGAAATATCTCCGTTCATGAAGCCCTGCCGTGTCAGCTCCGCCATGGCGATCATCGGGCGGATATCCGCCTCTTTCATGCCGGGCACATGGCCGCGGATGACTTTCAGCTCTTCCGCTTCCGGCAGGTAATTCAGCTGCGCCACCACGTGCCAGCGATCCATCTGCCCCTGGTTGATGGCGTGCGTGCCGTGATAGATGCCGGTGGCATCGCCCAAACCTATTGTGTTGGAAGTAGCAAAAAGCCGGAAATACGGGTGGGGGGTAATGACGTGGTTTTGGTCCAGCAGCCTGAGGCCGCCTTCCGTTT
>CAZUKF010000117.1:0-6617 GCA_964620765.1 uncultured Rickettsiales bacterium | reverse complement strand
CCTCGGCGCGCCTAATGCCGGTAAGTCCTCCCTCCTCAATGCGCTGGCAAAGCGCGAGGCCGCCATCGTCTCCCCCACCCCCGGTACGACGCGTGACGTGATCGAGGCGCATCTGGATATCGGCGGCTACCCGGCGGTGCTGGTGGATACGGCGGGCTTACGCGAAAGCACGGACCCCATTGAACAGGAAGGCGTCCGCCGCGCCCGTACCCGGGCCGAAGCCGCGGATATAAAGCTCCTGCTGCTCGACGGCTCCTGCCTCCCCGGCGTCGACCATGAAACCCTGAAGCTTAAGGCCGAGGGTGACCTCGTGCTTGTCAGCAAATCCGACCTCGCCAGCCAGCCCTTGCCCGCCCATGCCATCCCTGTCTCTGCTGTCAGCCCGGATGGGCTGGATAAATTACACGCGGCGCTGGAAGCGGCCATCCGCTCTCGCCTGGAAGGCGGCGCAGACGAGGCCCCGCTGATTACACGCGCCCGCCACCGGGCCGCCTTCGAGGCCGCGCTGGCCCATCTGAACCGCTTTAAAACCGCCCCTGCCCTTGAATTCGCATGTGAGGAGCTGCGCCTTGCGGCCCGGGAAATCGGCAAAATCACGGGCAAGGTTGAGGTCGATGAATTACTGGATCGCGTATTCAAAGACTTTTGTATCGGTAAGTAATCGGTTATAGGTTATCCACATGTTTCACGTGGAACGTAGATACGATGTCATCGTCATCGGCGGCGGACACGCCGGCACCGAAGCCGCCGCCGCCGCCGCGCGCATGGGCGTAGAGGTGGCGCTTGTCACCCACTCACGAGAAAAGATCGGTGAGATGTCATGCAATCCGGCCATCGGCGGCATCGCCAAAGGCACTCTCGTCCGGGAGATCGACGCATTGGACGGCGTAATGGGCCGTGCCATCGACCGCGCCGGCATTCACTACCGTATTCTCAACGCCAGCAAAGGCCCCGCCGTTCACGGCCCCCGCGCGCAGGCAGACCGTGCCCTCTACCGCAAAGCTGTTCAGGAGATACTATCCGAATATGAGAATCTCCACGTCATCGAGGCTGAGGTGGATGACCTGATCATCAGCCCAGCCCATGAAATTGAGGGCGTGGTTACCCTGAACGGCACTCCCCTTTACGCTCCCCGCGTGATCCTTACCACCGGTACTTTTCTTTCCGGGCTAATCCATATTGGCGAGAAAAAAATCCCCGCCGGGCGCGCCGGTGAAAAACCGGCCCTTGGCCTGTCGCGCACCCTCCGGCGACTGGGCTTTGCGATGAGCCGCCTGAAGACCGGAACCCCTCCCCGCCTCGATGGCCGCACCATTGACTGGGCAGCGCTGGAAGCACAACCCGGTGATGATCCGCCCGTGCCCTTCTCCTACCTCACCGAACGCATCACGGTGCCGCAGATACATTGCTACATTACCCATACGGGTGCCGCCACGCATGAGATCATCAAGGCAAACCTGGGCCGTGCGCCCATGTATTCCGGGCAGATTGAATCCACAGGCCCACGTTACTGCCCCTCCATTGAAGACAAGGTTGTGCGGTTTTCAGATAAATCCCGGCATCAAATCTTTTTAGAGCCAGAGGGTTTGGACGATAACACGATATATCCAAATGGCATTTCCACCTCGTTGCCAGAAGATGTGCAGTTGGCGTTGCTGAAAACTATTCCCGGGCTGGAGAAGGCAGTCATGATACGGCCAGGCTATGCGATTGAGTATGATTTTGTCGACCCGCGCGAACTGCACCCGACACTGGAAACCAAGAAAGTAAAGGGCCTGTATTTCGCCGGGCAGATTAACGGCACCACGGGTTATGAGGAGGCAGGCGGGCAGGGCATTATTGCTGGCATCAACGCGGCGCGGCAGGAGCCGTTTGTCCTTGACCGGGGTGATGCTTATATCGGCGTGATGATCGACGACCTGGTCACCCACGGCACCCAGGAACCGTATCGCATGTTTACCTCGCGTTCTGAATACCGGCTCTCATTGCGTGCCGATAATGCCGATGAAAGACTGACGGGCATTGCCATTGAAAACGGCTTTGCGGGGAAGGAGAGGAGGGCGCATTTCGAGGGCAGGGAGGCGATGAAAACTTCCGTCCGCGAATTCCTGAACAGTCTTACGATTACACCGCCCCAAGCGCTGCTCCAAGGTATTCCGATGAAGCAGGACGGTGTGCGCCGCTCGGCCTACCAGCTGCTGGGGCAGGGAGTAGGATATGAAATGCTGTCCCGTCTCTGGCCGGAGATTGATAATGTACCGGCCTCTATGATCACGCTCATGACCACGGAATCTCTCTACGCTGAGTTCTCGGGCCGGCAGGAGATGGAGATTGCCCGGTTCCGCCGGGAGGAGGGGGTACGCATCCCCAGCCGCATTAATTATGACCAGATTGCTTCTCTTTCGAATGAAATAAAGGCCAAGCTGAAACAGCACCAACCCGCCACCATCGGTTCGGCCGGAAAAATTCAAGGGATGACACCGGCGGCACTTATGATATTACTGGCCCATGTCAAAAATTTTTCGAAAGCCGCGTAATCGTGTTCCACGTGGAACATCCAATTACAAAAGTTTTCAGAAATGTTGTTTCACGTGAAACACAGTTTGAAAAATTATGAGTGACATTTTAAAAAATGTTCCACGTGAAACAATCGAGCGTTTGGAAAAATATGAAGAGCTCCTCCTGAAGTGGCAGGAGAAGATTAACCTGATTGGTGAACCCAACCACGTTTGGGAACGCCACTTCCTCGACAGCGCCCAGCTTTACCAGCATCTGCCCGATAAAAATGCCTCGCTCCTGGATATGGGGACGGGGGCAGGGTTCCCCGGCATGGTGCTAGCCATCATGGGCATGCATAATGTCTATCTTGCCGAAAGCGACACTCGCAAGAGCGTTTTCCTCAAGGAGGTAGCCCGTGAAACCCGCACCGTGGTGACGCTGCACCGCGACCGCCTGGAGAATTTGGAAGGGGCCTTTGACATCGTCACTGCCCGTGCTCTGGCACCGCTCACCGAGCTCATTGCCTATGCTTTTAAACTGCTCAAACCGTCGTCGTTTTGTCTCTTTCCCAAAGGGAGAAATTATTCTATAGAATTGGACCAGGCCCATCGCGATTGGACGTTCGACGCTGAAATTCTGCCAAGCGAATTGCACGAAGACGGCGTCATCCTGATTATCCGGAACCTGGAGAGGAAACATGGTTGAAATTTCTAATTCCACTGGGCCAAGAATTATCGCCGTCGTCAACCAGAAGGGCGGAGTAGGGAAGACCACCACCTCCGTCAATCTCGCCACCGCGCTGGCCGCCGTTCACAAGAAGGTCCTGCTGGTGGATTTCGACCCCCAGGGCAACGCTTCCACCGGCTTGGGCATCCCACATACGAACCGCATTGTAACCTCTTATGATTTAATTATAAATGACGCCGAACCCCGGGAAGCCGTGCTGAAAACAGCGGTGCCGCGCCTGAACCTAATCCCCGCCAACATGGATCTCTCCGGCGCAGAGATCGAGCTTGTCAGCCTTATGCGCCGCGAGTTCCGCCTGAAGGATGCCTTCGCGCGCAGCCCGCTGCCCTATGATTACATCGTGGTGGATTGCCCGCCTTCGCTCGGCCTGCTGACACTCAACGCACTCACCGCGTCGCACACCGTGCTCATCCCGCTGCAGTGTGAATTCTACGCGCTGGAAGGCCTGAGCCATCTTTTAAAAACCGTAGAGCTGGTGAAGAACGCGCTGAACCCCGCGCTTTCCATCATGGGCATCGTGCTCACCATGTATGACCGCCGCAACCGCTTCACCGACCAGATCGAACAGGACGTGCGCGGCTTTTTCGGCGAGCAGGTGTACAACACCGTCATCCCGCGTAACGTGCGTATGTCGGAAGCGCCGTCGCACGGCAAGCCGGCGCTGATTTACGACATGGATTGCACCGGCAGCCGCGCCTATATCAAGCTCGCCGCCGAGGTGCTCAAGCGCGAGCGTATTCGCCTCAAAGAAGCTAAAACAACTGAAGCAGCATAGGAGCAGACGATGGTAAAAGTTCAGCAGCGTGGCCTCGGAAAAGGGCTCTCAGCCTTGATCTCAGAGAATTACACCCATGCGCAACCCGCCGCGGCAGCCGCCGCCGACAAGCCGGTGAGCAGCGGCGGTGAGGCCACATTGCGCATCTCGCAGATTGTGCCGGGCAAATTCCAGCCGCGCGTACGCTTCAATGAAGAGCAGCTGAAGGAACTCGCATCCTCCATCAAGAAAAACGGCGTGATGCAGCCCATCGTGGTGCGGCCGCTGGCGCGGGAAGGGCGCACGGTGTACGAGATCGTCGCCGGTGAACGCCGCTGGCGCGCGGCGAACCTAGCGGGGCTGGAAAGCATCCCCGCCATTATCCGCGAGATCACTGATCAGCAGGCGCTGGAGCTGGCGCTGATCGAGAACGTGCAGCGCGCGGATCTCACGCCGCTCGAGGAAGCCAACGGCTACCAGCGCCTGCTGGAAGATTTCGGTTACACGCAGGAAGAGCTGGCCACGGCGGTGGGCAAGAGCCGCAGCCATATCGCCAACCTCTTACGCCTGCTGGCGCTGCCGGAAGATATCAAGGCGCTGCTCGATGAAGGCAAGATCACCATGGGCCATGCGCGCGCGCTGCTTGGCGCCGACAATCCCTCGCTCATCGCGCAGGCGATTGCCATGAAGGGCCTCTCCGTGCGCCAGGCCGAATCGCTCGCCCGCCGCGGCATGGAGCCGCGCGAAAGAAAGCCGCGCGCGCGTTCCGCCGGCATGGAGCAGCTGACGCAGGCTGCATCGTTCAAACAATCTGGCCCGAAAGACCCGGACGTGGTGGCGCTGGAAGTCACGCTTTCGGAGAGCTTAGGCATGACGGTGACGATCAATGACCGCGGCCCGAGCGGCGATATCGTCATTTCCTATGAATCGCTGACCCAGCTGGATGAAGTGCTGCGCCGTCTAGGCGGCGGCATGTGAGCGGTTTAAACTCGAAACTTCCATAAACGCGCGGTCGATCAGCAGGGCAGGGGCGGAGCCGGTCTGCTTGACCGCCAGTTCAGCCTTTCTTAAAACTTCCAGCGCCCGCACCACCTTCTCCACGCTCCAGGCCTGCGCATGCCGGGTGAAGGGCTGCATCGCCCGGAAAAACAGGGGCGGTTTCAGGGCAGAAACGGCCTGATCCAGGGGGGTGCCACGCGCCATGGCCTCCTTCACGCTGTAAAGCCGCTGGAAATAGCGCTGGGAAGCGCGAAGCAGCACGATAGGAGGCATTCCCTCCCGCAACGCCTGATTCATCTGTAAAGCCACGGCTGGGGCATTGCCGCCGGCCATGTCCATGCAGAGCCCGTCCAAGGCCGTATCGCGGTTGTGGGCCACCAGATCTTCCGCTACCTCGGGCGTCAGTTGCTTTTCGTCCCCAAGGTAGAGAATGATTTTATCCAGCTCGCTGTTGGTGACGCCGCGGTCATTGCCCAGATGCTGGGTGAGATAGGTCATAGCGTCGCGGTCGCAGCGAATGCCCGCCGCCTCGAATTTCTGCCGCACAATGGCCTGCAGATCTATCGCCTCGTCCTTGTAGCAAGCCACGGCGGCCAGCTTCGGCTCCGCCTCGAACAGCTGCCGGAGCGGCGAGCGCGGTGTGAGTTCACCGGCGCAGACGATGAGGTAGCTGTTGCCCGCGGGACCTTCGAGCGCCCCTTCAACAGCCTTAGCAATCTTGTCGCTGCCGTCACGCACAATCACCGCGCGCCGCCCGCCCATCAACGTGAGGGCAGAAAGCTCATCGGCCAGTAGGGCAGGGTCTTTTTTCAACTGCTCGTCTGTCAGCTCCACGCGGGCGAACGGGTCGGCATCATTGCCGAGGATCAGGGCAGCGATGGCATTCATGCGCTCGCGCACCTGCCCGGCATCGGGCCCGTAGAGCAGCACGCCCGCATAGGGCTTGTCCGGCTGACGCAGGAAATCCCGCGCCTGCTTAGGCATGATCTTCATGAGGCGGGCAGGGCCGGCACCGCCGTTTGCGGCAGTGTCTTCATCGGCTGCGGATTCGGGTTCTGCGCGAAGAAAGCGGCAAGGCGCATCTGCACGTCTTCGGCCAACCCGGTTGCCGTGCGCTTCACCGTGTCCTGGCTGGCCATGTAGGTAGAGTAGAACGCGTTGGTGACGTTGTTGTAGCTGCCGGTACGGCGGGCCGTGCCAGCATAGACCAGCGCGCCGTCGCTGGCGCGCGTGAGCGAGAGCGTGGCGGTGAGAATAACGTTGTAGCGCGCCACCGTGCCGTCACGCGAGATACCCACCGGCGTCTCGTGCACGCTAATCATGGTGTTCAGCCGATAATTGGGTGAGTGGGGGCGGCCGCTTTCCGGGTTCAAGCGGTCTTCCAGATCTGCCTTGAACTGCTGCGCGTAGCGCTTTTGCGTCGCATCGCCGGCACTGGCTTCCACGGCGATATGCTCGGTGAGCTGGCCTGCGCGCGTGGGCTCATTCTGCGCGGCCTTGCCATGCAGCGGCTGGAAGCCGCAGGCCGTCAGAAAGAGGGCAGCAATCAGAGGGCAGAGGGCAGTAAAAAATTGCCCTCTGATATCTGCAAGCTGAAATCTATTTCGCGACAACATTC
>CAZUKF010000116.1:0-6629 GCA_964620765.1 uncultured Rickettsiales bacterium | reverse complement strand
CGTCGGGCGGCACGCACATCAATCCAGTGAGCGGTAATTTGAGTTTACGGCAATAAGTGATCAGCGCATCGGCGTCTTTCGGGTTTACGCCGCTTTTCTGTTCTTCTTCTCCGGTGTTCACCTGGATGAAGCATTCCGGCTGCCTGCCCTGCTTTTCCATTTCCTTCGCCAGCGCCTCGGCGATTTTTTCACGGTCCACGGTTTCAATCACGTCGAACAGTGCCACCGCTTCTGCCGCCTTGTTGGATTGCAGCGAACCGATCAGGTGCAGACGTATGTGCGGGTAAGCTTTTTTGATTGCAGGCCATTTGGCTTCAGCCTCCTGCACCTTGTTTTCCCCGAAATCCGTGACACCGGCGTCAACGGCAGCCCGTATTTTTGCTACGTCCTGCTGCTTGCAGGCAGCCACCAGGACGGGGCCTGCAGCCAATGCCGCGCCTTTCGCGGTCCGGGCCATGGAATCTCTTAAGATTTCGAGGTTTTCTGCGATCATAACCTTAAAATAGCCTTAAAAAACGGGGGGTGTTGTTGCAAGATAGACACATTGGGGCCTAAAAGCTCCCCCATTTTCCTTGCAATCTTGGATTACGGCTTGCGCCGGGGGGCCATATCGGGAATATGGGGTCCAGGTAATGCGTAAGAGTCTTACCTTCCGTGTACTTAATTTCAAGTCACACACCTTAACACAAAGGGATTGTTTTTATGAAAAAAATTCTTCTCGGTACGACGACTCTCGTCGGTGCTGCCCTGGTCGCCCAGGCTGCGCTGGCGGACGCGCCCAAGCTGACCGTCGGGGGTTTCTCCGAAGTTCAGTTAGGCGTTATGAGTGATGACCTGGACACCAACCAGCGTGGTCACGGTTTCCGCAACGACAATGAAATCAGCTTCAAGGTGGACGGCAAGTCCGACACCGGCCTCGGCTACGGTGCCGAAATCTGGCTGGAAGCTGACGTGACGGAAGACGAAGACAACCAGGGTGGCAACGCCTCCAAGACCTTCTTATACTTCGAAGGTGGCTGGGGCCGCGTTGAAGCCGGCTCGACCCTCGGGCCCGATCAGACCCTCAAAATCGACGCCGCCTCCATCGCTCGCGCGACGGGTGGTATCGATGGTGACTGGTACTACTTCGCCAACGCTGGTTCTGGTACCCAGTACATCGCGACGCCCGACCTGCCGCTCAACTACGGCTATGACGGCGCCCCGACCGCTCTGGGTGACGAGTCCAACGAAAACGCTTCCAAGATCGTGTACTACACGCCCAAGTGGAGCGGTTTCCAGGCTGGTTTCGCCTACATCCCCGGCCAGGATACCCGTGGCCAGCAGACCCACCAGGTTTCTGCTGGTGCTGACAACACTGCCGGTGAATCCGAAGACATCTTCGCGGTCGGCGTGAACTGGTCCGGTCAGTGGGACGCGATCTCCATCGGTCTCGCCGGTACCGGCGAATGGGGTTCGGGTGAATCCACCGCTACGGAAGATCTGTCCGCTTGGCAGGTCGGTGCGAAAGTCGGCTACATGGGCTTCAGCCTCGCCGGTTCTTATGCCGACTGGAGCGACTCCAACCGTACCGCAAGTAACCTCGACGAGTCTGACTTCTGGACTCTCGGCGCGGCTTACGAGAACGGCCCCTGGGGCATCTCGATCACCTATATGGACAGCGAGTTCCAACAGAGCGCGACCACCGAAGACGAGCATGAGAGCTGGTCCATCGGTGCCGACTACAAGCTGGCCCCCGGTCTGACCCCGTATGTCGAAGCAACCTGGTTCGAACAGGACGCCGCCGACCCGACGGACGACAACGAAGGCCATGTGTTCCTGATCGGTTCACAGCTGAATTTCTAATTTAGTAGTTAGAAATTTTGTGGTAAAGGAGGGCGGTACTTCGGTACCGCCCTTTCTTTTTGCTTTATTCGTAGGACATATGAAAAGAGTATTTCTGTTGTTTCCCCTGCTGTTCCTGGTATCCGCCTGCGGCGATACCGAGGCAGAACAAAGCTTTCCCAAGGGCGCCAAGGAAGAGCGCCGCCTTTCGCGCGGCTCTCTTACCGGTGAAGGCGGCCTGTTCAGCCTGGGCGGCGCCAGCCCGGAAGAGGAAATGGCCAAGGGCTCTCCGCTGGCCGTCAACGGCTTCCTGTGGCGCGCTACCCTCGATACGCTTTCCTTCATGCCTCTCGCTTCGGCCGATCCCTTCGGCGGGACCATCATCACCGACTGGTATGAGGACCCGAAAGTCCCCGGCGAACGCTACAAGGTCAACGCGGTTATCCTGGATAAATCCCTGCGTGCCGATGGTGTGCGCGTAGCCGTATTCAAGCAGAAGCAGGACGCAAAAAGTGGCACATGGCGCGACCTTGCGGCCGATGACCGCCTGGGCCGCAAGCTCGAGGACACTATCCTCACGCGCGCCCGCGAGCTGAGGATTGCGCAACTCGGCCGTTAAATTTTTAAACATTCTCCGCCATCGCTTTTCGTCCCGCGAGGCCCGCGCCTTCCTGTTTCTTGCCGTGCTGGCGCTGGTGCTGCGCGTAGGCGCTCTCGGCAGCTTGCCTGCCGGTTTCTCGGTGGAGGAGCTCAAGGTGGCCTACCAGGCTTTGCACATCGTGCAGGAAGGGGAATGGCAGTTCGCCTACCCTGCCGTGCGCGACACTGGCCTTGCCCTTTATTTATGGATCGAGGCGGTTTTTATCGGGCTGTTTGGGTCGTCCGCCTTTACGGCCCGGCTGCCTGCTGCGTTGGCCGGCACGGCGGCGGCAGTATTAACCGCGCTGGTGGCTTTTGAGCTGAACCATGACCGGCCCCGGCGGCAGCGCATGACCCTGCTCACACTTTTCCTGATGGCCGTTTCGGTCTGGCCGCTTATCCTCTCCCGCGGTGTTTCGGCAGCCATCATGCTGCCTGCTTTTGAGGCCGGCTGCATCTATCTGCTGCTTCGCGCCGTGCGTACAGGCGAACGCCGTCTTTCTGCCGCTGCCGGGCTTGTCTTTGGGCTCGGACTTGTCATGTATGTATCCTTCGTTTGGTTTGTGCTGCTGCCCCTGCTGTTTTTTGCCGGTTTGCGGCGCCGGCAGCGTGCGGCCGCCCACTTGCATACTTGCGCTTTTCTTGCCGGCGCTGCTCCGCTGCTCCTGCTGGCCGCCATGCCCGGCACGCTTGCCCTGCGTGCGCCGCAGGTCGGCCTTGAGGGGCTGCCCGATTATATCACCACTCTTCTGGCATCGCTTTTCGTAAGCGGCGATGCTCATTACCGCTACAGCCTCTCGGGACAGCGTGTACTGGATTTCCTGCCGGCTCTGGGCGTGGTTGTGGCTATCGGTATGGAATTTTTCATCCGCCAGGACGATCAGCGCCGCCCGCCCATGCAACTGCTTTTCGTATGGCTTGTCATCGCGCTTCTGCCGGCCATCAGCGTACCGGTTGTTTTTTCCCTGCGCGAAACCGCCGGTGCAATCGCACCGTTTTGCATTATCGCTTCCGCCGGGCTTGGTTTTGTATACGAAGCAGCGGAGCGGTGCCTGGGGAGGCTCAGAAGTCACGCCGGCAGGCTTGCAATCATGGTGCTTTTTCTGCAGGCGGCGGTCTCTCTCAGCCATTATTATGACTGGGCGGATAGCAGCGTTACCCGCAGCCGGCACCTTGCCGCCATGACCCGGAACATGGAAGCCGTGCGCGAATCAGCCCGGCAGGGGCCGCTTTATCTCGTGCTGCCGGGTAGGCCTGAAGAGGATTTTACGCGGCTGGACCCACGGCTCACCTACCTGTTTTACCGCGACCGCGTTACGCGGCCTGAGCATTTGAAAAACCTCGCTTACCATATGATAAATATAGCAGATTTGAAATCTCTTCCGCCGGGATGCACACGGCCTGCTTGCCGCGTGGTGATATTCAAGGATGCAGAGGGCGCCATCACGCCGCTGGAGATGCGCATGTTGCTGGGCATGACGCAGAATGCGGGCATGAAGCTCGAGCGTGCGCCCGATTTGCTGATATTTTCCTATTGAACGAAGCGTTGTTCGGCTAAGAATAGCGCCCATGCAGGAAATACCCCGTTATAACGTGCACGAAACCGAGGCAAAATGGCGTGCGCGCTGGGAAAAAGAGGCCAGTTTCAAGGCGGAAGCCACGCCAGCGCGCCCCAAATATTACGTACTCGAGATGTTTCCCTACCCCTCCGGCAACATCCACATGGGCCACGTGCGCAATTACACGTTGGGCGATGTCATGGCCCGCTTCAAGCGCGCGCAGGGATTTTCCGTGCTGCACCCGATGGGCTGGGACGCGTTCGGCCTGCCCGCCGAAAATGCGGCCATCGAGCGCGGCGCCCACCCGGCGGATTGGACGCGCGCGAATATCGAGAACATGCGCGAGCAGCTCAAGCTCATCGGCTTCGCCTATGACTGGTCACGCGAGCTCGCCACCTGCGAGCCGGACTATTACAAACACGAGCAGTTGTTCTTCCTGAAAATGCTGCAGGCGGGCCTCGCCTACCGCAAGGAATCGCCCGTGAACTGGGACCCGGTGGACAACACCGTGCTCGCCAACGAGCAGGTGATCGAGGGCCGCGGCTGGCGTTCCGGCGCGCTGGTGGAGCGGCGCACGCTCTCGCAGTGGTTCCTGCGCATTTCCGATTTCGCGGAAGATCTGCTGGCCGGGCTGGAAAGCCTGAAAAGCTGGCCGGAAAAAGTGCGCATCATGCAGGAGCGCTGGATCGGCAAATCCACGGGCGCTTTGCTGAAGTTGCAAATCAAAGGCGGCGAAAAACTGGAGATCTACACCACCCGGCCGGACACGCTGTTCGGCATGAGCTTCTGCGCGATTTCACCCAATCACCCGCTTTCCACCAAGCTTGCAGCGGGAAATAAGGAACTCACCGCGTTTATCGAAGAATGCAACCGCCTGGGCACCAGCGAAGAGATTATCGAGAAGGCGGAGAAGAAAGGCTTTGATACCGGCCTGAAAATCGTGCAGCCGTTCAACGGGCGCGAAGTGCCGCTGTTTGTCGCCAATTTCGTGCTGATGGATTACGGCACCGGCGCTGTGTTCGGCTGCCCGGCGCACGACCAGCGCGATTTTGAATTCGCCACGAAATACAAGCTGCCGATCCTGCCGGTGGTCAGTGGCGGTGAGGAACCGCTGAAGGAAGCGTATACGGGCGACGGCACGCTCATCAACTCGGATTTCCTGAACGGGCTGGCGGTTGAAGAAGCCAAGAAAAAGATCATCGGCGAGCTGGAGAAAAAAGGCATCGGCGAGGCGCGCATCAATTACCGCCTGCGCGACTGGGGCGTTTCCCGCCAGCGCTACTGGGGCTGCCCGATTCCCGTCATCCACTGCAAAGCCTGCGGCATGGTGCCGGTGCCTTCAAGCGATTTGCCCGTGGCCCTGCCGCGCGACGTGACGTTTGATGCGCCCGGCAACCCGCTGGCGCGCCACGCCACGTGGAAGCACGTGGAATGCCCGAAGTGCAAAAAACCCGCCGAGCGCGAGACGGACACGTTCGACACATTCTTCGAGTCTTCCTGGTATTTTGGGCGGTTCGCCACCCTGCCCTCGCCCGAACCGCTGGAGAAAAAAGCGGTGCAGACATGGCTGCCGGTGGATTGCTATATCGGCGGCATCGAGCACGCGGTGCTGCATTTGCTTTATTCGCGCTTCTTCATGCGGGCGTTGAAGAAATGCGGCTATGACGTTCCCGCCGAGCCGTTCCTGCGGCTGGAGACGCAGGGCATGGTCTGCCATGAGACGTATCAGGATGCAGATGGGAAATGGTTATCGCCTGATGAAATCATTCCTGTGTCAGAGGCCAATATACCTGAGATGAATCTTTCGGTTGATGGGAAAGAAGCTAAATTTCGTGAAGATGTAAAGGTCCGCTTAAAATGGGTTGATAAAAAGTCCAAGCGTCCAGTGAGGGTTGGGCGCATCGAAAAGATGAGTAAGTCCAAGAAAAATACAGTCGATCCATCGCATATAATCAATACATATGGCGCGGATGCCGCTCGATTGTTCATGATGTCGGATTCTCCTCCTGAGCGGGATTTGGAGTGGACAGATGCAGGCATAGATGGAGCTTGGCGTTATATTAATCGTATTTGGAAGAACGTAGTGGTTACACAAGACAGTCTGAAACAACCGGTTGTTGCTACACCGAATGAAAATGATCCATCACTTCAAAAATTCCGTAATGCCATTCACAAAACGATTCAGCAGGTAACTAAGGACATTGAGAATTTTCATTTCAATAAAGCAATCGCTAGAATTCGCGAATTGACTAATTTGTTAGAGGGAATTCCTGTGGGGTCTAAAGGTACCAATTTTGTAATGCTGGAAGGTTTGACAACGGCGCTGCAACTGCTCAACCCCTTCATGCCGCATCTCACGGAAGAACTCTGGGAAAAGCTGGGCAATAAAGAGCCGCTTTCCGCCATGCCCTGGCCGAAGGCCGATGCGGCGCTTGCCGCCGATGATGAAGTCACCGTGGCCGTGCAGGTCTCTGGCAAGCTGCGCGCCACCATCCAGGTGCCTAAGGACATGGATCCGAAACTAGTGGAAGCGCACGTGCTGGAACTGGAGCCCATCCGCAAGGCACTTGAAGGCAAGCAGGTTGCCAAGGTAATTGTAGTACCCAACAG
>CAZUKF010000115.1:0-6673 GCA_964620765.1 uncultured Rickettsiales bacterium | reverse complement strand
TTGGAGAAGGTAAAGCTATTACTCCGGCTCCATTCCAACGCATTACTTATAAAGACGCGATGCTCAAATATGGCAGCGATAAACCAGATTTGAGAAATCCGATTCAGATGTTTGATGTCTCTGACATCTTCGACCAAACAGATTTTGCTGTATTTAAGAATATTATTCAGCAAAAGGGACAAGTACGTGCAATTCCTGCTAAAGGCGCAGGCAACATGCCACGTAGTTGGTTTGATAAGTTAGGTGAGTGGGCAAAGGCAGAATTGGATATGCCTGCACCGCCTGCTTATGTGCTGCCTAAAGAGTATCGTGAGGATAAAACTGTTATCGCACTCAGAGGACCCTTAGCAAAATTCTTAGATGGCAGGATTGAGCTAATAACTGAAATATACAAGCGTTCTGGGTTCGGTACTCCGGAATTAAACGACGCTATATTTTTTGTAGCCGGGACAGACGAAAAGAAATTGAATGCTCAAGTTGCGGCAATTCGCAATCGCATTGGTCAAGAATTAGATCTGTGCGAAAAGGACATTTTCAAATTCCTCTGGGTGGTGGACTTCCCGTATTACGAGTTTGATGAAGAAGAAAAGAAAATCATCTTCAGCCACAACCCGTTCTCGATGCCCCAGGGCGGCATGGAAGCGCTGCTCACCAAGGACCCGCTGGATATTCTGGCGTACCAGTATGACATCGTCTGCAACGGCGTGGAGCTTTCTTCCGGCGCGATTCGTAATCACCGCCCGGACATCATGTATAAAGCGTTCGAGATTGCCGGTTACGGCCCCGAGGTGGTAGACCGCAAATTCGGCGGCATGATCCGCGCCTTCCAGTTCGGCGCGCCGCCGCACGGTGGTCTTGCACCGGGCGTGGACCGCATGGTGATGCTGCTTGCCGATGAACCGAACATCCGTGAAGTCATCGCCTTCCCGATGAACCAGAAAGCAGAAGACTTGTTGATGAACGCCCCGGCTGTGGTAGAAGACAAACAGCTCCGTGAGTTGAACATACAACTCACACCGAAAGCCATGAAGGCGCTGGACGAAGAGAAGAACAAGGACGCCGCCTAGGAGTCACAGTATTATGTGTGAAGAGCATTGCAAACCCGTTGTCACCCGCCGCCAGCTGATTGCCGGTGCCGCGGCGACGCTTGCGTTTGCCATGCTGCCGGGCAGCGCGGTTTCATCTTACGGCGCGCCCGCGCGCAGCATCAGCCTGGTGAACCCCTACACGGGCGAGCTGGTGGTGACGACCTATTGGGAAGACGGCCGGTACATTCCCGAGGCGCTGGAAGAAGTGGGTTTTATTTTGCGCGACAAGCACACCGCGCAGGTGAAGGAAGTAGACCCTGAGTTACTTGACTTACTGGTAGACCTGCGCCGCACTTTGCGCGTGAAAGAACCGTTCCAAGTGGTGTGCGGCTACCGCTCGCCGGAAACCAACCGCAACCTGCGCAAGGTGAACAAGGGCGCGGCGAAGGAAAGCCTGCACATGCGCGGGCAGGCCATCGACATCCGTCTCAAGTCACGCTCGGCCGGTGAAATCCGCAAAGCGGCGCTGGCGCTCGGGCGAGGCGGCGTGGGTTATTATCCCGGCTCCAATTTCGTGCACGTGGACACCGGCAAGGTGCGCGCCTGGTAAGATTGAAATTCCTTCCCCCTGGAAGAGGGAAGGTCAGGATGGGGGTCCGGTTCAGCAGGCTCTGTTGATATTGCGGATGAGAGATGACCCCCACCTTCATCCTCCCCCTTCCAGGGGGAGGAAATAAAATGAATCACGTGATATACTCTCTCCATGCCGCTCACCGTCGCCTGCATACAAACCACCAGCGTGAATGATATCGTCGCCAACATCGCGGCGCTGACACCCATGGTAAAGCAGGCGCGCGGGGAGGGGGCGGAACTCATCACGCTCCCGGAAAATGCCTTCTACATGCGTGAGCGCGGCGACGGCGCGCCGGATGCTTATTCGGAAGCAGATCACCCCGGCGTGCAAGTGGCGTGCGACTGGGCGGCGCAGCTGAATGCATGGTTGCTGGTGGGTTCAGTGGCCATTGCCAGTGACAAGAAAAAAGAAGAGCGCCGCTATAACCGCTCACTGCTCATCAACCCCAGCGGCGAGATCGCGGCGTGCTACGACAAAATCCACCTCTTTGATGTCGAGGTGGGGGACGGCCAGAACTACAAGGAATCCGCCCACATCATCCCCGGCGGCCAGGCGGTTTGCGCCAAAACGCCGTGGGGGAAGGTGGGATTGAGCGTGTGCTATGATCTGCGCTTCCCGCAGCTTTACCGGGCACTGGCCAGGGCCGGTGCCTCCATTCTTACCGTACCTTCCGCCTTCACGAAAGTTACCGGCGAGCCCCACTGGCATGTGCTGTTGCGCGCCCGGGCCATTGAGACGGGCTGTTTCGTGGTCGCTCCGGCCCAGTGCGGCACCCACCCCGGCAACCGCCAGACCTTCGGCCACTCGCTCATCGTAAGTCCCTGGGGGGAGGTGCTGGCCGATGGCGGGGCCACCCCCGGCATCATCGCCGCGACGTTAGATTTATCCGAGGTGGAGGTCGCAAGGCGGCGCATCCCCAGCCTCACTCATGACCGCGAGTTCACCACCATCAAATAATTCACGCCGAGGTCTTTTGCATTCAGCGACCATTTGAACGTGAGCGGGTTCATCGTCATGCCCATCAGCTCCGCCACTTCGCCGCCGCCCGCGCGCACGAACGCCGCCAGCTCCGAGGGTTTCAGGAATTTTTTGTAGGTATGCGTGCCGCGCGGCAGCCAGCGCAACACAACTTCCGCCCCGATAATGGCAAGCGCGAAAGCTTTGGGCGTGCGGTTGAGCGTGGAGAAAAACACCAGCCCGCCCGGTTTGCATAAACGCAGGCATTCCGCCACGAAACCGGCCGGGTTCGCCACGTGCTCCACCACCTCCAGCGCCAAAACAATATCAAACGTCTCGCGCATGTCTTCCGCGGCGGTGCAGCGGTAATCCACCGCCACGCCGGAATCTTTCGCATGCAAACTCGCTACCGCGATATTTTTTTCCGAAGCGTCAATCCCCGTTACCTGCGCCCCGAGGCGTGCCATCGGCTCGCATATCAGCCCGCCGCCGCAGCCGATATCTATCAGTGTCAGCCCGGCAAGCGGTGCGGGCACCGCCGCATCCCTGCCGAAATGCTTAACAACATGGTCGCGGATATAACCGATGCGCAGCGGGTTAATGGCGTGCAGCGGCGCAAATTTGCCGCTCTCGTCCCACCATTCATCGGCAATGCGGGAAAAACGCTCGATCTCTCTGGGGTCAACCGTCTGCATCGGAATATTATTGTTTGATTTACACTTATTGCTTAGAATAACCCTGCATGGAAGAGAAAACACTGCCACCGCTCCTGCAGGAAGCCCGCCAGCTGCTGCGCCAGCTGACACAGGTTTTCATGGACCGCTTCAACAATTTCGCGGCGGCCAACATGGATATGGCCCTCTACCATTTCAAACGCAATAATTATAGTGACGCGGCGCTGCGCTACCGGTTGGTGCTGTGGCGCGAGCCCAAGAATGTCGAGGCGTGGACGGGGCTGGGCATCAGCCTGGTCATGGCCGGGGATACGTTGCGCGGGCGGGATGCGCTTTCCCGCGCCGTCAAGCTGGAGCCGGGGAACGAGAAGGCACAGGCCGCGTTTGCCATGGTAAGCCAGCTGCCGCAGGTTGCGCCTCCTTCGCAAAAGCCGTGACAAAGATTCGTTTCGCCGATGCCCGCGAAGCCAATGATCTCGCGGTGGTGCATGCCTCTTCCTTCGGGCTGCCGTGGAGTTCCTACCAGATCGCCCGCATGTTCGTTGTACCCGGCACGTTTGCCATCATCGCGGAAGGCCGCCATGATCCCTGCGGCATGATCATGATCCGTGCTGTTGCCGAGCAGGCGGATCTGTTGACATTCGCCGTGCACCCGGATTTCCGCCGCAAGGGCATCGGCCGCCAGCTGCTGGCCTACGGCATGGCCGAGGCGCAGCGCCGGAAGGCGGAAAACATGTTCCTGGAGGTGGCGGAAGAGAACCAGCCCGCCATCCACCTTTACACCAATTTTAACTTTAAGGTGCTGTCTCACCGTAAGAATTACTACACCATGCCGGAAAGCCGCCGTTGTGACGCGCTGCTGATGGGTTGCTCGTTGACAGGGCCCTTGCCGAAGGTAAGCTAGCGCCCCTTATGCTTATTGTACAAAAATTTGGCGGCACTTCCGTTGCCAATATCGAGCGCATTCAGAGTGTGGCGCTGAAGGTGAAGAAGGAACGCGACGCCGGCAACCAGGTGGCCGTGGTGGTTTCGGCCATGGCGGGCGTCACCAACCAGCTCGTGGCCTATGTGCAGGAAATTTCGCCGCTGCACGCGCAGGAAGCGTGGCGTGAATACGACCAGGTGGTCTCCTCCGGCGAGCAGGTGACCTCCGGCCTGCTGGCGCTTGCGCTCAATGAAATGGGCATCCCCGCGCAGTCTTTCGCCGGCTGGCAGATTCCCATGCGTACCAACAACGCGCACGGCAAGGCGCGCATCCAGGAAATTTCCGCCGATAATGTGCGCGGCATTCTCAAAAGCGGTTCGGTTGCCGTCATCGCCGGTTTCCAGGGCGTGGCCGAGAACGGCCGCATCACCACGCTGGGCCGCGGCGGTTCCGATACTTCCGCCGTTGCGCTCGCCGCCGCGCTGGCGGCCGACCGCTGCGACATTTACACCGATGTGGACGGCGTCTACACCACCGACCCGCGCATTGTGCCGCAGGCGCGCAAGCTCGCGCGTATCTCTTATGAAGAAATGTTGGAAATGGCCTCCCTCGGCGCCAAGGTGCTGCAGACGCGCTCGGTGGAGATGGCCATGAACCACGGCGTGAAAACACAGGTGCTCTCAAGCTTCTCCGACGAGCCCGGAACCCTACTCGTAGATGAGGATGAAATCATGGAACAGACCAAAGTCACCGGCATTGCCTATTCGCGCGATGAAGCGCGTATCTCGCTCACCGGTATCGCCAACGTGCCCGGCATGTCGGCGAAACTCTTCGGCCCGCTGGCCGAAGCAGGCATCAACGTGGACATGATCGTGCAGAACGTCACCGAAAGCGGCGGCGCGACCGACATCACCTTCACCGTGCCGCGCAGCGACGCCGACCGTGCCATCGCGGTGGTGGAGAAGAACAAGGGCGAGCTGAAATTCCGCTCCATGCACTCGGACAAGGCGGTGGCGAAGGTTTCCGCCGTCGGTGTGGGCATGCGTTCGCATTCGGGTATTGCGAGCGGCATGTTCGCGGCACTGGCGGAGAAGGGGATCAACATCATCGTCATCACCACCTCGGAAATCAAAATCTCGGTGCTGATCAGCGAAGAGTATCTCGAGCTCGCGGTGCGCGCCCTGCACAGCGCCTTCGGCTTAGATAAGGCTGCCTGAAAATCATCGTCATGGCCCGAGTTGCGAAGCAACTCTAGGGCCATCCATCTCTCCTGTTGCACGATGGATCGCCCTAGAATCGCTACGCGATTCGGGCGATGACGGCCTTACCTCGTGTTATTTTCTGCCATTCTTCCCCCGCGTGCGGGGGAAGATGCTGAGCATGTGCAGTAGCTTATGAGTGCCGATAACTGGGATTATGCGCGTGTCCGCCGAAGCCTTGGCGAAGGCGGAAAGCAGAAGGGAGAATTTATAATGAATTCAGGCCGCTTCCCCCCGAAAGCGGCCTGAATAGGCATCCACGGTTTTCACCGGGAGCGCCCGGGCTTTACATGGCGGTTCAGCCCGGTCTTGAGATCATATTATGCCTCTTTTGTTTCAGCTTTATGACGCAAATATGACAGTTTTATGACAGCCTTTTTCCCTATTCCTCCCCCTGGAAGGGGGAGGATTAAGGTGGGGGTCCTCTCTCCTCCACAATAAATTCAGAATATGCTGAACCAGACCCCCATCCAAACCTTCCCCCTTCCAGGGGGAAGGCTATAAACGCTGGGCCATTGTGTCTAACCCGCGCTTGCGCTATGTTACCGGGTTTAAAAGCAATAATTGAGCAAAACATGTCTGCTTTAGATTCTCTCTGGTCCCGCGGCGCCCAACTTTTGGGCTGCCCGCACGCCATCATGGGCGGGGCGATGAGCTGGGTGTCCGAGCGCAACCTGGTGGCGGCACTCTCCAACGCCGGCGCGTTCGGCGTGATCGCCTGCAGCTCCATGCCGCCGGACCTGCTGGAGAAGGAAATCATTGAAACGCGCAAGCTCACGAGCAAGCCTTTCGGCGTGAACCTCATCCTCATGCACCCGCAGCTTGTCGAGCTGGTGGCGGTGTGCGCGAAGCAGAAGGTGAGCCACGTGGTACTGGCGGGCGGCATTCCCTCGAGCGCCACGGTGAAGAGCATCAAGGATTACGGCGGGAAGGTGATCTGCTTTGCGCCTTCATACATGATCGGCAAGAAGCTCATCAAGCTGGGGGCAGACGCGCTGGTGATCGAGGGCATGGAAGCGGGCGGGCATATCGGCCCGGTTTCTACTTCCGTGCTGGCGCAGGAGATTTTGCCGCACATTAAAGACGCGCCGGTGTTCGTGGCCGGCGGCATCGGCCGCGGCGAGACGATTGCCTCCTACCTTGAAATGGGCGCGGCGGGCGTACAGCTCGGCACGCGCTTTCTCTCCGCCGCTGAA
>CAZUKF010000114.1:0-6710 GCA_964620765.1 uncultured Rickettsiales bacterium | reverse complement strand
GCACCGCGTGACGGAACTTATCACCGGCATTGACCTCGTGGAATGGATGATCCGCATCGCCGCCGGCGAGAAACTACCGTTGAAGCAGGGTGACGTAAAATACAACGGCTGGGCGCTGGAAGCGCGCATCTACGCGGAAGATCCCAAGCGCGGCTTCCTGCCGTCTTCCGGCCGTATCACCCGCTATGCCGAGCCCGAGAGTGTGGAAAACGTGCTGATCGACACCGGCGTCTACGAAGGTGGCGAAGTGAGTATGTTCTACGACCCGATGGTGGCGAAAGTCTGCAGCCACGCGCCCACCCGCGAAAAAGCCAGTGAAAACCTGCAGCAGGCGCTGGCGGCGTTCGTGGTGCGCGGTATTGAACATAACATGAGTTTCCTTGAAGCCATCCTCGCGCATCCGCGCTTCGCGGCGGGTGACATCACCACCCGCTTCATCGAGCAGGAATACCCCGGCGGCTTCACCGGCGCCGACCTCACATCTGAATCCGCGCGCGTCTTTATCGGCGCAGCCATGGCCATCTACCTGCGTGACGCCGAGCGCGCCTCGCGCATCAGCGGGCAGCTGCCCGGCCGCCAGCGGGCCATCGGCGCGCGCTGGGTGGTGAACGTGGATGAACAGAACTACCCCATCTTCGTGCGCGTGCAGGAAGACGGTTTCCACATTACCTATGACCGCGAGATCATCATGGTCCGCACCATGTGGAAGCTGGGGCGGCGCCTGTTCCAGGCCATCATCAATGGCAAGCCCGTGAGCGTGAAGGTGAAGAACCTCGACGAGGGTTACGTGCTTTCGCACGGCGGCTCCGATGTCACGGTGAAGGTCCGTACCCCGCGCATCGCGGAACTCGCCGAATACATGCCCAAGCCCCGCAACACCGACCGCAAGGACAAGCTCAAGGCACCCATCGCCGGGCTGATCGTTAGCTTGCGCGTCAAGGAAGGGGAGCGGGTGAAGCAGGGGCAGGAGCTGCTGGTGCTGGAAGCCATGAAAATGGAAAACGTGATCTATGCCGACCATGACGCCACGGTGCGCAAAATCCTGGTGGGCGAGCGCGAAAGCGTGGCCGTGGACCAGGTGCTGATGGAGTTCGACGAGCCCTCCAAACCCGCCGCAACCGGCGAAAAGCCTGAAAAAGCGGAAAAACCCAAGATCCAGGTGGCCAAGGGCTGAGGCCTGTCACAACCCTGTCACACGGGCATTCAACAAGCATTCATCCTGCGTAAGGCGCGCCTATGCTAATCTAGGGCCGTAGTATTAGGAGTGGACTATGGGTTTCTTTCAAAATGCTGTAAATAAACGCACCGAAATCGAGACGACCAAGGCAAAGCTCGCATTGGAAGGCCAGGTGGGGTTGCGCAGTAACTTAATCATGGGCAGTCTTGTGCCCGATGTGAAATCTGCCTTTCAGAGCCTGACGAAATACCCGCGTATTTTGGCAGCGGGTGTATTCGGCGCAAAAGATCCCGATACGGCGGTGGACGTGCCAGTATTGCCCCCAGCACTTGAAAATACGGAATTTGCCAGGGATTTGGCTACAAGCGCGCAGAAGAAACAGGACAGGATTGAAGGCGAGCAAAAGGCTTACGAAGCGATTCTCGCCAACCCGGGAAAGGGTTTGGTGGGGCGGCTCAGGGATTACAAGCAATACAAATCCGGCGCCGGTCACAGTGACTTCAAGGATGCCATGACTATCCAGCAGAAACCCGGCACGCTGAGTTCACTGGCAAGCATGGCGGCTCTTGGTGCGGGTCTTTATGGGCAGGTAAAGTTAGCCAATGCTACGTTTGATGCCATGAAAGACGTGGGATCAGCGCATTTGGCAGGACACACGCTGACACCTGGACTCGCCACGGGATTTCCCGTTGCCGGCGCGTCGCCCGAAATGTTGGGCAATTTTGCAGCCACGCCAGGTTTTGGCGAGATGGCAATAGAAGGTCTGCGTTCCGTTATCGCCTAGCGCTTAAACACCCGTTCAAAATGTTTCCGCAGCGCGGCATCCACCGATGCCATGTCCGTTGCAATTCCCAGCTTGTGCAGTGACGTCACCCCGTGCTCGCGTATGCCGCAGGGCACGATGCCCTCATAGTGGCTTAGATCCGGGTGCACGTTGAGCGAGATGCCGTGGAAGCTCACCCATTTGCGCACGCGCACGCCGAGTGCCGCGATCTTGTCTTCGCGCCCGCCACCCGCGTTCACCCACACGCCGATACGGCCGTGGCGGGTGAAGCCTTCCACGCCGAACTCCTTCAGCGTTTCGATGATCCAGTGTTCCAGCTTCTGCACGTAGGCATGCAGGTCCGGCGGGGAGGGGGCGAAGAGTTTCTTCAAATCCAGCATCAGATAGGCGACGCGCTGGCCGGGGCCGTGATAGGTGAATTCGCCGCCCCGCCCGGCATCATAGACCGGGAAACGCGCGTCCAGTAAGTCGGCCGGCTTGGCGCTGGTGCCGGAGGTGTAAAGGGGGGGATGTTCCAGCAGCCAGCCCATTTCCGGGGCTTTCCCGGCATGGATGGCCGCAACCCGGCTTTCCATGAGGGAAAGCGCCTCCGGGTAAGGCACAGGGGAGGTTGAGATTTTCCATTCCATGCGGCCCGTTTAGCACGAATGGGGCTTGTCACGCTAGCCCGGTTTTGCTAAGACACACCCTCCCCAAGGCATGCGGCCGTGGCGGAATTGGTAGACGCACTACCTTGAGGTGGTAGCGCCGCGAGGCGTGGAAGTTCGAGTCTTCTCGGCCGCACCACCCTACGCTCCTTCGGAGCTTCGGGTGGCTTACGCCATTTTGAGTGTTTCCTATGGCTTACTGGCTCTTTAAATCTGAACCCTCCGCCTGGTCCTGGGACCAGCAGGAAAAGAGCGGTAAGGCCGAGGCCTGGACGGGCGTGCGCAACTTCCAGGCGACCAACAACATGAAGGCAATGAAGAAGGGCGATCTTGGCTTCTTCTACCATTCCAATGAGGGCAAAAGCATTGTCGGCATCGTGGAGGTGGCGGGCGAATATGCGCCCGACCCGACGGATAAGGAAGGCCGCTTCGGCTGCGTTTCTGTAAAAGCCAAGCGCGCCATGCCGAAGCCCGTTACGCTGGCTGACATCAAGGCCAAAAAAGAACTCCAGGATATGGCGCTGGTGCGCCTCTCGCGGCTTTCCGTGCAGCCGGTGACGCCTGCTGAATGGAAGCTGATTTGCGGGATGGGCGGGATTTAGGCTCAGTTGTCACCCCGCATTTATTGCGGGGTCTCCATCAAATTGCAGGAGATGCCGCAACAAGTGCGGCATGACAGAATACTCAGCCGGCGAGCAGGCGGATGTTGTCCAGCATCTTGCTGCCTTCGCCGCTGCCGCCGCCGCCATTGTTGCCGCCGGAGGGCTCGGCGTATTCGCCGTATTCCTCGTACTCTTCTTCAAACGGCATGGGCGTGGAGGCGGAGGTGGCCTTGTTGGTGCGCTTGATCTTGCCGTCGATAATCGCGCCGTCCTCGATGGAAATGGCCTCATGCATGATGATGCCTTCCACGCAGCAGGTGGAATGCAGCTGCACGGTTTTGGCCTTGATCAGGCCTTTCACGCGCCCGTAGACCTGCACGTTGTCGGCGTGTACTTCGCCGTTCACCTTGCCGTTATGGCGCAGCACCAGCGTGAAGCAGCGCACATTGCCATCAATGGTGCCGTCAAAATCAATAATGCCTTCGCTGACCACATTGCCCAGCACGTGCATGTCGGAGGAGATGACCGTGGGAACCGCCTTCTTGTTGGCAGTCTTGGCGGGAACGGAAGCGGGGGAGGCGGGATTAGTTGTTTTCAGAAACATTGGTCACCACGCTTAAAAAGTTGGCAGGGTTGAGGGGGCGGTTGTACTGGCGAACTTCATAGTGCAGGTGCGGGCCGGTTGAGCGGCCGGTGGAACCCTGGACACCGATGACCTGGCCCTTGCGGATCACATCGCCTTCGGAGACGCTGATGGCGCTTAAATGACCGTAGCGGGTGATGAGGCCGAAGCCGTGGTCGATATCAATGGCGTTGCCGTAGGCGCCTTCCCAGCCGGCGCCCACCACCTTGCCGTCACCGGCGGCGACGATCTTGCTGCCGGAGGGGCCGGAAAGATCAAGCCCGGCATGGAAGGCGAGGCGGCCGGTGAACGGGTCCACCCGGCGGCCGAAATTGCTCTGCAGGTCCGCGCCCTTCACGGGGATGCCAAACGGCAGGGCTTCCATAATACTGCTGAGATCGGACATCTGGTCCAGCGTGGATTCCAGCTCCGGTGAAAGCTTGCTTAAGCCGCGGGCCGTATCCGGCGAGATGAACGGGCCGCCTGCCGCCGCATTGTCGCGCCGGCGGGTCTTGGCTTCTTCCTGGATCGACGCCGGGTTCAGGCCGGCCTGGCGGATAATATCTTCCATATTGGCGATTTTACCTTGCGCCTTTTCGCGCACGGTCTGGATGATTTCAGTGTTGGTGTTGCGCAGCTCGTTCACCTTGTTTTCCAACATGGCGATGCGGGCATAGAGCTTGTCGTGGTTGACGGCGGACATGGTGTAGGCCGGGTCGGTCAGCGGCAGGGCGAGGCCGGCGCTGACGGGGCCGACGCCGCGCGAAGGCTGGGCGGAGACGGCGAAATTGAAATTGGTGTCGATGCGTGAATTGGCGACGGAGCGTATGGTTTCCTCGCGGTCCTGCAGCATGGAGCGGGTGGCCATGTAGCGGCCCGTGGAGTAGGAGGCCCAGACCACGCAGGTGACAATGGCCATCAGCGTGCCGAATTGGAGGGCGCCGGAGAGGGAGATATGGTTGGTTTTACTTTCGGAGATGATGATGATGCTGCGAGCGCGGAAGAGACGGCCAAATAACATGTTCGCCGGACCGAAAGAGAACTTCATGCCTACACTCCCCATAACCATTTTAAACGTTCCGGGCCAGACGGGAGGTGGATCAGCCAAAGTGCACTCCCGTCAACGCCTTCTTCGCAAGAGTCATGCCGAGGTTCGTTATCTTATGCAGATACGCGTTCCAGCACCGCTGCGAAGAAACCGTCTACCCCGTCTTGATGCGGGGTTAGCCAGAGATAACTAACCGGATCAGTTTCTTGGTTCGCATTAACGTTTCCGTTAGTACTTTTTTTATCGGCACCAGTTACGTCACTCTTTGCAGTTTTATTCCACACTTTTTTAGCGCACACAACTCTGAAGTTACTTCTCGTTTTTAAGAATTCTTCCACTTGCTTGTCGTTCTCGCGAGAAAGTAAAGAACAGGTAGCATATATCAATCTTCCGCCCGGTTTGACCAAACGTGCCGCGCTGGCAAGAATTCTTTGCTGCACATCGACCACTTCATTCAAATCTGTTTCGGTAAAACGCCACTTGAGATCCGGGTTGCGCCGCCACGTGCCGCTGCCGCTGCACGGCGCGTCCACCAGCACGCGGTCCGCCGAAAGTTTGTGACGCTTTATATAAGGGTCATTCTCCGAAACGATTACGCGCAGCTCCGTGTTATCCACGCCTGCGCGCTTCAGCCGCTGCGGCAATTGCGCGAGGCGCTTTTCCGACGTGTCCCACGCCAGGATGCGCCCCTTGTTCTGCATGGAAGCGGCGAGCGCCAGCGTCTTGCCGCCTGCGCCGGCGCAAAAATCAATCACCTTCATGCCCGGCTGCGCGTCTACCAGCTCGGCTACGGCCTGCGAGCCTTCATCCTGCATTTCAAACAGCCCGTTCTTGAACAGGTCCGACGCGAAGATGGCCTGGCGTTTTTTAAGGCGGATGCCAAGTTGCGAAAGCTGCGTCGGCTCGGCCTCCCAGCCCGCTTTCTTGATTTCCTCCAGCACGCGCTCACGCGGGAGGCGCAGCGTGTTGGCGCGCAGGTCAACCGGCGCCTGTTCTTCCATCGCTTCCATTTCCTTGGTGAAGTGCTTGCCGAGCGTATCTTTCAGCTGCTTTTCCAGCCATTGCGGGTAATTCAGGCGCACCCATTCGGGCATCTCGGAGGGTTCCTTGTCCTGCTTGTCCAGGTAATGCGCGTATTGCCATTCGCGGTCAGTCAGCGGCAGCGGCGCGTATTTGCTGCCGTCGAAAAGCTTGGCCAGCTGGTTCACATTGGTGTCTTTGCGCAGGAGCACGGCGGTGAGGGTGAGGATGCGGGCGGATGCATCCATGCGCTGCCTGGCGCACCACCATTCAATGAGTGCCTTGTGGCGGATGATCCAGTACGTCATCTCGCTGATGGAGCCACGGTCATGCGAACCGATGTAGCGGCGGGCCTTGAAGTAGCGGTCAATCGCCGCGTCGGCGGGGATGCGCTTTTCACCCTGCCAGGATTGCAGCAGGGAATCCAGCAACTCGATAACGGCGGAGAGATGGGCGGAGGGAGTCATGTTGCAGCACTAGGCACTAGGCGCCCGGTACTGTCAACCCGCTGCTCTGTAATTCGGCGCTTCCTGCGTGATGGTGATGTCATGCGCGTGGCTCTCGCGCAGGCCGGCGCTGGTGATCTGCACGAACTGCGCGTTTTTCTGCATCTCGGGGATGGTGGCGCTGCCGGTGTAGCCCATAGCCGCTTTCAGGCCGCCGACGAGCTGGTGGATCACGCTGCCCGCCGGGCCCTTGAACGGTACGCGGCCTTCCACGCCTTCGGGTACGAGTTTCAGCTTGTCGGCCACTTCTTGCTGGAAATAGCGGTCGGCGCTGCCGCGCGCCATCGCGCCAACGCTGCCCATG
>CAZUKF010000113.1:0-6711 GCA_964620765.1 uncultured Rickettsiales bacterium | reverse complement strand
AGCCATTACAACAATGAGGGGAACTATCTTACGCGAAAACATGGTCTTTCCTTTCGATGAGGTGATGTGCATTATTGGGGCTTCTTATCCCATATTATACAAGTTTTCGCAACTGCCTTGCGATGGAGGCAGCATTAAATATCCGTAAGGAAAGGGAATTAACGTCTTCCGGACGCGCGGCCGGAGGTGGGTCTCGGGGCGCCTACCATGCGCCCGCGCATGCGGTTGCGGGTGCCGTCGCCACCGAAGCCGAGCTTGGCCATTAGCATGCCGCCCCATTTCTTCAGGTGGTTCTTGCCACTGGCAGAACCCCAGATGCGCCGGCCCGGTGTAGCCCGGTTGCCCCAGAAGGAACCGGCGTCGCCGATGCCGCCCCAGACGTTGTTATACGTGGTGCCCCAGATGTTGTCGGAGAAACCGCCGTGCACGTTGTCGCCGAACGTGCCCCACACGTTGTTACTCTGCACGCCATGCACGGTGACGCCCAAATTGCCGCGGCCGCCGGGGTAGTTCGGCCCGCCGGAAACGCCCATCGGGTCGTTGGTGGCGTTGCCGTACATGTCATGCACCGGCACGAGGTTGCCGTAGGAATCTATCAGGTGCTGGATCTGCTGTTCGATCGGCATGCCGTGCACGGTGACCATGCCCTGGTTCTGCAGCTGCTGCATGGCCGCGATCTGGCGCTGCAGCTCTATCTGCTGCATCTTGATCCAGTACGGGCTGTGCTTCTTGATCCAGCTTTGCATCCAGCCGTCATGCCAGCCGGATTTGGGTTTGTATTTGCCTACGGTCCAGCCGCCGGCGGTTTTGATCTTGCCGGTCTTCACGTCTACTCTCAGGGTGATGTTGTTGACGTGGTCATACACCACGCCCTTGGCGTTGATGTGGCCGACATTGCCGTACCAGCGCGGCTTAACCACCACCATCTGCCGCATTTCCTTGGCTTCGCGGGCTGCTTTTTTACGGGCGATTTCCTTCAGCGCCATTTCCGCCTTCTTGGACATCTGCCCCGCGGGCAGGCCCTTGGCGCCTTTGAGCATGAAGGTGGATTGCGGGTTCATCGACGCCTTGGCGCGCTGCATTTCCACGCGGCGGTCGAGAATCATCTTGTAGCGCTGGGCGGAGGTCAGCGGCAGCCTGCCGCCCTTGCGGAGCTCCATGCGGCGAATATCCTTCGCGATTGCCGCGATGGCCGATTGCTCCCGTCCGCCGGTAAACCCCCTACGTAAGGTCATAGTATCTTAATCCTCTATCTTTTAGTATAACATGCTTGAGGGACGAGAATATGAAGCTTTCATTACAAACATGGGTGAAAAATGCTTGTTTTACAGCGGTTTTCCTACCTTTTTTTAACGCTTCCGCGGCCGATTTCAGCCCCCTGACCATCCAGACGAAAACCGGAACGGCGCATTTTGAGGTGGAAATGGCCGTCACGCCGGAGGAGCAGGCAGAGGGGCTGATGTTCCGCACCGAGCTCGCGCAGGATCGCGGCATGCTTTTCCTGTTTTCCAGGCCGCGCGAACTGAGCATGTGGATGAAACACACTTATATCCCGCTCGACATGTTGTTCATCCGCGAAGACAGCACCATCATGCGCATTGCTGAAAATACTACTCCTCACTCGCTAGATGTTATTTCCTCCGGTGGAGATGCCATCGCCGCGCTGGAAGTGCCGGGCGGCACGGCAAGCCGCATCGGCGCAGCCGAGGGTGACCGCGTGGAGCACCGCAGCCTGCCATGATGCGCGCACTTTTATTTTTCCTGTTATTTCCCTTTTCCGCCGCCGCGACAGAGATGCCGCTCACCTACAGCCGCGAGCCGGTGACGGTGGTGATGCAGCGCCCGGTGGCCAAAGAACGGGAGGTGACCCTTGATGCCGAGATCCGCGATGCCGAAAGCACGGTGAACAACCCCGGCTGGTATAGCTTCAGCGGGCTGGAGCAAGGCAAGGCGGCGATGATGCTTTTTGCCGAGCCCACCATTTTCAGCGTGGACCAGGCCGATGATTTTGCGCCGACGGACATCCTGTTCATCGACACCTACGGCACCATCCGCGAAATCCTGCCCTCGCTGGTGCGCGCGGACATGCAGGAGCCGGTGACGTCAACGGAGCCGGTGCTGGCGGTGCTGTATCTAAAAGGCGGCACCTGCGCGGCGCTGGGCATCCGGCCCAATGACAGCGTGCAGTATTCCATTTTCCACAAAAAACCCGTGGTGCTGAGCGAGCCGGGACAAGCGCCGCCGGAAGCGGAAAAACCCAAGGAGCCGGAAAAACCTCTGACGCCGGAAGAACAGAAGCAGAAAGAACTGGAAGTGAAGAAGCTGGAAGCGGAAGAACGCCAAAAGCTGGAAGACGAGATCCTCATGCGGTTTGGGAATCAACCGGCGCAGAGATAAAGCCTTCCCCCTGGAAGAGGGAAGGTTGGATGGGGGTCTGGTGCCGCATACTGCGGAGGATAGAAGACCCCCACCTTGATCCTCCCCCTTCCAGGGGGAGGAAATTTGGGACTTACGCACGCTCCACGTACCCCGCCATTACCTTCTTTTCGCCCGCCTTGTCGAAGGCGATCTCTAAGTGCTCCCCATGCGCGGATTTCACAATGCCGTAGCCGAATTTCTGGTGGAACACGCGCGTACCCTTGGCGATGGCATCCGGCGCCGGGCCGCCCAGGATGGCAGCCACCTCGTCCTTCCAGTTGGTCGCCTTGCCGCCGCCGATGCGCTCCACGTCTTCCGCGGGTAACTCCGCGATGAAGCGCGAGGGAATACTGCTCTGGTACTGGTTGTAAATGCGCCGCGATGAGGCATGGATGATGGTGAGTGATTTGCGCGCACGGGTGATGCCCACGTAAGCAAGGCGGCGTTCTTCCTCCAGCCCCTTCACGCCGTTTTCGTCGATGGCGCGCTGGTGCGGGAATACGCCTTCTTCCCAGCCGGGCAGGAACACGGTGTTGAACTCCAGCCCCTTGGAAGCGTGCAATGTCATCAGGCTCACCATGTCACCGCCCTCCTGCCCCGCCGCGTCCGCCACCAGCCCCACATGCTCAAGGAAGGCATCGAGCTTTTCAAACTCGCCCAACGCGCGCGAAAGTTCGCGCAGGTTTTCTAGCTTGCCCGCGGCTTCCGGGGATTTGTCTTCCTTCCACATGCGGCGATAGCCGCTTTCCTCCAGGATCTGTTCCAGCACTTCCGCCACCGGCAGCACCGCCAGCGCGCCGCGCCAGCGGGTGATGCCTTCCAAGAGTATACCCACCGAGGAGCCGAGCTTGCCCTTGAAGCCACCGTTCTTTACCAGGTAATCCGCCGCGCTGATAAGCGGCACCCCCATCTCGCGCGAGGTAGTGTGCAGCTGCTGCAGCGTGGCCTGCCCGATACCCCGGCGGGGTACGTTGATGATGCGCTCAAAGGCAAGGTCATCCACCGGGGAATGCACAATCCGCAGGTAAGCCACGGCATCTTTAATTTCCGCGCGCTCGTAGAAACGCAAGCCCCCGATCACGCGGTAGGGAATGCCCATGGTAAGGAAGCGTTCTTCAAACGCGCGTGTCTGGAAACCGGCGCGCACCAGCACCGCCATTTCAGAGAGCGGCTCTCCCTTGCGCTGGAACGCCTCCACCTCCTCGCCCACGAAAAGCGCCTCGTCGCGGTCATCCCACGCGGATTTGAGGCGGAGCTTGTCGCCCTCCTGCACGTTCGTCCACAGCGTTTTGCCCAGCCGCCCGCGGTTATGCGCGATGAGGCCGGAAGCGGCGGCAAGGATATGCTTGGTGGAGCGGTAATTGCACTCCAGCCGCACCACGCGCGCACCGGGGAAATCTTTTTCAAAGCGCAGGATGTTGTCCACCTGCGCGCCGCGCCAGCTGTAAATGCTCTGGTCGTCATCGCCGACGCAGCAGATGTTCTTGTGCGCCAGCGCCAGCAGCCGCAGCCACAGATGCTGTGCCATGTTGGTGTCCTGATACTCATCCACCAATATGTAGCGGAAGCGCTGGGCATATTCCTTCAGCACCTCCTCGTGGTTTTTAAACAGGGTGAGCGTGTGTAGGATGAGATCTCCAAAATCCACCGCGTTCACGGATTTCAGCCGGTCCTGATACGCCTTGTAAAGCTCCTGCCCGTTGCCGCCCAGTTGCCCGCGGTCGCGCGCATCGCTGATGCCCTCCGGGTTCAAGCCCTGGTCCTTCCAGTTCTGGATCACCGCGTGCACCAGCTTCGGCGGCATGGATTTTTCATCAATGTTGCGCTCGGTGAGCAGCGCCTTCACCAGGCGGATCTGGTCATCCTGATCCAGGATCGTGAAGCTGGAGGTGAAGCCCAGCCGCTCGGCGTGGCGGCGCAGCATGCGTGCACAGAGCGAGTGGAACGTGCCGATCCACATGGCCTGCGAAATGCCGCTGAGGTTCTGCACGCGGTTGGCCATCTCGCGCGCCGCCTTGTTGGTAAAGGTAACGGCGAGGATCTCGCCCGGGAAGGCAAATTTGTTGAGCAGGATATGGGCGATGCGCGTGGTGAGCACGCGCGTCTTGCCCGTGCCCGCACCGGCCAGCACCAGCACCGGGCCTTCCACCGCCTCCACCGCCTCACGCTGCGCTTCGTTGAGCGCCAAGAGCAGGGTATTGGATTCCATCTGCGTGGCGGCTACGTTCATGGCAAGATGAAGTAATGCGGGATCATGCCTACTTCGCGCAGTTCCTCGATCAGCTCAAAGATGGGGAATGCAACGAAGAAAAGCGCCGCATCCATCATCGTCTCGCGCAGGAAACGGGGGTGGAGTGTGATTTCTTCCGGCTCCTTCCAGAGCGAAAAATTGGGAATCCAGCGCGGCACGCGGGCCACGTAATCGCTGTAGGGCTTGCCGAATTTGTGCAGCAGGAAGGCTTCCTCGCGCGCCACCACGCGCGGATAATAAACAAAGAACGTCACCAGCACGAACCCCAGCAGCGTCAGCATGGTTGACTGCAGGGCGATGCCGGTGATGCCGATAAAAGAAAAAACATAAAGCGGGTTGCGCACCACGCTGAACGGGCCGATATCCACCACCGTATCGTTCTTGCGCCCGCCGATGAAGGCGGAGCAATAGGCCCGCCCCAGCACGCAGATGATGACCAGCACGTAGCCCGTCCAGTCCATCAGTTCCTCGGAGAACGAATCGGCGCTCATCACACCGATGCTGAAAATAATAATCGGGATCAGCGCAAAAATGAAAAAACGGGTATGCCGCATGCGTGATTTTAAAAGCTTTGGGTTGGCTGTCACTGACTCATTCATCGTCGCCTGCACTTTCCGGCATCCATGGCCTGTTGATGTCCGGCGAAACCGCGCTCAGCCAGCGCGAGCCGCCTTTGTTCAACCATAGCGCAACAGCCCCGCCCTTTTCCAGCGTGTTTCTGTCGATCAGCAGGGAAACTTCGTCGCAGGGTTCCTCGTCGATATACCACCATGCGTAGAGTACATCCGGTTTGCCGTTGCAGGCTTCATACAGCGCTTCCGGTTGTTTTACGTGCAGGAAACGCACGCCGTTGATGCTGGCCTCGCACCATTTTTCATCGCAGGCAATGCCCTCGGCAACTTTCAGCTTCACCGCCTCGCCGCCCGCCACCGTGCGCAGCCATGCTTCCGCCGCGAATGCCCGGCTGCTGCCCTTGAGCAGCGTATAGCCGCCGCCCTGCTCGCGCGCCAGCACCTGCCGCCCATCGCCGCTGATGAGCACGTCCGGCGGCAAATAAAGCGTGGCGGTGGCAATGCCGGCAAGCAGCGGCACCGTGCCCCATGCGCGTAACGGCGAGCGCAGCAGGCAGAGCATGAGTAGGCCCGCGGCGGCGAGCACTAGCCCCGCATCCGAAAGCGGGTAAAGCGCCAGCGTGGCGTGCGGCAGCGCAGCGACGAGGTGGGCGAGCGCAATCATCCACTCCACGCCCATGCCCAGTATGTAATAGCCCAGCGGCGCAAGGCCGAACGGGTAGAGCAGCAGCGAGAGCACCACGCCCGGCATGATGATAAACCCCGCCAGCGGCACCACCGCCACGTTGGCAAGCAGCGACCACACCGCCATGCGGTTGAAGTGGTAGACGGCAAACGGCGCGGTGGCGAGCGTGGCCACCAGCGAAGTGGCGCAGATGCCCGCGATGTAACGCACCGGCCTGCCCCACCACGCCCCGCCGGTGTGGATGAGCCGGTTGTGGTAGCGCTCGTAAAAGGCAACGATGGCGAGCGTGGCGGCGAAAGACATCTGGAAGCTCGCCCCCAGCATGGATTCCGGGTAGAGCAGCAGGATGATCACCGCCGCCCAGGCCAGCGCGTAAAGGCTGATGCCGCGGCGGTCGAGGCAGATGGCCACCAGCACGAATGCCACCATGATGAACGAACGCTGCGCCGGCACCGGGCTGCCCGCGAGCAGCAGGTAGGCCGCCGCCGCGGCCAGCGCGAACACCGCCGCAATTTTTTTGGCATGGATGCGCAGGCCCACGCGCGGTACAGCAATCAGCAGCAGCCGGATGGCAAAAAACACGATGCCCGCTGCCATCGCCAGATGCAGACCGGAGATGGAAAGCACGTGCGCAAGGCCGGAGGCGCGCATGGCTTCCTTCTCCTCTTCGGGAATCGCGCCCTGCTCACCCACCGTGAGCGCGGCGGCCACAGTGCCGGGCGCACCGGGCATGGCGGCAAGCATATCCTGCGCCAGCGCCTGGCGCAGCGCATTGAGCGTTTCAT
>CAZUKF010000112.1:0-6765 GCA_964620765.1 uncultured Rickettsiales bacterium | reverse complement strand
GGCGGCGGCGGCGCAGGGCCCGGTTACTTCCGTGTAGGAAGCAACCGAGGTAAAGATGATTCCACCATCAAAGGTATAGGGACGCATGACAGTAGGCACCATCGCGGCCATCTGGTCCAGCACGGCGGTGGACATGCTGTTGCCCTGCGTGGACATGTCGGCAACGATGCTGACGGTTTTTTCCAGCTTCTGCTGTAAGATCATCAGGCGGGACATTTCGATACCGCCGAGCAGCAGCAGCAGGAGAATCGGCAGGAACAGCGCGAACTCAACCGCCGCCATGGCCTGGTTGTTTCTGAGGATATTCATTCGGTGAAGGCCTCGTTGCGTACGATGGCAACGGAGCTCAGCGTGATTGTGTTGCCCAGGTATTCCCGCATGATCGGGGTGAAGATATCCCAATCATAGGATACGCGGTAGGCGACACTCATGCTGCCGCCACCGGAACCGTCAATGCCCATGTCAGCATCCCAGACGCCGTTGCCGTTGATATCCTGGAAGTCGCCGGGCGGGCTGCCGGCCGTGCAGGTGGTCACCAGGCAGGGTTCAGGCTGGCCGACGTCCTGCATGCCGCGGTACCAGAGCATGCTGATGTTAAGGTCGTCAACGTTGACCATGTCATACGCCATGTTCTCGCGAATCTGCTCGCGCAACCAGCTGTCGCGGGTGACGCCGGCCGGCGCGAAGCCGGTTTTGCCGAGGCGGGAAGCGGTGTCCACCGCGCCCTGCAGCATGACGTTCAGGAAGAAAATCAGGCCGAATTCTATGATGCCCATCATCAGCAGGAAGAGGATGGGGGCAATAAGCGCAAATTCGACGACGGTGGCGCCGGAATTGCGGGGTTCCTGTTTTCTTAACCGTTTTAACATGCCGGTTTTTTTAGCCTGACAAAACAAATGTATGTTGCAAATTTTAAGCCGTTATTAAATAATATAATCTATCATGTAAAGGGGATAAAAGTCTATGGCCAATATACTCACCAGAAACGGTTTATCCCTATTTTTGGGCTGCAAAAGGGCTGCCGTCGCCCCTATCGTGGCCTTAAGCATCCTCACCCTGATCATCGTGACCGGCATTGCCGTGGATACCGGGCGGCTCTATGCCGTGCGGGCCAACGGCCAGGACGCGCTGGATGCGGCTACGCTGGCTACCTCCATTATCGCCGGGCAGACCGAAGACACAGAGGCCGAGTTCCTGTCCTTCTTCAATGCCAATTATAACACGACCTATATGGGCGGCAACGTCACCGCCTTTACCTTTGAGGAAACGCCGGCCGACTCCGGCATCTTCGTCGCCACGGTGGATATCCAGGTGCCCACTGTGATCATGGATGTTATCTCGGCGCGGCTTTCTACGGTGCGGCTGTCCGCTGAAGTAACGCGCGGCCTGCAGACCGAGCGCCGCCGCCGCCTCGCGCTGACGCTGGCACTGGACAATACCGGCTCCATGGCCGGCACCAAGATTGTCGCGCTGCGCAATGCCTCACGTGACCTCATCAACATTGTTTTCGGCGGGCAGGAAACGGTGGCGAATATCGTGTCGGTGAGTATCGTGCCGTACCACGTCGCCGTGAATCTCACGGGCTTTGCCAACCAGCTGGACTGGATCCAGGAGCCGTTCCGGCCGTTCCACGTGGGGTTTGCCTCCAACCGCAATTTCGACGCGCCACGTGATGCCAAGAGCGACCTGACGGACGCACCGCCCACGGATAACAACACGCGCTTCCGCACCAGCCTGGACCGCAACAGCGGCGGCCAGCCGATCCTGCTGCCTTCGCCGCCTAACCCGGCCATTATCCAGGCCGGCGGCGGCAGGCGCGGCGTGCGCGCGACCTGCGCCGACTGGCCGGACCCTACCTTACGTCCCGTGCGCTTCGGCATGACGAACCGCACCGCCATCAATGCCGAGCTCGCATTGCAGACGGCCAGCGGCTGCACACGCGTGAACGTGGGCGCGCTGTGGGGCTGGATGACGCTTTCACCGCGCTGGCAGGGCGTATGGGACCCGGCGCGTCCCGCGCTGCCGCAATCCATCGATGCGCTGCTTGACCGCACGCTGGTGATCATGACGGACGGCGAGAACACCGCCTTCATGGGCCAGCCGCCTGCCAATGCCACGAATGACGACATCGAGCTGCGCAACCTCTGCACTGCGATCCGTGCCGACGGTGTGCGCATTTACACCGTAGGTTTTGGCCCCACCGTCAACTCCACGCTGCTGCGCGATTGCGCGGGGGATGCCTCGCGTTATTTCTTCGCGCCCAACGAAACGGAGCTGCGGCGCGCCTTCCAGGCCATCGGGGATGATATTCTGTTCAACACCATCCGCCTGAGCCATTGATTCTGACTAGTCAGCGCCGGAAACGCCTTTTTAGTCTTTTTCCTTTTCTTTCAATGCCCCTGCCTCGGCAGCGCACGCGTTTTCTGCGATTTTATAAAGCCATGCGAACAAATCATACGACAAAATGACGGCTTTTTTGCGGCCGCGCAGGGTTATGAACTGCGGCCTGCTCTCCGCCGCGCGGACGATCTCGCTGAAACGTGCCTTTGCCTGCTGAAGCTGCCAGGTGGACATGGGGTGAGTATGAGGGAGGGGGAGGCGGGGCGGAAGGGGGGATCTACTAAGTGGATCCTTCACTGCGTTCAGGATGGCATGTCATTCTGAGCGTAGCGAAGAATCTACTTCGCCCATTTCAGACTCAAATCTTTCCATTCTGGGTTTGCGCTCTTAACAAGCTGATTTTTCTTTTCTCTTTTCCAGCCTTTCAGCTGCTTTTCCCGTCCAATTGCAGCGTTTACATCCGTGCTTTGTTCAAAATACACCAGCCTGTCCACATAGTACCTGCTGGTAAAGCCTTCGATCAGGCCATTTTTATGCTCGTATAGCCGACGCTCAAGGTTGTTTGTTACACCGATGTATATGACTTTTAAGTTCGTGCTTACAAGGATGTATACGTAGTAGTCGCGCACAAAGTAGATCCTTCACTTCGTTCAGGATGACAATTTACGCCGCCGTTTCTTTTTCCAGCACTTCCGGGGGGAGTTTGAAGCGGGTGTTTTCCGGGTTGCCTTCCATGGTGCGCACTTGTGCTTGCGGGTGGAGGGTGAGGAGGGCTTCTACTACTTCCTGCACGAGGTGTTCCGGCGCAGAGGCCCCAGCCGTGATGCCTGCGGTTTCCACGCCTTCCAGCCAGGCGGGGTTGATGGCGCGGGCGTCATCAATCAAGTGGGATTTCACGCCCATCTCGGCACCCAGGTCTCGCAGGCGGTTGGAGTTGGAGCTATTGGCCGCGCCGATGACCAGCAGCAGCTGCACCTGCCCGGCCAGCCCGCGCACGGCATTCTGCCGGTTCTGGGTGGCGTAGCAGATATCGCGCAGGCCCGGGCCGGTGACGGCGGGGAAACGCTCTTTCAGTGCGGCGATGATGTCTTTCGTATCGTCCACCGAGAGCGTGGTCTGGGTTACGTAGGCGAGTTTTTCAGGATTCTGCACGTTCAGCGCCGCGACATCCGCCGCTTCGGAAACCAGGTGCACCGGGTTTTTCACGCGGCCGCTGGTGCCTTCCACCTCCGGGTGGCCCTCGTGGCCGATGAGCACGATCTCGCGGCCCTCGGCCTCGTAGCGCTGCGCTTCCTTATGCACCTTGGTGACGAGCGGGCAGGTTGCGTCGATAATCGGGAGGCTGCGGGATTTTGCTTCGTCCTCCACCTTTTCGGAAATGCCGTGCGCGGAGAAAACGGTGAGAGCGCCGTCGGGGATTTCGCTGACCTCGTCTACAAAAATAACGCCCTTGGCGCGCAGGTCTTCCACCACCCACTTGTTGTGGACGATTTCATGCCGCACGTAGACGGGCGGGCCGTAGAGCGCCAGCGCGCGCTCGACGATTTCGACGGCGCGGTCCACGCCGGCGCAAAAGCCGCGCGGCTGGGCAAGGATGATGGTTTTCATGCGGGATTTATAAGGGATGCAGGATGCTTGTTCAATGCCTTCCCCCTGCGGATGATAGAGGACCCCCACCTTGATCCTCCCCCTTGCAGGGGGAGGAAATTATTTGGGGATTAATGTATTGACTAAAATTAATAATGCCTTTTAATGCCGGCTCAAACAGGAGGAAGTAATGGCAATTATTGAGGTGGAAGGCTGTCCTTTCAAAATTAATACGGACCCGCAGGTTAACAGCGGTATGTATTTTTACTTATCGGATCGCGATGATATCGGCGTGAATTTCTCGGTGCAGGTAGATGATCCCAAGGATGCGCCGCAGGCAACCCGCGCCATCAAAGAGATGTTCGGTGCGCACTTCAGCCTGGTTTCCGCAGGCGACAGGCGTAAACATCACTACGGGCTTTCCGGTGATGACGATCTTTCCTCGGTGGGCACGCTGGTAGAGATGTTCGAGCAGGCCGGGGTACATATAACCGGCAATCCCAGTTTCCCCCTTGACAGCAAGGGCGATGACGGCCCGTTACCGGTGCAGAAGCTGGACCCAGGCGTGAAAACGCTGGAAGATGCCATGCGCTATGCGGCCGAGCATTTCCGCACGCCTGCCAGCGCCGCGACCGCCGGTGAATTCGGCACGCCGGAACGGGGAGAAGGCAGGGCGGGCGCCGGCGGCTAACGCTCCAAATAGGCCGCGGACTGCATTTCCGCCAGCCGTGAGACCGTGCGTTTGAATTCAAAGCTGCCGTCTCCCTCCGGGTAGAGCGCTTCCGGCACGGCGGTGGCGGTGGCCACCAGCTTCACCTTGCTTTCATACAGTGCGTCGATGAGCGTGACGAAGCGCTTTGCCTCGTTGCGCTTTTCGGGCGTGAGCACGGGGATGCCGGTGAGGACCAGCGTTTCAAAGGCGGCGGCCAGGGCGAGGTAATCCGCCGGGCCGAGTGCGGCTTCGCAGAGCTGGGTGAAGCTGGCGAGCGCCACGCTGTCTCCATACGCCGTGAGCGGCACGAGGCGGCCCTGCACGGTGAGCGCGGTGGGCCGGGGGGAGCTGCCGGGAGTGAGGCGGGCCAGCGTGTCTTCAACAAACAGATCGGCGTCGCGGCCCAGCGGGGTGAACCAGGTGCGGGTGAGCGAGCGCAGCTGCCGGGTGCGGTAATCATGCGGCGAGGTGAGGGAGATGATGTCCATCTTCTCGTTGAGGAGGCCGATGAATTTCTGAAAGCGCTCGCGCTGCACGCCGCCGGTGTAGAGGTTGGCGGGCGGGTGGTTGGAGGTGGAGACGATGACCACGCCGCCGCCGAATAGCCCCTCGAACAGGCGGTGCAGGATGGAGGCGTCGGCGACGTCGGTGGCTTGCAGCTCGTCGAAGCAGAGCAGGCGGGTGGCGCGGGCGACTTCCGCGGCGTAAAGGGCCACCGGGTCTCCCTGCCCGGTTTGCCGGATGCGGTGGATGGCGGCGTGGGTTTCCTGCATGAATTTATGAAAATGGACCCTTCTTTTTTCCGCCACGGGGACAGCGTTGAAAAACAGGTCCATCAGCATGGATTTGCCGCGGCCGACATTGCCCCAGATGTAAAGGCTGCGGGGCGGCTGGGGGGCCTTGCGCAGGAGGGCGCGGCGCGGCGGGTGGGCGAGGCTTTCATAAAGCCCCTGCAGGCACTGGACAACCGAGGCCTGGGCCGCGTCTTCAGCGATTTTGCGGGCCGTAATAAGGGCCCGGTAGGCATGGGCCGGGTCTTGCGGCGGGCTGGGGGGTAGGCTAGACATAACGCTTTGTTCCATATGACTACGCCGTTGACAAGCATCACCTCAGACCTGCACGCGCGCCTTGACCAGTGGCGGGCAGAGGGAAAGCGCATCGCGCTGGTGCCGACCATGGGGGCGTTGCACGCGGGGCATTTGTCGCTGGTGAAGCTGGCGCGCGCGCATGCCGACGTGGTGGTGGCGTATATATTTGTGAATCCGAAGCAGTTCGGTGCGAATGAAGATTTCGGGACCTATCCCCGTACGTTGGAAAATGATCTTAAATTATTGAATGAAGTGGGGGCGGATCTCTGCTACGCGCCGAAGGTGGAAGATGTCTACCCCGCGGGCTTCGCCGCTGAGGTGAAGGTACAGGGTGTCGGCGACACGCTGGAGGGACAGTTCCGCCCCGGCTTTTTTACCGGTGTCGCGACGGTGCTGGCCAAGATGTTCCTGCGCATCGGCCCGGACGTGGCGGTGTTCGGCGAGAAGGATTACCAGCAGCTGCTGGTGGTGAAGAAGATGGTGGCGGATCTGGAGTTTCCCATCCGCATACTCGGCGGGCCGACGCTGCGCGAGGCGGACGGGCTCGCCATGTCTTCGCGCAATGCGTATTTAAGTGCGGAGGAGCGGAAAATCGCCCCAGCGCTGTACGCGGCGCTGAAGCGCGGCGAGGTGGAGAAAATCCCGCAGGAATTGCTGGACAGCGGATTTACGAAAGTGGATTATGTTGCGCTGCGGGATGCGGAGACGCTCGGCCCGCCGACAGAAGGGCGCCCGGCCCGCCTTCTCGCCGCGGCATGGATTGGAAAAACCAGGTTGATTGACAACATAGCCGTATGACGAACGAAGAAATATTACAGGAATTCAAAGACGCCGAAGCTATCTTAAGCGGCCATTTCATTCTTTCTTCTGGCCTTCACAGCACCACCTACCTGCAATGCGCCCGCGTGCTGATGGATGCCGCGCGCGGCGAGCGGCTGTGCAAGGCGCTGGCGAAACTGGTGAACGAGAGCGGCCACAAAATCGACGGGGTGGTGGCGCCAGCCATGGGTGGCGTGGTGGTGGGCTTTGAAATGGGCC
>CAZUKF010000111.1:0-6889 GCA_964620765.1 uncultured Rickettsiales bacterium | reverse complement strand
TGCAGTATGCGCTTGGAAAGCCTGTTGATGCCCTCGGCGTAAAGTATTTTGTGCTGGAGGTAGGTTTCGCTATCGAGCACCGCGTCAGCACCGCTGCGTTTGCCAGCCTGTACCAGCTGGAAGCTGCGCAGCTCCAGCGCCACCAGCGCGTCATTTGCTTCCTTGATGCTTTTTGCGGCATCCACAACATCGTGATCAGGAAAACTTTCCACGGCATTAATGATATAGGCATCCAGCACTTCGCCGTGTTCGTCGTATATGGCCTTCCATTTCATGTCGCCGGTGGCGGCGGCCATTTTGGCGGCGTGGGTGAGAACCGCGTCCTGGTGCATCAGCTCTTCGGTCAGCTCACCGGCCCAGAGGTTATCGCGGATGCTGATTTCCAGGTGGCTGTGAATGGAAAAGCCGTTGCTGCCCATCCAGATCAGGGCGGCCAGCGTGATCGCCATAGAGAATGAAACCAGCCGCGTGGGGAAGGTGTGGGTATCATTTGCCAGGCGGCGTTGCCATTGGAGGATCTCAAGCATATCCAGCCTCTTATACCCTTTAAGGTTGTTTTTATTTGTTTATGATACAACCTAATGTAGTACTAAATAATCCCTTTAGGTTAAGGAAGGGTAAACGTAATGGGCGAGCAATCTCAGGCAGTTACAGTGCCGCAGGATAGGCTTACGGCCTTCCGCATGCGCGCGGGCCTGCGCTCGCTGCGTGAGGAGCCGCATATACTGGTGGTGGAAGACCAGTTTTTTTCTAACCGCCTGCTTTCCAGCCTGTTCCAGCGGCTCTACACCACCTACACGGCGATTTCGGCGGCGCAGGCGCTGGAGGTGTATATCGAAAAAGCGCCGGACATCGTGTTCCTCGACATCGAGCTGCCGGACATGAACGGCCACGACCTCGCGACGATGATCTGCGGTTTCGACAACAAGGCATATATCGTCATGGTTACGGCCAACAACTCTACATCCGATGTACAGCGGGCCCGTGCCGCCGGTGCTCGCGGCTTTATCATCAAGCCGTACAGCAAGCGCAAGATTCTTGAGAGTGTTCAGAAATTCTTGGATGAAAGGAAATAGCCATGCAATCCCCCGTTGATCTTACGCTCCTGCGTGAAATGACAGACGGCGATATGGAGCTGGAGCAGTCGCTGTTTTCCGAGTTCATCACTGCCTTCGAAGACGGCATCAAGATCATGATGAAAAGCTTCGACCCTGCGGGAATTGAGCAATGGCGCGGGCAGGCGCACGGGCTGAAAGGCATGGCGCTGAACCTCGGTGCGGCACACCTGGCGGATTTGTGCAAGAAAGCGCAGGAAGACTGCGAGACCGATGCGCTGGCCAAAGGCAAAATGCTGGAAGAGATTGCCCGTGAGTATGAGCGGGTACGTCAGTTCCTGCGTCACGATGCGGCAGCTTAAAAGAAAGAGTCATTCCTACGAAGGCGGGAATGACAAGATAAAAAATTCTCTATGCGGCTTCTTTTTTCCGCACCTTGCTAAGCAGCGTTTCCAGCTGCCGTGCATCCACCGGCTTGACGAGGTGATGGTGGAATCCTGCCTCCTGCGAGCGGCGGCGGTGCTGCGGCTGGTCCCAGCCGGTCTGTGCGATAAACAGGCTGTCGGCAAGCGCGGGTTCTGCACGCAGTTGTTGGCAGGCATCGTAGCCATTCATGCCCGGCAGACCGATATCACGCAGCAGTACATCCGGCACGAAGCTGCGGGCGCGGTCCACCGCCTGGTTGCCGTCGCTGGCTACCTGCACCTCGTGGCCCATGGCCTCCAGCATCCAGCCCAGCGTCTGCGTAATGGCTTCGTTGTCGTCGGCCACCAGGACACGCAGGCCCGGCGCCGCCTTGGCCACTGCTGCGGGCGCGGGTTTAGCTATGTTTGCAGGCGGCTGAATGCGAGGGAGGCGCACCGTAAACTCGCTGCCCTTGCCGTCGCCCTCGCTGCTGACGCTGATGCTGCCGCCATGCATTTCGACGAGGCGCTTCACCAGCGTAAGCCCGATGCCGAGCCCGCCACCCTCCATGGAGCTGCTTCCCTGCGCGAACATGTTGAAAATTTTCCCCGTCATCGGCGCAGGTATGCCGATACCGTTATCGCGCACGGCAATGGAAACGTTGCCGGGCTCGGCCCGCGCCATCAGCCTTATCTGCCCGCGTTCGGGCGTATACTTGGCGGCATTGCTGAGTAGGTTGGAGAAGATCTGGGAGATCCGCATTGCGTCGGCCTCCAGCCATATGGGTTCTTCCGGCATCTCGACGCTTAAACTGTGGCGGTGTGCGCGCATGGCGGGGTCCACCGTTTCCACCGCGCCGCGGATAATCTCGGCCAACTGTACGCGCTCTTTGCGCAGATCAATCTTGCCGTGTGAAAGGCGTGCCATATCCAGCAGGTCATCCACCAGCTGCACCAGGTGGCGCGTCTGCCGGGCGATAATCTGCAGCGCCTCATCACGGCGGGGCGCATCCGTGCCAGGGTGCCGCGCGATGGAAAGCGCGTTGGCCAGCGGCGCCAGCGGGTTGCGCAGTTCATGCGCGAGCGTGGCGAGAAATTCGTTCTTGCGGCGGTCCGCGTCTTTCAGCGCTGCCATTGCCGCCGCGCGTTCAGTCAGTGCCGCTGCCAGCAGCAGCCCGGTGATGCCGAGCACCGGCATGAAAGTCTGCAGCCGCACCATGCCCTGTTCAAGCGGAACGCGTGAGAAAGGCCCCATGCCGTTCATCGTACCCCAGATGGCCAGCACCGAAGCGGTAAAGGTTACGAACGTTGCGCCGTGCAGGCCGAAGCGCAGCGCCGCCCATACCACGAAGGGGAAAAGAGGGTAGGTAAACCCGCCCGGCGGCGTGCTGAACACGGCGAGCGAGGCATAAAGAAATGAGGCTATGAGCGCGGCCGCCTCGGCCTGCTGCAGCGGCGTTGTAAGCCGCAGGCGGCTGGTGCTCCACACCAGCAGGATGGGGGCTGCCAGCATTGCGCCTCCTGCGTCACCAATCCACCAGAGCATCCACAGGTCATGGAAGCGCGCCCACGGCTGAACGCCGCCGAGGCACAGGCTGGTGACGCCTATAGTCGCGGCGATCATAGTGCTGAAGACGGCGGAGCAGAGAACAAGGGCAATCACATCGCGCACGCGCTGCAGCCGGGGATCAAACCTGGCAACGTGGCGCAGCAGCCATGCGGCCACCAGCGCCTCCAGCGTATTGCCGGTGGCAATACCCATGGCCGTGGCAGCGGGCTCGCCCATTCCGAAATTCACCGCGAATGCGCCGATGGCAATACCCGGCCATACCTGTGATCCGAGAAGCAGAACCGCGGCCAGCGCGATACCCGTCGGCGGCCAGATGGCCGTTACGTGCTGTGCATCAACCGCGAGTGCAAGGCCCAGCCGCGCGCTGCCGTAGTAAACAGCAGCAAGCGCAAGTATCACAGCAATCCGCGGCAGCGGATAACGCAGCATGTTCAGGTCTCCCTAAGTGAGCGGAACATCATAGCGGGAAATATTAATAGCGCAACCGCTGCGGGTATGCGGGCACCGCAAGGACCTCATGCGCATTAACTTTGTTGACGCAACAGGTTAATAGGATTAGTGGTTCAGTCCGGCTGTGTTAATTTCTTTGTAAATTCGCCGGCCTGTTTTCACCTTACAGGAGCTTTTATGGCTAATTTTATTGGCGGTTCTAAAATCGATAATTTCTTCGGTACGGACGACGATGATTTCATCGATGGCGGCGCCAACCACGATTTTCTCGTCGGCGGTTTAGGTAATGATCACATTGAAGGCGGTTCCGGCAACGACACCATTTATGGCGACAATTTCGGCCAAGGCCAGGGAGAACCTGAGTTCTGCGGCCCGAGCCTTGTGGTCAACGGCAGCTTTGAAGCACCGGATCAGCCCGCGAATACATGGAGCGTCTACGGCAGCATCCTCGGCTGGGAAAGCGATATCGGTCCCGGTATTGAAATCCAGGATAACGTGGTGATGGCCTCCAGCGACGGCCAGCAGCACGTAGAGCTTGACAGCCACTTTGCAGGGGACGGCCTCAACAACAGCAACATGTGGCAGGACATCGTCACCGGCGGCACCGGCCCCTTCAAGCTGGAGCTGGATTATTCTCCGCGTCCTGGCGTGAGCACCGAGAGCAACCAAGTGCAGGTGTGGTGGAACGGCGTGCTGATCGATACGCTGTCGGGCAATGTGGCGGGCTGGACCACGCATACTTACATCGTCAACGGCGGCGGTGCCACTACGCGCCTTGAATTCCGCGCCGTGGGCACCACCGATACGCTGGGCGGCTTCATCGACGACGTGAAAGTCTTCAAGGGCAAGGTCGATGAAGACGAGGGCGGGAATGACCTCATCAACGGCGGCTCCGGCGATGACACCATCTACGGCCAGGCCGGCAATGACACCATCGACGGCGGCTCCGGCAACGATTACATCGAAGGCGGTTCCGGCAATGACAACATCGTCGGCGGCATTGCCGGTGATGATGAAATCTACGGTGGTGACGGCAACGACAACATCAACGGTGCCAGCGGCAATGACCTCCTCGTCGGCGGCGCTGGTAATGACGTGATTATCGGCGGCGCCGGTAGCGGCGTTGACACGATGGTTGGCGGCCTGGGTGCGGATACGCTCACCGGCAACAGCGGCGGCGATTTCTTCGTCTACAACAGCCTCGCTGAGTCCACCACCATCTCGCGTGATATCATCACCGACTGGCAGGGCATCGACTTCATCGATGTCGGCGGCCTCGGCTTCACCGGCGTCGCAGCCGGCGCGGCTGTGGGTTCCACGCTGGGCTACACCTACGTGGGTGGCAACACCATCATTACCGCCGCCGGCTCGGATTTCTCGATCCAGCTGAATGGCGTGCAGGCACTCAACAACGGCGATTTCATTTTCGTCTAAAGCAAGGCAGGGGAGGGTAAAGTTTTTATCCTCCCCTTATCTTTTCCTTATTTGACCGGTGAAAATAAAAATACTACTGCTGCCGGTTACCTAAACTAACAACAGGAGTTTTATATGGCACTTATCAACGGAACATCAGGTAACGACATTCTCAACGGCACCGGCTTTGATGACACCATCAACGGCGGTTCCGGCAATGACACGCTCTTCGGCAACGCCGGCAACGACAAGCTCGACGGCGGCGCGGGCAACGACATTCTCTGGGGCGGTATCGGCAACGACACGCTGAACGGCGGCTCCGGCACCGGCGCCGATACGCTCTACGGCGAAGACGGCGACGACACGCTGGACGGCGGCTCGGGCGTTGACACGCTCTGGGGCGGCTCCGGCAACGACATTATCAAGGGCGGTTCCGGCACCGACGTGGACATCCTCCACGGCGAAGACGGTGATGACTGGATGGACGGCGGCTCCGGCAACGACAACATGTACGGCGAAGCCGGTACCGACACCATGCTCGGCCAATCCGGCGACGACCTTATGATCGGCGATGACGGCGTGCCCGTTCTCCTCGCTCCCAACCTGGTCGTCAACGGTAGCTTCGAAGACCCGAACCTCCCGGGCGGCACCTGGAGCATCTTCACCAGCATTACCGGCTGGACCAGCGATATCGGCGACGGTATCGAAGTGGAAGACAACGCGGTGATGGCGGCCGATGACGGCCAGCAGCTCGTTGAGCTCGACAGCAATAACAACAGCAACATGTGGCAGGACGTTGCTACCGGTGGCACCGGCAGCTTCCAGCTCTCTTTCGCCTACACCCCGCGCCCCGGCGTAAGCTCCGCGAGCAACCCGGTGGAAGTGTGGTGGAATGGTGTGCTGCTGGATACGCTGACCGGCAATGTCGCGGGCTGGAACACGTTTACGTATAACGTAAGCGGTGCTGGCGCAACCACCCGCCTTGAGTTCCGCGCGGTTGGCGTCAGCGATAGCCTCGGTGGCTTCATTGATGACGTGAAGGTGCAGGCGTTCGTGGCGGCGGAAGACACTATGGATGGTGGTTCCGGCAATGACGAAATGTGGGGCGGTGCCGGCAATGACGGCATGCTCGGCCAATCCGGCAACGATGAAATGCACGGTGGTCTCGGTGACGACGACATGAACGGTCATTCTGGTAACGACATCATGAACGGCGATGACGGCAATGACACGCTGATTGGTGGTTCCGGCATCGATACGATGAACGGTGGCGCTGGCAATGACCTGCTGAACGGCCAGTCCGGCGGCGATCACCTCACCGGCGGCACCGGCGCGGATACCTTCAAATATTCTGCGCTGACCGATTCGGTCTCGACCAGCCCCGGCCTGCGTGACAACATCACCGACTGGGACAACACCGCCGACATCATCGACCTCGCGGGCCTCGGCTTCACCGGCATTGCTGCCGGTGCGGCTTCCGGCACCACGCTGGGTTACGCGGTTGTCAGCGGCAACACCATCATCACGGCGGACGGCTCGGATTTCTCGATCCAGGTTGACGGCGTGCACGCGCTCACCAACGCGGACTTCATCTTCGTTTAATTGGTGTGAGCAAAGAAAAAGGGCGGGGATTTCCCCGCCCTTTTTTATTTTGTCACCCCGCATTTATTGCGGGGGTTCCATCCACTTGCGGGAGATGCCGCAACAAGTGCGGCATGACATGATCAATGCACCGCTTCCATGCGCGCCGGCTTGCCGCCGTGGCTGGAGCCACCTCTGCGGCGTTGCGGACGGCGGCGATTATTTCCACCACCACCGCCCTGACGCTTGCCTTTACCACTGTCACCGGCTTTGGCCAGCGGGTGTTTCGGCGGCGGCGGTGATCCGGGGTGGAGCATCTTGTGAATTTCCTTCCACTGGAAATCATCATCCGGCGTCAGCAGGCACACGCTCTCGCCGTCGCCGCCCGCGCGGGCGGTGCGGCCGATGCGGTGGAT
>CAZUKF010000110.1:0-6908 GCA_964620765.1 uncultured Rickettsiales bacterium | reverse complement strand
GGCTTTTACCTCGAATACGCCGTCGCCGATTTCGAGCACGGACACGTCAAACGTGCCGCCGCCGAGATCGTAGACGCCGATGACTTCGCCGTTTTTCTTATCCAAGCCGTAGGCAAGTGCCGCCGCCGTGGGCTCGTTGATGATACGCTGCACGTCCAGCCCCGCGATGCGGCCGGCGTCCTTCGTGGCCTGGCGCTGCGCGTCATTAAAATAGGCGGGAACGGTGATGACGGCTTGCGTGACCTTTTCACCGAGATAGGACTCGGCGATGTCTTTCATCTTCTGCAAAATGTAAGCGGAGATCTGCGACGGCGAATATTTCTTGCCGCGCACTTCCACCCACGCGTCGCCGTTGTCGCCCGCGACGATCTTGTAGGGCACGAGCGCCATATCTTTCCTGGTGATGGGATCATCAAACTTGCGGCCGATGAGGCGCTTTACCGCGAACACCGTGTTTTCCGGGTTGGTGACGGCCTGGCGCTTGGCGGCGTCGCCCACCAGCACTTCACCGTTCTCAGCGAAGGCGACGATCGAGGGCACCACGTTGCGCCCCTCGGGGCTGTGGATCACCTTCACGTTGCCGCCTTCCATGACGGCGACGCAGGAATTGGTGGTGCCTAAGTCGATACCAATGATTCTGCTCATCTTTATCTCTCCTCGTAAGGGGGGCTGCCCCGGGTTCTCATGAGGAGATATAGGCGCGTTTTCGGCCAGCGCAACGGGTGAGTGCGATTTTTTTGGATGTTTACCCTCTAAGTCAACTAATTGGCCCTTCCGGCGCACGCGGAGCGCGTTAATCTAGGTGTATAAATTCTTTATCAGGTTGTGATTTTGCGAATCATTCTTAAGTATTCTTTAATGTTTATACTTCATTAATATACACCTTGAGAGGGAATAAAATACATGGATACACAATCTACGCGAATCATCTCCGCCGCAAGAGATGTATTAAAAACATATGGTTACTTTGTTGACAACCTCTGGCATGCCGATGATATCAACTTCCTGTGCGAGCAGAACGGGTATCCGAAGCTCGGCGCGGAAGAGGCCATGGCGGTGTTTGAGATCGCCAATGAGCAGTTTGACGGCGAATACGGGATTTCATGGCCCCAGCTGGAAAAGGCCCTGCAGACCTGGCTGCAGCGGCAGGAAATGCTGAAGGAGATGGTGGGGTAGAACGATGAACGATGTTCCGATGTCCGATGATTCGATTATCGAATCATCTTTCATCGAATAATCGTTTATCCCTTTTTATCTTCTTTCTTCGCTTTGGGGGCGGCCTTGGGCGCGCTCTTGGCGGTTTCGGCGGCCTTCTTGCCGGCGGCTTCCGCGGCAGCGCCGAACGCGCTGAACTTGTTCTTGAACTTTTCCATCTGGCCCGTCTTGCGCAGATTCACGCCGCCAACCCATGCCGGGTGGGTCTTGGGGTCCACGTCCAGCTGCAGCACATCACCCGGCTTGCCGTAAGTCGAGCGGCTTTCATACTTGGTGCCATCCGTCATCATGATGGTGATGGGGTGGTAATCCGGGTGGATGTCTTTCTTCATAACGTATCTCCTGAATAGGGCCGCCTTGATAGGACTTTTCAGGGGGCAAGGCAAGCAAAATCGGCAGGGTTTTGCCTATTTTTTGCCGTTTTCTTCGAAAAGCGCCGCCGCCTCTTCCAGCAGCTGCTGGAATTCGGCTTCAAAAGCCGGGTCGCAGCCCTCTTTTTTCATCCGCTCGGCCACGTCCGGGGGCGGGGAAGCCCCCTCGCCCTGGGCCAAGATTTCGCTGGCAAAATCGCCCAGACTGTAGCCGCCCTGCTCCTGCACGGCGAGGAAGGCCGGGTAGCGGCTGGGCGGAATGCGGGCATAAACCCACCACGGCCTGCCGCCGACCATGCCCCTGACCAGCACGAGGATAGAGAGGTTTTCGTCCATCCCCTTGAGGAAGCCCTGCTGCAATGAAGGTGTGTCCACCCGGCGCGGCATGGTCATCGCCCGGGCGTTCCGTCTGAGGGTGGCGCGTAATCGCTGCGCTTGCTTTCACGGATGGCGTAGTTGGAAGCAGCCAAGCATACAGCGGAGATGGCGCGCATCGGGTCGCGGTGCATGATGGCGTCGGTCATGACCAGTACGGCACTGACCTGCAGCATGTCGGCACCGAGCTTGACCGGCCGGTGCTGGATTTCTTCCATGTAGTGCTTTGCCTGGCCCGCCAGGCCCTGTGCTTTGGTGTGCGTGGGTGTGTTCTCGTCAAAATGCGGGGCGGAAGTTTCCTGCCCGGCGCCGTTTTCCGGCATCCATTTCTTGATGGCAAAGGCTGTGGTTGTCCACGCGCCTGCGAAAGCCTCGGTCTGTCGCCCGGTCTTCAAGCCGGAGGCAAACAAGCAAAGCCCGGATACGATGTTGATGCCGGCATAGTTGCCGATCACGTTATGCTGCGCATCATGCATCGGGCCCGATGGCTTTGCGCCGTACATGGCGAGCATCGAGGCGGCACTAAGGCCTGAAACCCCCGCGGCGGCGCGCCAACCGCTTGGTTTGGTGCCGATGCCGAGCCCGGAACCGATCAGCGCGCCGTGCGACACCATGCGAAATACACCGGCGACGGCCGGGCGGTTGTTATCCCACCATTCGGCATTGGCCTTCGCACCTTCCACCTCGGCCTGGGTGGGACCGGTGAAAAAAGGCATGAGGGAGGCGGCCTGATCGAGCGTACTGGTCATAGAGGTAGAGTTAAAATTTAAGGCATTATACCAAAAAAAGACAAAAAGTCTTATCTTTAAATCGATTACCCTTATTGTTAATTAACAAAATGCTGGCGCAGTTTGCTATCTTAGATGGCACCGTAATGCACGTCGCAGCGCCAGAGGACTTCTCTTCGTGAATCAGGGGCTTCTCCCCACCACGGTGCCAGAAGGCGGGAAAGTGCGCGCGGGATTTCTGGGTCCTGCCGGAAGGTGGACCCCAGCGTATTCGAGATGGCCATGTAATCGATGATGTCCTGCAGCGTGACGGAAACCGGGAGCTCGAGCTTGTAATGCGTGCCGCCGTTCTCCAACAAAGCACGCGGCTCCGCGTCGGCCAGGCCCGGTTCGTAAAACATGTAGGCGTAACGCTTCTGCCAGGCTTCAACACTGCGCTCCAGCTCCGCCAACAGCGCCGCGATGACCATATCATCTCCCGTGGGACGCATGTTGAACAGTGCGGCCTGCGGTGTTGGGTTGCGCGAGATGCGCCGCCACTCGGCGCGCGTGGCCGCAACTTTTTCCGGTGAGATGCCGCGCAGTTCAGGATCGGTTACAAACCAATGTGCCGCACTGCCCGCGACCACTAAATCCACCGCGCCATCCGGCAAGGTGGTGGCAGACGCCATACCCTCGACGATGCGGGCTTTATCGCCAAGCTTGCGTGCGGCCTGCGCCCTTAAGTTAGGGTTGGGTTCCACCAGCGTGATATTAAAGCCGCGAGCGGCAAACGCCTGTGAGAGCAAACCGTTGCCCGCGCCGATATCCGCAAGCACCGATTTGCCGGGCACAATGCCCATCTCGGCGATGACATGCTCAAGCGCTGCCGCGGGATAGGGCGGGCGCAGGCGGTCATAGTGCGCGGCCCGCTCCGGTGTTGCACCGAAGGATTCATCCGGGCGCTCGCCGTGTAAGGGATTTTTGGTCATGCTTTATATTAGCGCAGACTCTACCCTGCCGCTACCGCCTGACCGGATACGGCATGGCGCTGGTATTGTTCATAGGTAGGCATAACATTACCTTTGAAGTCCATGGCAATGGCCTGCAATTTAGCGGCCGCCCTGCTCAGTTCGGCGTCGCGGGGATTTTTTTTAATTTCCTCGGCTATCTCTCTCATGCTTGCGTCAAAACCCATGAGCACTTCCTCCATACCGGCTTTGCCGCCACGCTGAACATCGGTAAATATGCCGAGGTTATTATAAACCACGAAAGCCTGAATCGGGCCAACCAGATGCCTTTCAAGCATCGTCACCTGCTTGGAATAGGGACCGGAGGTGAGCTCCTCCAAATCATCGCGGCGGCTTTCCCAGAATTCTTCCAGCGCTTCGGCCAATGCCTCCTGCGTTTTGAGGCAGGCAGAACGGCGCGCATGGGGAAGAATCTTGGCTTCAAAATAAGTGCCGATGCGCGCCCCGGTTGAACCGCCGGGCAAGGCTTCGGGCAGGGCGATCAACTCTTCCAGCTGCTGCAGGCTCAACCCAAGCGCACTGTGATTCTGCACGTGGTCCAACACGGCGATGGATTGCCTCAAGCGCGGTCGGTCGGGCTCGCGATAGCCGCCGCCGAAATAATCCGTATTATCATTATCACTGGCGCGCGACTGCAATATCATGTAGTCTGCCGACTGCCACTCGCGCCAATCCTTCAGCGCGGCGGTCAGCTTGATCGCCACCTCTTCCATTAATTGTTCCCGCCGCATACTTCCCTGTGCGTTTAAGTTAAAAAGAAGCGTTAACTTTTAGCGAATACAGAGAAGCTGGCAAGGGTTTTCAGCCGTCTTCAAGGTGCAAAAGCGTGCCCGCCCCGATCATGAGGATGATCCCCGCCGGGGCCCAGGCCGCCAGCGCCACCGGCAGCGTGCCCGCCATGCCCAGCGCGTTGACGATATCGGTGAAGAAATAGAGCACGAAGCCGGTGCCTATGCCCGCCGCCAAGAGCGTGCCGATACGCCCGAAGCGCGGCAGGCGCAAGCTAAACAGCGCCGCGATCAGCACCATGCCCGCATAGAGGAACGGCGAGGAAAGCAGGCTGTGCCAGTAAAGCTTGTGGCGCAGCGCTGAGAAACCCGCATTCTCCAGAACATCAATAAAGCCCGGCAGCTTCCAGAAGGAAATGGTCTGCGGATCGGCAAAGCTGTCCTGGATATGCTCCATGCGCAGGTCGGTGGAGAGGGCATATTCCGGCGCTACCTGCGGCGGCTGACCCGGCACCGAGCGCGTGACCTCGTTCAGTTTCAGCCGGCCCGGTTCCAACCCTGCGGATTTTGCGTCCAGGCGCCCAAGAAATTTGCCCTTGTCGTCAAAGGCGAAGACGATCACGCCGGTGAAAGACATGTCGCTCTGCGAGATGCGCTGCGCGTAGATGATATGCTCGCCGCGCACCACGCCGTTGTTTTCTTCCATCTGCCTGAGCCACAGGCCCGAGGATGAAACCGAAAGCAGGCTCGGGCGGCCGGTGAGGTAGCGGCCCTCGATTTTTTCAAACTTCAGCAGCATCACTGAAGCCAGCGGGTTGAACACGGTGGCGGTGAAACAGCCGAGCAGCAGCACCACCGCGAGGGCGGGTGCGAGGAACTGCCACACCGAAACGCCGGCCGCGCGCGCCACCACCAGCTCCTGGCTGCGCGTGAGGCGCGAGAAGGCGAGCAGGCTGCCGATCAGCACGCCGAAAGGCAATAATTTTTCCAACATGTTGGGAGCCTTGAGCAGCGCCATCTGCAGGATGGCACCGGCGGGAACGTTATCACGCCCCGAAGCGCGGCGGATAATTTCCACCGTGTCCATCATCAGCGCAATCACGGTGAGGCCGAGCACGGCGTAGACAATGGCGAAGAAGAAATGCCGGCCGATGTAAATGGAGAGCGTCATGGGTACGCGCATACAACCCTCCTTTTTTCTTTCAATGCGTGTGCGGCGATGAGCGCGGGGACCAGCATGCTGCCATAGGCGAACAGCATGTAGAGCACGCTTTCGGCCACCAGGTTGCGAAGCGCCAGCGCCAGCACGGAAAGACCCGCCACCGTCAGCGACGCTAACACCACGCGCCAGAAGCTGCCGCGGCGGCTGAATTCGCCGGTGAGTAGGATGGCAAGGCCGGTGAGCATGAGCGTGAAGGTGTAAAGCGGCCAGAGGATGCGCTGGTGCAACTCGCCGCGGCGCTTGACGATTTCATCGGGCGGGAGTTCGCCCCGCTCCAGCAGCGCGGGCAAAAACATCTCGCGCGGGTCCGGCGGGCGGGTGCCGGAATCCTTGCCGTAGAGGCTTAAATCCAGCGTATAGGAATCAAAGTTGAGCAGCGACAGGCGGCCATGGCGCATCTCCTGCCGGTTGCCGTTGGTCAGGTAAAAGCGCTGGCCCTGCGGCGTGGTGGCAAGGCGCCCTTCCTCCGCCATCATGGTGACGGCGAGGCCTTCCTCGCGGTTGTCATGCACCAGGATGCCCTTGAAGCCGCCGCCCTCGCGCTCGCGCACGAACACGGTGAGGCCCTCGACGGGTGAGCTGAACACGCCTTCCTGCAGCAGCACGGAGGCGTAATTGTCGCGCAGGTATTTCTGTGTTTCGCGGAATTTGCCGTAGGCCACCGGCATGATCCAGAAGGCGATGATGTAGCCGATCAGCGCCACGGCGGTGGCCACCAGCATGGCGGGCCGCACCAGCGCCCAGCGGCTTAAGCCCGCCGCCTCCATCACCACCAGCTCGCTGTCGGACTTTAAACGATGGTAGATGAACACCGCCGCGATAAAGACGGCGATGGGCAGGATCATCAGCAGCAGCGACGGCATGAGCAGCACCGTCAGCCACAGGAACATGTCGATGCCGACACCCTGGTTGACGATAAAATCCATCAGGCGCAGGGCTTGCGTCAGCCAGACGATGCTGGTAAGCGTTAACGCCGTAAGCAACGTCGAGTGCGCAAGCTGCCGGACGATATAATGTACATAGCGGCGCATAAGATACTTGTTTAAAATTTCGTTCAAGCGCCACGCAGGCTGCGCACCTCAACGGTGCTAGTCCTCGCTGCGCTCGTCCGGCACGATAACCCAAATCAAAGATTTTGCCTATGAAAATCAGCTTTTCTGCGCTTCCCGCCACCTTGCCCAAGGCCGAAACACTGGTGTTCGGCGTGGGAGATGACAAGAAATTGGGCAGCCTCCTGCAGGCGGCGGACAAAAAATCCG
>CAZUKF010000109.1:0-6950 GCA_964620765.1 uncultured Rickettsiales bacterium | reverse complement strand
ACAGGCCCTTGAGGCCGTTTCCAGCATATACCCCGGGGAGGCATGGCTGGGACGTATCATAAACGCTTTTGGCGAGCCGGTGGACGGCAAGGGCCCCCTGCACAAGGGGGGTAAACCTTACGTGCTTAGGGCCTCGCCGCCGCCGGCGCATTTAAGAAATCGCGTGCGCGGCAAGATGAATATCGGCGTGCGCGCCATGAACGTACTTCTTACCTGCTGCCGCGGTCAGCGCATGGGTATTTTCTCCGGCTCGGGGGTTGGCAAATCCATCCTCATGTCCGTGCTGGCGCGCGGCTCGCAGTCTGATGTTAACGTCATCGGCCTGATCGGCGAGCGCGGCCGCGAAGTGCAGGAATTCATCCAGGATGATCTGGGCGAGGAGGGGTTGGCCCGCTCTGTGGTGGTGGTGGCAACATCTGATGAATACGCGCTGATGCGCCGGCAGGCGGCCTATGTGTCGCTCGCCGTGGCGGAATATTTCCGCGACGAGGGCAAGCAGGTGCTGCTGCTGATGGATTCGGTGACGCGCTTTGCCATGGCGCAGCGCGAAATCGGCCTTTCCGCCGGCGAGCCGCCGACCACGAAGGGATACACCCCCACGGTATTTTCCGAATTGCCAAAACTGCTGGAGCGTGCCGGGCCGGGTCTGGAGGGGCAGGGCTCCATCACCGGGCTGTTCACCGTGCTGGTGGAGGGTGATGATACGAATGAACCCATTTCAGATGCCGTGCGCGGCATCCTTGACGGCCACATCGTGCTGGACCGCGCCATCGCCCAGCGCGGCCGCTACCCTGCCATCAATATTTTAAAGAGCGTGTCGCGTACCATGCCCGATTGCAATACCGACCAGGAAAACGCGCTGGTGCAGGTGGCGCGCGGCATGCTGGCCATTTACGAAGACATGGCCGAGATGATTCGCCTCGGCGCCTACCGCAAGGGCACCGACCCGCAGGTGGACCAGGCCGTGCAATATTACCCCGCCATCGAGAATTTCATCCGCCAGCGCAAGGATGAAAAGACGGATCTGCAGCGCGGCTACGCCGAGCTCGCGCAGATACTGGGCATCGGGTGGCAGGGATAAAATCACTCAACACGCTTATCCGTCTGCAAAAGCAGAAGGTGGACCAGCTGCGCCGCCAGCAGGGCGAGCTGGAGAGAGCCCGCCAGGAATTTCTCAAGCGGCTGGACTCGCTGGCCGCGGAGCTAAAAAAGGAACAAAAGCTCGCCTCCGAGAACCCCGAGATGGGCGGTTTCTTCGGCGATTTTGCCGGGCGCATCCGCCTGCGCCGCGAGGAGACTACCATGCACATCAAAAAACTTGAGAAGCAGATGGATGAGCTGGCGGCGTTGATCCGCACGGCGTTCGCCGAGCAAAAACGCTACGAGATTGTGCGAGATGCGCGCCTGAAAGAGCAGCGCGCGAAGCAGGAGAAGCTGGAGACGGAAATGCTCGACGAAGCCGGCGCGCAGGTGTTTGAGCGCAGAAAGGATTAATCCACGGCATTGCCAGGAGCATAAACGACGAAGCAATCCAGATTCCAATACTGGATTGCTTCGCTTTGTTCGCAATGACGTTAGTTAAGCCACCGGCTTGTAGAGGTCCAGCAGCTCGTCGATCTTCTGCTCGCGCGATTTCTTTTTCTCGGATTTGCCGATCTTGGAGATAGCGTCATCCAGGTAGCGCGCAAGCAGGCGCGACTCGACGGATTTCAGCGCCGAATGTACGGCCTTGCACTGCACGAGGATATCGTCCAGCGCACGCTCGTCACCCATCATCTTCTGGATGCCTTCAATCTGGCCGATGATGCGGTTCAGGCGCTTCATGTCATCGCGGCTGGTTTCGTCGGCGCGGGGTTTTTGCTTGTCGCGCTTTTTGGCTTTTTCTTTTTTCTTTTCTTTCTTATCTTTCTTCATATGGCCCTCCCGTTGGTGTTTTTTAAAGGTACCGTGGACAGGTATAGAAGATAGGAGGGGAGGGTACAATTACAAAAGGGCAGGGGAGGTATGCGGGGGGTTCATTTGCGCTGTTACAGTGCGCCTACGCTGCGCTACGGCGCGACAGCCTTCGCTAAGGCTACTCGCTCCGGCTCCCCGAGCCGAAGCTCGCAGAGCGAAGGCTGGTGGAGCCGAGGGGAGTCGAACCCCTGACCTCCGCATTGCGAACGCGGCGCTCTACCAACTGAGCTACGACCCCAATTCTTTTTCGGGCTACTGCACAAGTCCTCCTACGCCAAGGCTTCGGAGGACACTCCTTCGCCTAAGAACGGCCTTCGCGTGTCAGGCTAAGTGGCCTGCCACCCGAAGCCGTAGGCGAAGGGTGGTGGAGCATAGGAGAGTCGAACTCCTGACCTCTACAATGCCATTGTAGCGCTCTACCAACTGAGCTAATGCCCCTTTTCCCGGGTGAACGAACATAGTAATAGGCCGCCCCCGGTGCAAGTAAAAAAGCACGTTGTTTTTACAAGATATTTCAGAGGTAGACCGCCCCGCTTGGGGCGCTATAGTCCGAAAATGGGGAAAAACAAAGCGGCTCCAGCTCAGGTTTTTATCAGGGTCTGCCTGATTGCGGGCCTTGCGCTTTCCCTGCTCTTCCTGACGCAGTATATCAACCAGAACTTCGTCAACAGCCTGAATGACCGGCCGGGCGGCGACTTCGTGGTGTTCTGGAAGTCGGCGGTGGCCTTGCACGAAGGCGGCCCAGCTGCCGTCTATGCCGTGCAGCCGGATGAGGCGGGCGAGTGGATTCCGCATATACCGCCTTACCCGCCGTTTTTCTTTCCGCTGCTGGTGCCGCTGGGCGCGCTGGGCTACGGCGCGGCGCTAGCACTGTGGCTGCTTGTGCCGTTCGCGCTTTATGCCGCCGCCGTTTTCAAAAGTCCGTGGTGGCGCGATCTGGAGCAGGATAAAAAGCTCGCTGCCGCAGCCGTGCTGCTCTACGCGGGCGTCATCTGCAACACCATGGCGGCGCAGACCGGCACTCTCACGGCGGCGCTGCTGATCGCGGGGTTGAGCGCGTGGCGGCGGGCGCCATACCTGGCTGGGGTATGTTTCGGCCTGCTGGCCTTCAAGCCGCAGCTTGGCCTGCTGCTTCCGGTGGCGCTCATCGCCGCGCGCGAATGGCGCATTTTTGCCGCTGCCGCCGCTACCGCGGCAACGCTCGCGCTCGGCAGCCTCGCGCTGTGCGGCGTGGAAGCATGGCAGCTGTATTTTGCCTATGCCATCCGCTTCGGCGAATATGCTGCTGCCGTTCCGCCTGATCTGCAGAGAATGATTGCGAGTCCTTATGGCTGGCTGCGCCTTGTCGGCGCGCCGGCTGCCCTTGCTGCCGCCGTGCAGGCAGGGCTTGCCCTTGCCTGCGCGTGGTTCACGTGGCGCGCCTTCCGCAACGGCTTTTCGCTGCAGGCGGGCGCGCAGCTCGTGGCGCTCACCTATCTTGCCAGCCCTTACGTGATGGCGTATGATTTAGTGGGGTTGGTTATTCCCGCGCTTTATTTGGCGGCGAAGCCCGCGATCAATACAACAGAGCGTTTGGTGCTGTTTGCGCTGCTGACGGCGCCGCTCTTGGCGCCGGGGATGAACGCGGCGCTCATTCCCTTTGTACCCGTGATGCTTGTATGCATCCTTGTAAAATAGTGGATTATTATTAAATAGATTCCTGCTAATATTTCCAATGCATATGGTAATACGGTGATAACAGATGAACAGGCCTTGCTGTGCGCCATTATTGCCAAGCCGGCCGAAGATATGCCAAGGCTGGCCTATGCCGATTGGCTTGATGAGCATGACCAGCCGAAGCTTGCGGAGTTTATCCGCGTGCAATGTGAATTGGAAAGGCTGATAGATAATAACCCCCGTGCGGCCGAACTTAGAAGCCGTTTAAATGAATTTTCCGCGTCGGATAAGCATGAGTGGATAGTACGCTATCATGAACTATTGCGGTCCATGCGCCTGGTTCCAGATGAAGAATGGCCAAACGGCGTTACGGCATACTTTACTCGCGGTCTTCCTGATATAGGACCTCTTAATTCCGACAGTGTAGAAGGTATGCTGTCTTATCATTATACGCCGGCTCTTTATAAAATTTTGCGCAATGGGGAGTTTAATCCGGCTGCACCTGTCGAGGATGGGGGGGCAAAAGCAAAAGACATGTTGGGTGGATATGTCTGCACGTTTTTGCGTAGGGCGCTGACACAGCATCGAGATAATTCTGGTATGTTTAGGGAAGCCGAGTTTCAGCGAGGATTGGTAAATCAGTTGCTGCGTGATGGTTGTGATCCTCGGCAGGAGATTACTATAACGACACACGGAAATGGCGAGCCAATGACGCTGTGGGGTAGTTTAAGAGAGGTGATGGATGCCAGCCGCGAATATTTGACGCGGGTACTGGCGCAAGATCTTTCACTGGGACCAAACGACCAGGGATTGGATCATTCTGATCTTGAAAGTGCGCAACGCGCTTTAGATGCGCTAGAGCAGCTTCGTGCCCTGCTAAGCAGGCGAAGGCCGACGCAGCGGGCAGTGCGAGAGTAGCCTTCAGGCTACTGCTCGTCGCCCATCTTCAGGGCAGCCAGAAACGCTGACTGCGGGATATTCACGTTCCCGATCTCCTTCATCTTCTTTTTGCCCTTTTTCTGCTTGTCGAGCAGCTTGCGCTTGCGGGTGATGTCGCCGCCGTAGCACTTGGCGAGCACGTCCTTGCGCAGCGCGGAAATGGTTTCGCGCGCGATGATCTTGCCGCCGATCGCCGCCTGGATGGGAATGGGGAACAGGTGCTTGGGGATCAGGTCTTTCAGGCGCTCGCACAGGCGGCGGCCGCGGAAATCCGATTGTGAGCGGTGCACGATCAGCGCCAGCGCGTCCACCGGCTCGCCGTTGACGAGGATGTTCATCTTCACGAGGTCGCTCTCAATATAATCGGTGAGCTCATAGTCAAAGCTCGCATAGCCTTTGCTGCAGGATTTCAGGCGGTCATAAAAATCAAACACCACCTCGTTGAGGGGGAGTTTGTAGACCACCATGGCGCGCGAGCCCACATAGGTGAGGTTTTCCTGTACCCCGCGCTTCTCGGTGCAGAGCGCGAGAATATTCCCGAGATAGTCATCCGGCGACATGATGGTGGCGCGGATCCACGGCTCCTCGATGCGCTCGATCTTCGTTACGTCCGGCATATCATTCGGGTTGTGCAGCTCGACCATGCTGCCGTCGGTGAGAAACAGGCGGTATACCACGGAAGGTGCGGTGGTGATGAGATCCAGGTCAAACTCGCGCTCCAGGCGCTCCTGGATGATCTCCAGGTGCAGCATGCCGAGGAAGCCGCAGCGGAAGCCGAAGCCCAGCGCGGTGGAACTTTCCGTTTCAAACTCGAAGCTCGCGTCATTCAGCCGCAGCTTGGCGAGGCTGTCTTTCAGATGGCCGAATTCGCCGGCATCGGTGGGATATAAGCCGCAGAAAACCACGGATTGCGAGGGCTTGAAGCCGGGCAGGGGCGTCTCCGCCGGGCGGCGCTCTTCGGTGATGGTATCGCCGATTTTGCAATCCGCCACCTGCTTGATGCCGGTGATGATATAGCCCACCTCGCCGGGTTTGAGCTCGCTGACCGGGATTTTCTTAGGGGTGAATACGCCGAGCTGCTCCACGGTATAGGCAAGCCCGGTGCTCATCATGCGGATTTTCGCGCCCTTCTCGAGCGTGCCTTCCTTGATGCGCACGAGGATGATCACGCCGAGATAGGTGTCATACCAGCTGTCCACCAGCATGGCTTTGAGCGGCACGCTGCTGTCGCCTTCCGGCGCGGGCAGGCGGTTGACGATGGCTTCCAGCACTTCTTCGATGCCGATGCCGGTCTTGGCGGAAATCAGCACGGAGTCTGATGCATCAAGGCCGATGACTTCCTCGATCTGTGCCTTGGCGCGGTCGGGGTCGGCGGCGGGGAGGTCAATCTTATTCAGTACCGGCACCATCTCATGCCCGGCATCCACGGCCTTGTAGACATTGGCCAGCGTCTGCGCTTCCACGCCCTGGCTTGCATCGACCACCAGCAGCGAGCCCTCGCAGGCGGCGAGGCAGCGGCTCACCTCGTAACCGAAATCCACGTGGCCGTGCGTATCCATGAGATTGAGCACGTAGGTCTGCCCATCCTTCGCCTTGTAGTTCAGCCGTACTGTCTGCGCCTTGATGGTGATGCCGCGCTCTTTTTCGATATCCATCGAGTCGAGCACCTGCTCGGTCATCTCGCGCGCTTCCAGCCCGCCGCAAATCTGGATCAGGCGGTCGGCCAGCGTTGACTTGCCGTGGTCGATATGGGCAATGATGGAAAAATTGCGGATGCGCGAAAGTTCAGTCATGGCGCGGTTTTAAGGCACCGCGCGCGCGGCCTCAAGCGATAATGTCGGGGTAGAGGATTTGTTCGAGCTTGGAAATCTCGTCGCGCAGGCGGAGTTTTTCCTTTTTCAGCCGCAGCAGCAACAGCTGGTTGAGCGGCGATTCGGACAGGGCGCGGATCTGCTCGTCGAGGTCCCGGTGGCGCGCGATGAGGTCGTCGCGGCGCTTTATCATCTTTAAATCTTCATCCATCGGTCTTTACATCCCTGTCATGGAGCGGCGGGCAGTTCCTGCACGCCTTTTTAAAATGCCATGAAATAAAGCCGCCAACCGGCGGCAGTTCAGTACTATAGCAAAAATCCGGCCTTTTTGCACAGGAAAAGTACAAGTGCTTGGATTTTTCTGCATTTTCAGGCCGGCTCCCCGGCCAGGCCCTTTGCCATGCCCTGCCAGCGGGAAACCAGCTGGTGGGGTAGGGAAAAGCAGTCCAGGACACGTCCGACCGTGTGGTTGACCACGTCTTCCAGCGTTTCGGGGTGGCTGTAGAAGGCGGGAACCGGGGGCATGATGATGCCGCCCATCTCGGTCACGGCCAGCATGTTTTTTAAGTGGGCCGCCGTGAGGGGCGT
>CAZUKF010000108.1:0-6979 GCA_964620765.1 uncultured Rickettsiales bacterium | reverse complement strand
CTTCCAGCCCAGCACCGACTCATCAATCAGCACTTCGCCGATGGGGGAGGCGTCCAGCCCCGAGGCCACGATCTGCTCAAATTCCTCGCGGTTGTAGGCAATGCCGCCGCCGCTGCCGCCTAAAGTGAAGCTGGGGCGGATGACGGCGGGGAGGCCGACAGTTTCCAGCGCGACGCGCGCTTCTTCCAGCGAGGTGACAACGGCGTTTTTGGGAACTTCGAGGCCGATTTTTGCCATCGCCTCGTTGAAGAGTTGGCGGTCCTCGGCCTTGTTGATGGAATCCAGCTTCGCACCGATGAGCTCGACATTGTGCTTTTTCAGCACGCCGGATTCGGCCAGCGCCTTGGCGCAGTTGAGCGCCGTCTGCCCGCCCATGGTGGGAAGCAGCGTATCCGGTTTTTCCGCGGCGATGATCTTTTCCACGAACTCCGGCAGGATCGGTTCGATATAGGTGGCGTCCGCCAGTTCCGGGTCCGTCATGATGGTGGCGGGGTTGGAATTGACGAGGATGACGCGGTAGCCCTCGGCGCGCAGGATTTTGCAGGCCTGTGAACCGGAATAATCAAACTCGCAGGCCTGGCCAATGACGATGGGGCCGGCGCCGATGATGAGGATGGATTTTATATCTGTGCGTTTAGGCATGGTTGCCTGCCAATGCAAAACTGCGTCTTGGAAGAGTTCCGAGTGTTTTGATTTGCTGGGTGTTTGCTAATAGTTCCTGCTCATCCATCGGTTGGCCAAGATCCAATATTTCAAATGTTTTTTCTATGACGTCGCGAAAATACGCGCCTCGTTCATTTTGTTCGTTGTAGAGATAATGAAACACGGACAACAACAAGCGAATTTTATCTGCGGGAATGGTAGGAACACCATTTTGCGCATCTTCGTCGAATTGCGCGGGCAAGTACATCCAGTTACCACCAACTCCGCCAATATCTTTATCTAGGCTGCCCCAATGCGCCCAATTAATATGTTGGGCATGTTCGTTACCAAACATTTGCTCGGGAAGGAACATAACGCAATTTTGCCCCGCATGGTCGATGCGGTCATGCAACAGATGCGCGGTCGGTTCTTCACCGGGTGGTGGGGGAAACGGCTCCGCTAACCAAGCCTTGAGTTTTTCCAAGGGAATATAACGCTCTTCTGTCATCGTTTTGTCTCCGGCTTGGTGCCGATATTTATGTCTGTGCGTTTAGGCATGGGCTTCTTTTACGGCCTTCTGGATGTTTTGAACAGCCTTCTCGATGGCGGCAAGATGCGCCGGCACCGCTTTCTCGATGCGATCGCCCACTTCCGGCATGGCGTGCGGCAGCAGGAGCTGCCAGTCATCGAATATATTTTCCCACTCGGCGCGCTCTTTCAGCCAGCCCTCGGCGTAGGCGTGTTTCAGCGTGGAAAGCGGGCTGTGCGTGCGCAGGCCGTGCAAGATGAGGGCCTGCCGGGCGAGGCGCCAGAAATAGCGCAGGGTTTTGCGGAAATGTTCGATCACGGCGGTGCGGCGCTCCTTGGGCGAGGCGTAGGTGGCGGCCATCGCGTCTTCCAGCACCTTGATGTGCCAGCTCATCATGCGGAAAAGCTCCGGCATCATTTCGCGGCGCTGGGCAGGCGTGCGGATGAACACCGGTTCTTTCTCACGGTCAATCTGCTTGTAGAAACTGTCATTCGGGCCGACGCGGTCCCAGCGCGTGGCTTTGACGCGTAAGAGAATGGCAGCTTCCTCGGCGATTTTCAGCACCTGCCGCCACTCCGCCTCCGTGGCTTCCGGGCAGAGCACGGCGAGGTCGATATCCGAGCGCTCATCGGCGTCGCCGCGCGCGCGGGAGCCGAACACGTAAAGAGCATCGACAAAGGGCAGCGCGGTCAGCTTCTGGAAGAATTCGTATTCACGCAGGTTTTTCATGCCGCGCGCTTCTCCATGAGGCCGACGAATTTGTCGAACAGGTAGCGGCTGTCATGCGGACCGGGCGAGGATTCGGGGTGGTATTGCACGGCGAAGACGGGTTTGTTCTTGTGGCGGAATCCTTCCACCGAGCCGTCAAACAGCGAGACATGGGTAATCTCACATTCCTGCGGCAGGCTTTCCGGCAGTACCGCGAAACCGTGGTTCTGGCTGGTGATCTCCACCGCGCCGGTGAGCAGGTTCTTCACCGGATGGTTGGCGCCGCGGTGGCCCTGCGCCATTTTCTCGGTCTTGCCGCCGAGTGCGAGGGAGAGAAGCTGGTGGCCGAGGCAGATGCCAAACACCGGCAGGCCGCTTTCAATCAGCTTGCGTAAGACCGGGCCGGAATAGCTGTTGGTGGCGGCGGGGTCTCCGGGCCCGTTGGAGAGGAAGATGCCGCTGGGCTGAAGTGCCAGGATTTCTTCGGCGGATGTGGCGGCGGGCACGACGGTGACTTTGCAGCCGCGCTCGGCCAGCGAGCGCAGAATGTTGAGCTTCTCGCCGTAATCGATGGCTACGACATGGTGGCGGATGGCAGTTGGCAGTTGGCAGTTGGCAGATTTTGGTTTCCACACACCTTCTGTCCATTCGTAGGATTTGCCAGTGGTGACGGATTTAGCGAGATCCAACCCCTTCATCAAGGGATGTGCTTTCAACTTATCAACTGCTAACTGCCGACTGCCAACTTCTACTATCATGGCATTCTGCGCGCCGTGCGAGCGGATATGGCGGGTGAGTGAGCGGGTATCCACGCCGCTGATGCCGGGGATCTTGTGGTCTTTCAGCCATGCATCCAGGTGCTGGCCGCTGCGGAAGTTGGAGGGCTCGGTGATCGGTTCGCGCACCACCAGCCCGGCGCAGGCGGGCTTATGCGATTCAATGTCCTCGCGGTTGCAGCCGACATTGCCGATATGCGGGAAGGTGAAGGTGATGATCTGCCCGGCGTAGGAGGGGTCTGTGAGCACTTCCTGGTAGCCGGTCATGCCGGTGTTGAAGCAGATTTCCCCGGTGGCGGTGCCAATATGCCCGAACTGGTTTCCGAAAAACACCGTGCCATCTGCCAGTATCAGGCAGGCGTTGGCATTCGGCGGCGTTTTTGGCGCTGCGGGCATTTCCTAATAATCAGGGTTACGGTAAATTCCGCGGACCTTACGCACGCGCGCGTACTATGTCAACGGGAAACCCGCAAAAACACCAGCGCGTCCTTGCCGGTAAAGGCCAGCCGCCAGCCGCTCCGGTTCCGGAAACGATCAACCATAGCCGGGTCTGTTTTGGGGATAACCGCACCGCTAATGCGGTATTTGTCCAGCAGCTTGTCCCATCCCTCTTCGCCGTAATGGAAGGTGAGATAATCGGCCAGCACGGCTGGCGGGAAGGCAGCCTCGGCGCGGGCATCGACGAAGGTTTTGACGCTGCCGTGAATCAGCGCGCCACCGACGTTGTAATGGTTGAGGAAACGGCCATTGGGCATGTTATTGCGGATCCATACCGCTTCTTCCTGCAGCGCCTGCTGCGGCCGGTAATCATCGGCGCCGAGCAGTGCCTTCATGCCCGGTGCCGGGGCCAGCAGGCAGAACAGTGCGATGAAGCAGAGTGCGAGCACACGGGTGGTCATTAGCGGCGCCACCTGCATTACCTTGTCGGCCAGCTCCTGCAGCGGTGGCCACGGGTCGCGCTTTTCGCCGGATTGCAGCCAGGATTTCAGCGCCACCGCCAGCATGGGTGAGGCGACGAGATAGAAAATGGGCAGGTGGCGGATGCTGGAGAGGCCGAGGAAAAGCCAGGCGTAAGCCACCAGCCGCTCGCCGAGGGTAAAGCGGCGGTCGGTCGGCGGCACTAGCACCACGAAAAGAACGATGAAAAGCTTAGTGAGCAGCATCATCAGCGAGAAGCGTAAGCCGCTCCATTCAACGATCAGCTCCTTGCTGAAGCCGCTGACGGCCCATGCCACGCCGCGCCAGGCGTAAATGCCATAGGGGTTAAGCAGCGAAGCGATGAAACAGGCGCCGATGATATACGCAAAGTAATTGCGGTCCTTGCGCTTCTGCATGATCTGCGCCGCCAGCCAGTGCATACCCAGTATCACGAACCCGGCGGTAAACGCGCCGTGGAAATTCACCCAGATCACCATCAGCAACGGGAAGGCGATGGCGGCTTCGCGCCGGTATTGCTTCAGCACCGCAGGCTGCAGCAGTGCGGCGAACGCCATGACCATGAGGAAGGTGATTTCCTGCGGCCGCGCGTAAAGCTCGATGCCGAGCATCACCAAAATCGTGGCAAGCATGGCGGCGATCACATCGCCGGATTTGTCACGCGCGGTGGTAAAGCAGAGCGTGAGCGTGACGGCGTAGACCAGCGCGCTCATGTAGACGATGCCGAACATGCCCTGCCAGCGGTAAAACTGCGCCAGCAGTGCATCCCACGCCCATGAGAGCAGCAGCCAGCGCTGGCCCTCGGCGGTGAAGGAAAATGGGTCTGTTGTGGGGATGTAGCCGTTATCAAGAATCAGCTGCCCGGCGGCGAGGTGCCAGTACGTGTCTTGGTCATAAAGCAGCATCTCGCCGAAGCCAAAAATCCCGAGAAACGTGGCGAAGAAAAAGAGCAGGGTCGAGGGCCGGGGCAGCGTGAGCATGCCCCGGACTATAGAACTATGTATTTAATGAAAGATTAAGCGTCGTGCTCTTTGAGGAACTCGGCGATGATCGGTACCACGCGCTCGCGGAATTTGCGGCCGTTGAAGATGCCGTAATGGCCTACGTCTTTTTCCATGTGGTGCTTTTTCATGTCGCTGCTCAAGCCGGAGCAGAGCTTCTGCGCTGCCTTCGTCTGGCCGACGCCGGAGATGTCGTCCAGCTCGCCTTCCAGCGTGAGCAGGGCGGTTCTGGTGATGGCTTCGGGCTTCACCTTTTCACCCTCGTACTCAAACTCACCTTGCGGCAGCAGGTGGCGTTGGAATACCTGGTCCACGCAGTCGAGATAAAACTCGGCGGGCAGATCGGCCACCGAGAGGTATTCATCATAGAACTTGCGGTGCGCGGCGGCGCTTTCGCCGTCACCCTCCACCAGGTGGTTGAATAAATCGGCATGCGCCTTGATGTGGCGGTCCAGGTTCAGGCTGATGAAGCTAGTCAGCTGCATGAAGCCGGGATACACGCGGCGCATGAAGCCGGGGTAGTTGAACGGCACACGCGTGATCATGCGCGATTCGAACCATGACATCGGCTTCTGCATCGCCATCAGGTTCACCTTGGTGGGGTTTTCGCGCGGGTCGATCGGCCCGCCGATCAGCGTCATGGAAAGGGGCGCGGCGGGGTCCTTGTGCATGTTCATCCACGCGCTGGCGATCAGCACCGGCACGGAAGGCTGGCACACCGCCATGAGGTGCACGCTGGGTGCAAGCTGGCGGATATAATCAATCGTATAGGCAATATAATCTTCCAGGTGGAAGCTGCCGTAAAACATCGGCACGTGGCGCGCATCCACCCAGTCCGTGATATAAACATCAGCGAAAGGCAGCATGGCCTCCACCGTGCCGCGGAGCAGCGTGGCGTGGTGGCCGGACATCGGCGCCACGATCAGCAGCTTGGGCTGCTCGACCTTGCCTACTTTGCGGAAGTGAAGCAGGCGGCAGAAGGGTTTTTCGTCTAACACGTCTTCAGCGATTTCGTAATTTTTGCCCTCGACTTTGGCATGGGTGATGCCGAACTCCGGCTTGCCGTAACGATCAGTGATGCGCTCCACCACTTCGCACGCGGCTGCCATCTGCCGCCCTATGCCCGTGTAGGAAATGGGCATGAAGGGATTGCGGTGCAAGTGTTTGACGGCGCCGGCCATGGCGTGCAGGGGCGCCATCGAGGCGTATTGCAGCTCGTGCAGGTTATAGAGGTGGCTATTCTCGCGCATATTGATCATCAAAGAAAACTCCGAAAGTGTTGCGAGGTGAACCTTATAATAGCACAAATAGGCGATTTTTTTAAGTGAATAAGAGTCCTTTTTGATGAATAAACAATTAACATTGAGGGGCATTTTATCTAATCTTGCCGCCAGAACGCAATCCCACTACTTTGCGAGCCATGCAGAGCGAAACGGAATTTCACCAGCGCGCCGACAGCACGCTCGAACAGCTGGAATCCATGCTGGAAGAAGCACTCGACGCGGAGCTGATGGGCGGTATTCTAACCATCGAGCTGCCGTCGGGAAGGCAATATCTCGTCACCAAGCACGGTGCGAGCGGCGAAATCTGGGTGTCGTCGCCCGCCAGCGGCGGCCTGCGTTTTGGCTGGAAAGGCGGCGTTTGGCGGCTTCCGGACGGGCGCGAGCTTTTTGAGCTGGTGACCACTGAAATCGAATCGCTCGCCGGGGTGGCGTTATGAACAAGCAGCCGCCGCGCGGCGAGATTGCCAACCTGATGCCGATGCTGCGCTACCTGCTGCCCTACCGCGCGCAGGTGGGCATGGCGGCGCTGGCCATTCTCTTTACCTCCGCTGCCGTGCTGGGTATCGGCGGTGCGCTGCGCTATCTGGTGGACCAGGGCCTGCGGCAGGATGATATGCACCTGCTCAACCTTTCCTATATGCTGCTGCTGGTGGTGATCGGCCTGCTGGCGGGTGCGTCTTACGCGCGATACTTTTTCGTCTCGCTGATCGGCGAGCGCGTGGTGGCGGACATTCGCCGCGACGTGTACCGGCACCTGCTTTCCATGCATATCGGTTTTTTTGAAACTGCGAAGGCGGGCGATTTGCTGTCGCGCCTGACGGCAGATACCACGCTGCTGCAGACGGTGATCTCCAGCTCGGTTTCCATCGCCGTGCGCAACATGCTGCTCTTCCTCGGCGGGTTTGCGCTGCTGATGGTCACCAGCAAGGCGCTTACCGGCTATGTGTTTTTCATGATGCCGGTCGTGGTGATTCCCATTCTTTTCCTTGGCCGCAGGGTGCGCATTCTCTCGCGCGCCACGCAGGCAAAAGTGGGCGAGCTGAACGCGCACGCGGAGGAAACCATCAGCGGTATCCGCACCGTGCAGGCGATGACGATGGAGCA
>CAZUKF010000107.1:0-7097 GCA_964620765.1 uncultured Rickettsiales bacterium | reverse complement strand
GGCGCCCAGGCCGATAACGTCGATACCCTTGGCCTTCATTTCACCGGCGCGTTGGGTGACGACCAGCGTGGGCGAGGGTTGAACGGCGGCGAGACGGTCAGCGATAATGGAGGCGGGCATTTTCTGAAACATTTCTAGGGTTATGGAACAAGATCCACGTCAACCAGTATGGTCTGGTTCGGCGGGAGCGCGAGACTATCCAGCGTACTTTGCTTCTGTATAGGGGAATCTTTGGGCCAGGGGCCGTAAAAGGGGTGCAGCGGCTGCGCGAGGTAAGCCGGTATGATCAGCGTGCGCGCGGCATCGGCCTGCATGCCCAGTATGCCCATCTCAATACCGACCATGAGGGGGGACTGGCCGAGAGCAACCTCAAGCGGTTTTCCTTCAACTTCGCGCGTGTTGAGCAGGGGGGTTCCTTCCAGGTCCCAGATTGTAAGGTGCATCTTGACCTTGTCGCCGCAGGTGACTTCCGCCATGTTGCCGGGGCGGCGGTCAAACACCTGCAGCGGCATGCGCTTGCCCGCCGGCAGGATGGTGATTTGCGGTTTTACATCCGTAAGCTCCACCAGGTAGCGCAGCGCCTGCGCCCGGGACTCGGTGCGCTCGGCCGGTACCAGCACGGAACGCACGCCCCCCACATGCATGCCGATCACGCTCGACCGCAGGGCCTCCGCCACCTTGGTGTCGCCCAGCTGGAAATGATCTTCTTTCATGTCTTTCAGCGCCACATCTTCAGCGGAAACCTTCCCGGGTTTGGCTTCCGATTCGCGCCAGCGGATATAGACTTCCTGCCCGCACAGCGCCTGCAGACCGGTGCCCGTTTTGATTTCGGCGATCTGCAGGCGGCCATAGCCGGGGATCAGCCGGGATTTGTAGGTGTCCACGCTCGGGATGTTCCAGGCGAGATTGCCGGGCTGCCCGCCGGGTACGCCGGGCATTTGCGGCTTGATGCCAAGCACGTTGAGCAGCAGCGCCGCGGCGATAAAAATGATCACGCCCCATGTCAGCCAGGGCGGGGTGGGCTGTGGTTCGCGTTTCTTTTTGCCGATCAGCATGGGTGGAGATTATCAATTATTGAAGCGGAAGTGAAGCACGTCGCCGTCCAGCACGGTGTATTCCTTGCCCTCCAGCCGTGATTTGCCGGCTTCCTTGGCGCCCTGCTCACCGTTGAACTTGATGTAATCGTCGCAGGCGATGGTTTCGGCGCGGATGAAGCCTTTCTCGAAATCCGTGTGGATGACGCCCGCTGCCTGCGGCGCCAGCGTGCCCCGCGCAATGGTCCATGCCCGCGCTTCCTTCGGGCCGACGGTGAAATAGGTGATGAGATTCAGCAGCGAATACCCGGCGCGGATGATGCGGGCGAGGCCGGTTTCATCCAGGCCGATGGTGCCGAGGAATTCTTTTTTTTCTTCGTCGGTCGCCAGCATGGCAATCTCGGATTCGATCTTGGCGGAGATGATGACGCACGGCGCGCCCTCTTTCTTCGCCAGCTCCTGCACGCGGGTGGAATGGGCGTTGCCGGTGGCGGCTTCGTCCTCGCCCACGTTGCACACGTAAAGCACGGGCTTGGCGGTGAGCAGCGAGAGCGAGGCGAGAAGCTTTTTCTCATTGGCGTCCCGCGTCTCCACGCTGCGTGCGGGCTTGCCCGCCGAAACCGCTTCCAGCGCGCGCTCCACCATCGGCAGCTGCGCGATGGATTCCTTGTCGCCGCCCTTGGCTTTCTTCTGCAGGTTGGGCAGGCGCTTTTCCAGGCTTTCCATGTCCGCCAGCGCCAGCTCCGTTTCCACGATTTCCTTGTCGCGCAGCGGATCTACATTGCCTTCCACGTGCGTGACATCTCCATTCTCAAAGCAGCGCAGCACGTAGGCCACCGCATCCACCTCGCGGATATGCGAGAGGAACTGGTTGCCCAGACCCTCGCCCTTGCTGGCACCTTTCACGAGCCCCGCGATGTCCACGAACTCCAGCTGTGTGGGGATGATCTGCGCGGAGCTTGCGATCTTGGCGAGCGTATCCAGGCGCGCATCCGGCACAGACACGCGGCCCACGTTGGGCTCGATGGTGCAGAACGGGTAATTCGCCGCTTCCGCCGCCGCCGTTTGCAGCAGCGCGTTGAAAAGAGTGGATTTTCCTACGTTCGGCAGGCCGACAATACCGCAATTAAAACCCATAATTAGACTTCCAGTCCTTTTTCTAAAATGTTCTTCAGGTGTTCTGCCACCAATACCGGCCGCCGTGCGAGATACCAACAGATTCCCACCCCGTGCAGCAAAAAGAAGGTCATCAGCACGCCGCCGATACTGCGCGTCATGGCCAGCACGGCAAGCACGCAGATGCAGTTGATGAGCATCACGCTACGCGGTACGCCGAGAATCACGTGCGGCTCCAGGACCAGGCGTAAGAGACCGCGCGGACCGAACGCCGCTTCATAGCTGCTGACCTCCGCTTCGGCTTCGGCTGCGGGGATGCCGTATTTCACAGCGGTTTTGCCCACCAGCTCGCCGCGTATATGCGCGTACAGCTTTTCTTCCTCGGGCAGAATCGGCGAGATGTCCTGCAGCCGCGCATGCAGCGCAGGAATGCCGGTAATACCGTTTATCTTCTGGCGAAAGCTGGGCATTATATTTTTTCCGCGTTCATGCCGAGCGCCATTTTAGTCATGAACGCTGCGTCGTCACCGGCAAGCAGCAGCTTGATGTTGGCGGCGATGGCGTCCAGCTGCCGCTCGGCAATGGGCAACTCTTCCTTCGCAAAATCGCCGAGCACGTGGCCGGTAACCGCTTCCTTCGTGCCGGGATGGCCGATGCCAAGCCGCACGCGCCAGTAATCCGTGCCCACATGCGCGTCGATGGATTTCAGCCCGTTATGCCCGCCATTGCCGCCGCCCTGCTTTACGCGCAATTTGCCCAGCGGCAGGTCCAGCTCGTCGTGGAACACTACCAACTGTTCCGGCGGCACGCGGTAAAAGCGCACCAGCTCGCCGATACCCTCGCCGGAGAGGTTCATGAAAGTCTGCGGCTTGAAAAGAATAATGCGCTCGCCGCCGATTTCCCCGGCGGAAAGCAGTCCCTTGAACCTCTGCGTAAATACGGGGAAGCGATGCGCCTCCGCAAGGCGGTCGATGGCCATGAAACCGATATTGTGGCGGTTGCCCGCATACCCCTTGCCGGGGTTGCCAAGACCCGCAAGCACCCACATACGCTATATCGTCATCCCCGCGCAGGCGGGGATCTCCCTTAGGGTTACCTTTGTTGATCGAGATCCCCGCTCGCGTGCCTGCGGCACTTGGCGGGGATGACGCAAGAGCGTCACTTCTTCTCGTCTTTTTTCGGGGCAGCGCCTGCAGCGGGAGCAGCGGCAGGAGCGGCGGTTGCGCCATCCGCACCCGGCACAGCGGCAGCACCTTCTGCACCCGGTACGGCAGCGGTGGCCACCGGCGTGACTTCTTCTTCCTTGCTGCGGCCGGCGATGGTGGCAACCGTGAAGTTGCGCTTGATCACCGCTTCAATACCGCTGGGGAGTTTCATGTCATTGATGTGCACGGAACCGCCGATGTCCAGCGAGCTGACATCTGCTTCAATGTGATGCGGAATGGCTTCCGGCTTGCAGATGAATTCGATTTCGTGGCGAACCATGTTCAACACGCCGCCGCGCTTCAAGCCCGGGGATTTGTCGGCGCCGAGGAATTTCACCGGCACGAACACGTGAATCGGCACGCCTGGGTCGATGCGCTGGAAGTCCACGTGCTCGATCTTGTCGGTCACGGGGTGGAACTGGATGTCGCGCGGCAGCGCCTTCACCACGTCCTTGCCGCCGAGCTTGAGCTCGATCACGCGGCTGCGGAAGCGGCCTTTCAGGTATTGCTGGCGGAGCTCATTTTCCGGGATGGCGAGCGAAACGGCTTCGGTGCTCTTGCTGTAGAGCACGGCAGGGATTTTGCCGGCGCGGCGGGCGGCACGGGCAGGGCCGGTTCCGGCGTTCTCGCGGATCTCGGCGGTGAGGGGGGCGGCTTTCGCGCTCATGACTCTATTCCTTATATATAATGCGTTCGTTTTTAAGGGCTGCAATGTATAGCGGGCCAAAGCCCTGCCGTCAATGGGGAAGAGAGTAGCGAGAGGCGAAGGGAAGGGTGAAATATCAAGGGGTTAATTTTGCCCTTTTGCCCCTGTCATATTTCCTTCACGCGTGATTGCCGCCAAATGTCACACCCAACCCTCTAAAATCTATACTATAATTAACCTGTTAGTGTCCCTTTTTCTCTGTTCACCGTGGATGTTCCGCGGTGCAGGGTTGGAGGGCTAAGGCAAGTTGGATTCCGTTTCCTCGAGTGGGAGTGGGTCATGGCCGTTTCGAAGGCGCAGTTCGTCAAGTACGCGAATCTCGGGTTCGTGGTGGCACTCGGTATCTCCAGCATCCTGCTGGCGGCCGGGTTCGCCGAGCAGAAGTCCGCGCCGAAGCAGGTGACGGTCACGCAGCTGAACGTGCAGGGTCTGCCGCCGGTGGAGGAGAAGATCGCGCCGATGGTGGTCGATCCGAAACTTCCGCCGTCCCCGCAGCAGATGCAGAAGCACTACCATGACGCGGGCGACAAGCTCGTCCTGTCGTGGAAGGAGCACGTGAAGGAGCTGACCAAGCGGGCCGAAGCGCAGCAAGCGGTCGTGCCTAAACCGGAGCCGGAGTACAAGAACTACCTGTTCTGGGTAGGGGCGGTGCTCATGGCCGTGCTGGCGCTGTTGGTCACGGTGGCCGGATTCCCCAAGAGTAACAAGCTGGACGAGGCGATCGTACAGCAGATTCTGGGGGCCGGGCTGCTCGTGGCATTCTCCATCTGGACGAATAATACTCATCCGTGGGGGACGTTCTGGTTCTGGACGGTGTCGGTTGTGCTCGGGTTCATCGGTATGCTGACGCAGGAAAAGACGTGATGAACGCTAAAGAGGGGCTCTCGCTTGCAGGTTGAAAGACCTGCCGGCGGGGGCCCCTCTCGTTTTTAGTAGCTATTTCCTTTCTCCCCGTTAAACTCTTCACCAGTTACGCATAAGCGTTAGTGGATGGATTCTTTCCTTCCGGAGGCCATGCCATGGCCACTCGCATCTTGTTTCCGTTAGTGATCGGTGCGTTTTTGATTTTCGGCGTAGTGCAGCACTTCCTGATGATCGGGATCGCGGAAGCAGTGCCCGGCCGGATGGAGTGCAAGGCACTGGCCGTTACCGGGTTGCTGCTGACTGCCCTCGCTGGCGCGCTGAGCATGTTCTACGCCATCGCGCGCAAGCGTGGCGTCCGCAAGGGGGGCTGCGTTAGCACGGCGTTCTTCGTGCTGTTTCTGCTGTGTCGCGCCTCGCTGGTCGTGTCGGTATCGCTCACCATCTGCCACGTGTGCAGCTGGTTGCGGGCGCCGCCGGAGCCAAGCCTGTTGCCGGACCTAAACCAATCGCAGATGCGCACCCTGTTGGGATGCGCTGCCGAGCTGGTGATCTGGTTAATCGTTTCCGCTCAGCTGTTCGGTCTGTTTAAGGCGCGGCAGCAAACCGTGTGACGGCGGCGGGCTCCCCACCGGGGAGCCCTTCGTCGTTTTTAGTCAAACAACGAAGAGACCGAGCTTTCCTTGCTGATGCGTGTGATGGCTTCCGCCAGCAGCGGTGCCAGCGAGAGCACGCGGATGTTTTTCGTGGAGGCGAGCTCTTCCGTGGCGCAGATCGTATCCGTTACCACCAGCGAGGTCAGCGCCGACTTTCCCACCCGCCCGAAAGCCGCGCCGGAGAACACACCATGCGTGACATAGGCGGCCACCGATGCCGCGCCTTCCTTCATCAGCGCTTCGGCGGCGTTGCAGAGCGTGCCCGCCGAATCCACAATGTCGTCATGCAGGATGCAGTGGCGGCCCTGCACTTCACCGATGATGTTCATGACTTCCGATGTGCCCGCCTTTTCGCGGCGCTTGTCGACGATGGCGAGGTCGGCGCCGATGCGCTTGGCCATGGCACGGGCGCGTACCACGCCGCCCACGTCGGGCGACACCACGGTAAGGTCCTGCTTGAAATGCTGCTTGATGTCCTTGGCCATCACCGGTGCGGCGTAAAGATTATCCAGCGGGATATCGAAAAAGCCCTGGATTTGCCCGGCGTGCAGATCGACCGTCAGCACCCGGTCCGCCCCGGCGGTGGTGATGAGGTTGGCGACCAGCTTGGCTGAAATGGGCGTACGCGGGCCTACTTTACGGTCCTGGCGCGCATAACCGAAATAGGGGATCACGGCGGTGATGCGGCGGGCGGAGGAGCGGCGCAGCGCATCCATCGTTACCAGCAGCTCCATGATGTGGTCATTCGCCGGGAAGCTGGTGGATTGCAGCACGAACACGTCTTCACCGCGGACATTCTCATGGATCTCGACGAAGATTTCCATGTCGGCGAAGCGCTTGACGCTGACTTCCGTCAGCTTAACGCCCAGCTGTGCCGAGACGGCTTGGGCAAGCGGCAGGTTGCTGTTGCAGGCGATGAGCTTCATGGCTGGCCTTTTTATAAAGGCCCGGAAAAGAAAGTAAATAGGGTGTTTAAATATTTCTTAGGCCCATGGCCTGAGAATTCACCAGCATTCACTGCAGCGCCGGGCCGGGCTGAAGATCATCATCCTCGCGGCCGGCACTGCGCGTCAGCGCGTAATCCGAGGCGCGGAACGTGTCCAGGATGCGGCTGACCTCGGCATCCACCACGCCTACTTCCTTAAGCAACGCACCACCCAGTTGCAGGCTGGTTTCAAACATTTCCGCCACCGCGAGGTCTGCCCCCGCCTGCTCGAACTCGATGACTTCATCGATATTCCGGGCGCGGGCGATGATGGGTAGCGTGGAGTGCAGGCTGCGCGCCGCGGCGATGGCCTGCGAGGAGGCGCGCGAATCCCCGTGCGTGATGATGAAGGCCTGCGCGCTGTTCAGGCCCACGGCCTTGAGCACCACTACGCGGGCGGCATCGCCGTAATACACCAGCTTCTTCTCGGCGCGCATGGAGCCCACGGTTTCGGCGTCCATGTCCAGCGCCACGTAGGGGATGCGCTCGGCCTCCAGCAGTTGCGCGATGATGCGACCCACGCGGCCGAACCCG
>CAZUKF010000106.1:0-7129 GCA_964620765.1 uncultured Rickettsiales bacterium | reverse complement strand
CTCAACGCCATTTCGCAACACATCGAGGAGATGGAGCGCGTGGTGACGATTGAAGACGCGGCCGAGCTCAAGCTGCAGAAGAAGCACGTGGTGCGCATGGAAACACGGCCGCAGCACAACGGCCACGATCAGCCCGTGACGACGCGGGACCTGGTGCGCAATGCCCTGCGCATGCGTCCTGACCGCATTATCGTGGGCGAGGTGCGCGGCGAAGAAGCATTCGACATGATGCAGGCTATGAATACGGGCCACGAGGGCTCTCTTACCACCATTCACGCCAACCACCCGCGCGACGCGCTGTTCCGCCTCGAGAACATGATCGCGCTGGCGGGGCTGAACATGCCGATGAACGCGGTGCGGGCGCAGGTCGCTTCGGCGCTGCACCTGATCGTGCAGGTCAGCCGCATGCGGGACGGTACACGCCGCGTGACCTATGTGTCTGAAGTGGTGGGGATGGAAGGCGATGTTATTACGATGCATGACCTCATCCAGTTCGTGCCGGGGAGCGAGGGGCCGAACGGCATTATCAAAGGGGAATGGCGCTGGATGGGCCTGGTGCCGCGCTTTGCCCGCCGCATCGCCTACTGGGGCGAGCTGGACCATTTTGCCCGGATTTTCGGCATTAACATGCTGAAAGTTTAGGAACTAGCAGCCAGCAGCTAGGAACTAGGTTTTTTCCAATTTTGGTGCTAATATAAAGCTGTTAATACTAGCTGCTAGATGCTAGTTCCTAATTCCTGAATTCATTACAATGATAGTTGAGGAAAGTATGCAGATATCCGTTGCCGGTAAAGGCGTCGACGTGGGCGAAAGCCTGCGCACCCATATTGAAACGCGTTTAGAACAGGGCATCACCAAGTATATCGACCGCGTGACCTCCGTGCAGGCCGTGATCGCTAAGGAGGCGCACCGCTTCCGCATTGATCTGCACGGCAATCTTGGCACGCATGCCGGTATGGTGGTGCGTTCATCCGCGCTGGGGGACGATGTGTATGCCGCGTTTGATTCGGCGCTGGAGAAGATTGAAAAACAGCTGCGCCGCTACAAGCGCAAGATCAGCAACCACCACAAGCTCAGCCACGGCGGGGCGGAGCGCGAGTTCGTGCGCGGCCGCAAATACGTGCTGAATGCCGATGTGGGCGAGACCGAGGAAGAAGTGCAGAGCAACGGTTCCGGCGGCGCGGTGATTGCCGAGAAGCCCACCAACATCGAGATCCTCACCGTTTCCGAGGCCGTGATGCGCATGGACCTTGAAGACCTGCCGGCGCTGATGTTCTACAACGCCGCGCACGGCCGCATCAACGTGGTGTATCGCCGGATTGACGGGAACATCTCGTGGGTAGACCCGGAAGGTGCCGCTGCTTAGGGGATTAGGCTTTGGGCTTTGGGGATTAGGGTATGAGTGAATCCCCAATCCCCAATCCCCAATCCCCTGCTGTCCTCATAACCGGCGGCGGCAAGCGGGTGGGGCGGGTGATCGCCCTGCAGCTGGCGGTGCAGGGCTGGGATATTGCCCTGCATTACCACCATTCGCACAAAGAGGCGGAGGCCACGGCGGCGGAGATCCGCGCGCTGGGGCGCGCCTGCGAAATTTTCCAGGCGGATTTGGAGCAGCCGCCGGGAGATCTGGCGGCGCGGGTGCAGGCGGCACTGCCGGGCTGTAATGCGCTGGTGAACAACGCCTCGGTGTTTGAGCGCGGTGGGCCTTTTGAGAGGCACATGGCGGTGAATTTTCATGCGCCGGTGCTGCTGGCAGAGGCGTTTCTCTCTCTCATTCCTCCCCCTGGAAGGGGGAGGGTAGGGTGGGGGTCTGCTTCAGCGCAGTGCGGAGGAGAGAGGGACCCCCACCTTGATCCTCCCCCTTCCAGGGGGAGGAAAAAATTTGCCGTGGTAAATATTCTGGATGCGAAAATCACCGATGCCACCAGCCCGTATTTTTATTACCTGCTCTCCAAGAAGGCGCTGGCGGAATTCACGCGGCAGGCGGCGGCAGAGGGGAAGGGGCGTTTCAACGCCGTATGCCCCGGTGTGATGTTGGAAAGCAGCGACGGCCTGCACGGGGCGGAGTATTTGCAGAAAGAAGCGGCATGGCGCAAAAGCGGGCGGCTGGGTACGCCGGAGGAAGTGGCGGCGGCCGTGCATCGGCTGCTGACGGATGAGAGCCTGAACGGGCAGTTTATAACCGTGGACGGCTAGGAATTCCGCCTTGCGCCGGTACCCTTGTCGCTGGGTTCATCGGGAATCAGGGGGATCCTGGCGCCGAGCGCTACCGTGCTCTTCAGCAGTTCGTCGAAAAGCGGGTTGGCGTCGCGGTTGACGGCGCTGCTGAGTTCGCTGGCGTCGCGGTCTGCCTCGCCGCCACGCAGCGTTGCCGCAGGTATTTTTTGAGCTTCCAGCAGGTCCTTAATAAGTTTCAGGTTTGCTTCGCCAGCGGGGAAAGCGACAGATATCATATCGCCTAAAGCGAGGGCCTCCAGTTTCTTGTTCTTGTCATTGCCCAGCGGGATGACGTTTGCATTGGCATCTGTCGGCGTGCCGCCTTTGGGTGCGAGCAGAAGCGCCGTCGGTACGAAATCACCGCCAGCGTTTTCATCCAGGAGATAGGCGGTTCTTTCTTCTGTTACGCCATTCACCTTCACATTCACCTTGATCTCGACGTAATCATACTTCTTGCCGGCACCCGTGGCAGCGAACTCACCGTTCTTGACGTTCTGGCCACTAGCATTAGCTACAGGCTCGAACGTGGCTAACGCAGGCGGTGGGGGCGCGGGGTCCTTTTTGGGAGGGGTGGCACTTTCCGCGAGCTTCTTCAGCGAGTCTTTTTCCGCTGTGATAATAGCGCCAACACCTTCGTTGATTGAGTTTAAATCAATCAGGTTCAGCACGCGCTTGTCTCCCGGCTCGACGAATTCCAAGCCTGCAGGCTTGTCACTTTTACCATTCGCGATTCCGTTGACCTTGAACTTATGGTTCAGGGGGGGGTCTTCATACGTGCCTCGCAGCGTGTACTCCTTCTCCACGAGGCCTTCCCTGACCTTGATGGTGCGGTAGACGAAGGGGTCTCCTTTTGGCGTGATGGGGCCGGACATCTTTACATCGCTGCCCGCTTTAGTCATCTCATGGCCGCAGAGCAGGGCATCGCACCATTCGCGCATGTTCTGCGCGCTTTCTTCGGGCTTGCCGCCCATGGCGATAAGGGCCATGCCGGGTGCATTGGAAATAGGCGTGTTGAAGGTTTCAAATTTTGTAGTGGCGGCCTCTCCCTCGGGGACATGCCTCATGAGAATGCCTTCCACAAGGAAGTCCTTCGTTTCCCTGCCCTCCGCGTCCTTAGTGTATTTGCCGACGAGAGTGTACTGTAGCGGCTTATCAACACCATTCCTGGTATCGGTGACCACGATGTAGGTTTTCTTCTCGCCCCATGGCACTTCGAAACCACCAAGTACCCTTTTGGTCTCATATGCATCGAAGATGCGTTCAACTTTCAGCTTCTTATCTGCACGCGCTTCATGGTACGGTTTTTGTGTCACCTCTTCCCTGGCTTTCTTAACCTCTTTGTCTTTGTCATGCAGGAACTGCACGCTTGGTAGCTTGTCCTTTTCAAACACCTCGCCGTTCATGATGTCTTTTACAAAGGCGGGCGTTTTCAGCAGCGGATCATCACGGTTCACCACGAAGCTGCCATCCGGTTTCCTGATCAGTTGGAGTGTCGTGGGCGGTTCTGGCGGGACGGGCTGCACAATAGCAGGAAGAGGGTTGCCGGCCCGGTCTTTGGCCTGGACGGTCACACTCTCGATAATAAATGTGCGGTTTCGCTCGTCGATTTTGCCTTGGTAACTGACCATTACTGGTTCAAGACCTTCTCCGCGCAGCGCATCCACCGGGAAGGGGACGATGCTGTTGCCGGTGACCTTGACTTCATCGCCGGTTGCGATTCGCACCTCCGTCACCGGCTTGCGCATGGTGCCGGTTACCGCGATGCCGTCTGATGGTGCTATGGATTTAATGGTGTCTGTAATTTCGAGCTGCTTACTGGCAATCGCCACTGCAGTGGCCTCGTTGAGCACCTTCTTGTTATCATCATTTAACAGGATGGAGTGGCCGCCATTCGGGCCGTCATCGCGCCGTCCCTTCAGGCGGAATTTCCCGTCGGTGAAATTATAAGTACCGCCCTGTTTCCCATTGCTGATGTCGTAGAACGTCATGCTGTCGATGACGAAATCGGTGCCATCGTAATGGCCAGATACGCGCATGAAGCCTTCCTTGTGCGCGTCGTCATAGGGGCCTTTGTCATTAAAGTAAATGAGGTCCGAAGTAACCGAGGACGGTGCACCAAACATTTTGGTATAGGTTGCCGCTCCGTTCGGCCCGTATGCAGGGTAAAGGCCGTTGACAGTATCCCATGCGTCTTTTGATGCAGTATCGTCTGTAACATAGACCAGGCTGTTTTCTTTAATGCTCCTATAATGATTGTTAGCCGCCGCAACACGCTGATCTTCACGCTGTGCTCTTATGGCGCTGATCCGGTTATTATCAACACCAAGCGCCAGCACGTTCGAGAGCGGCATGGTCCTGATATTAGTCTGGAGGGGGTCTCCCTTAATCGGCGTAGACGCGGCCAGTGTGCTTGAATCATTGCCCACCGAGCCCACCACGAAAGTATTCGGCGCTACGAAGGCTTCCGTGCGGGTGCGCAGTTCCGAGAATTCACTGGAGAGGTCTTCGTTCAGCTTCAGCAGACCCTTCAGGTTTGCATCGAGCAAGTTCTTCGCGGCTATGGCGTCTTCACGTTGCTTGTCATTGGCCGTGGAGTCCGCTTTCACCAGCGCGGCTGCTTTCTTTTGTTCTTCTTCAAGCGCCTTGCGGGTTTCTTCCGCCTTCTTCTGGAAATCCTGAATTGCCTTTTTGGCTTCTTCCTCGTTGCCCGCTTTCTTTGCTTTCCGTACGTCATCCGCCATTTTTTGCAGTGTCTTGACATCTTCTGCCAGGTCTTTGGTATTTTTCTGCAACGCTTTGACGTCCTCACCGGTCTTCGCATCCGGGTAGGTGTTCCTCTGCCATCTTACTACCTCTTTGCGCTTGGCGGCGGCTTCACCCTGCTTTGCGGTGACCAGGTCCAGCGCTGCTTTAGCCTTTTGCTTTTCGGGGTCGGTATCCGGTTTGTCCTTCAGCTCGGTCAGCGCGGCATTGGCGTGGTCCTGCGCGGCGAGCAGCGCCTTGTTGGCTTCATCGATCTTGGCCAGCGCTGCCGCGGCTTTTTCCTTCGCTTCCTTTTCCTTGGCCTCTTTCTTCTTTTCGTCGGCCTTGGCTTCATCCGCGCTCTTTTGCGCTTCGGCGAGAATCTTGTCGGAAGCTACGAGTTCATTGTGTGCTGCGTCGACACCTTCCTTGCTGTGCTTGAGGTGCAGTTCGCGCGCCTTGGTTTTTGCGTCGGCTTCGCGGGAAGTTCTTTCGCTTTCTCTCGTCTTGTCGTCGGCGCTGTCACCCGCCATGGCGAGATAGATGCCGCCGCCGGCCAGTGCCGCGATGGCGGCCCACATGAAGTTGCCGCCAACGGCATAGCCCGCAAGGCCGGCGCCGCCGGCGATGAGCCACATCATCGGGTTGGAGATGGCTTTCATCAAATCAAAGCCGCCCGCGGGACGCGGGGGAGGCGCCGTGGGCGCTGCGGTGGGCGCGGGTGTCGGGTCTGGCATAGGGGGCCTTTTCCAGAAGTTTAAACGGTTTTCCTTAATAATACTGTACGTTCGCAGGTGGCCAGAAACAAGTTACACTTCCGTGAAGGATTGGTGACAAATCATCGTATAGGCGCTAAATTCTCGTTTATGATCATGCACATCGCCAGGCTGGTTGCGGATGTCTCGCTCGGGGTGTACGAGTGGGAGAAGCAGCAAAAACAGAAAATTGTTGTAAATCTGCACATTAATTATGATGGAGCCCGGGCCGCCCATTCCGACCGGCTGGAAGACGCGCTGGATTATGACGGCATTGAAAAGCGGGTGCTGGAAGTGGTGCAGGACAAGCATTATAACTTACTGGAAAATATGGTTAATTCTGTTGGTATGGCGGTGCTGGAATTCTCCCGGGTAAAGGACGTGCGGGTGGAGATCGGTAAGCCCGGGGCGCTGAAAAACAGCGAGACGGTGAGCATCGAGGAATGGTTTAAGCGATAGAAAGAGAGGCCGCATGAGCGCAGAGCTGATTCCCGTACCGCCCGAATGGGCAAAAAATGCGCATATCACTGCGAAAAAATACGAGGAGATGTACCGTGAATCGGTGACGGACCCGGAGCATTTCTGGGCGCACATGGCGGAGCGCTTCTTGTGGAAGAAAAAATGGAGCCGGGTGAAGAATACGCGCTTTGCGCCGGACGTTTCGATAAGGTGGTTCGAGGGCGCGAAGGTCAATATCAGCGAGAATTGCCTGGACCGGCACCTGAGCGCGCGCGGGGCGCAAACGGCGATCATTTGGGAAGGGGATGACCCGAAAGAATCGCGGCGGATTACGTATCTTGAACTGCACGAGATGGTCTGCCGCATCGCCAACGCGCTGAAGGCCAATGGCGTGAAAAAGGGCGACCGGGTGACGATCTACCTGCCGATGATTCCCGAGGCGGCGGCGGCGCTGCTGGCCTGCGCGCGCATCGGTGCGCCGCACTCGGTGGTGTTCGGCGGTTTTTCGCCGGATTCGCTGAAGGGGCGGATTGATGATTGCGGCAGCAGGATTGTCATCACCGCGGATGAAGGCCTGCGCGGGGGCAAGAAGGTGCCGCTCAAGGCGAACGTGGATGAAGCGCTGAAGACCTGCAAAACAAAAGTGGAGCGCGTGCTGGTGGTGAAACGCACCGGTGGAGATGTGCCGTGGGAAAACGGGCGTGACAAATGGCTGCATGAGGAAACGGCGAAGGTGAGTGCGGAATGTGCGCCCGAGCCGATGGATGCGGAGGACCCGCTGTTTATTCTCTACACCTCCGGTTCCACCGGCAAGCCCAAGGGCGTGCTGCACACCACGGCGGGCTACATGGTGTGGGCGGGCGTTACGTTCCACGCGATTTTTGATTACCGCGACGGTGAAATCTTTTGGTGCAGCGCCGACGTGGGCTGGGTCACGGGCCACACCTATATTGTGT
>CAZUKF010000105.1:0-7174 GCA_964620765.1 uncultured Rickettsiales bacterium | reverse complement strand
TCACCGTGCGCTGGGACAAGAATTACCTCAAGCTCATCCGCCTGCTGCTGGAGCGGCGGGCGCAGTTCGCGCTGTTTGGTGCGGTACGTTTCGGCGCGCAAATTACCTATGAAAGCGCGTTCAAATTGGGCTTTGACCACGTGGCGCTCTGCATGGGGGCCGGGCGGCCGACGCTGTTGGATATTCCCGGCGGGCTTGCGCGCGGCGTACGCACGGCGTCTGATTTCCTGATGGCGCTGCAGCTGACCGGGGCTGCGCGCAAAGACTCCATCGCCAATTTACAGTTGCGCCTGCCGGTGGTGGTCATCGGCGGCGGCCTGACGGCGATTGATACAGCCACCGAGGCGCTCGCCTATTACCCGGTGCAGGTGGAAAAATTCCTGCAGCGCTACGAGGCGCTGGGCGGGAGCATGCAGTGGAGCGGCGAGGAAGCGGAGATTGCACAGGAATTCATTGAGCATGCGCGGGCGTTGCGCGCGGCGCCGAAGCACGAGCATTTTGCATTGCTGGACACATGGGGCGGGGTGAAAATCGTCTACCGTAAGCGGCTGATAGACGCACCGAGCTACCGGCTGAACCACGAGGAAGTGGAAAAAGCCTTCGAGGAGGGCCTCTATTTCGCGCCGCTCTGGGAGCCGGAGGCGGTGGAGACGGACAAATACGGCCACGCCAGCGCGATAAAGCTGAAGCAGGCGGGCGGCGCTGAGCGCGTGAGCGTGCCCGCGCGCAGTATCCTGATCGCGGCGGGCACCAGCCCCAACACGGTGCTCGCGCGCGAGGATGCGCATTTCACGCTGGATGGGAAATATTTCGCGGCAGTGGATGAAGAGGGCAGGCCGGTTGCGCCGCAGCGCTCGCCCAAGCCCGCGCAGACAGACGTGCGCATGAGTGCCGAGGGCATGAGTTTCTTCGGTGATCTGCACCCGTCTTTTGCCGGCAACGTGGTGAAGGCGATGGCCAGCGCCAAGCGAGGCTACCCCGTGATTTCAAGGGTTTTGGCGAAGAAAAAAGGAAAGAAAAAAGCAGACAGCAGAAAGTTCCTGGAAGATCTGCGCGGGCAACTCGCCGCCACCGTGCAGGCGGTGAACCGCCTTACTCCCACCATTGTGGAAGTGGTGGTGCACGCGCCGCTTGCCGCCAAACATTTCCAGCCCGGGCAGTTTTACCGGCTGCAGAATTTTGAAAGCAATGCGCCGAAAATCGCCACCACCACGCTGGCGATGGAAGGCCTCGCCATGACCGGCGCATGGGTGGACCGCAAGAAAGGTCTCATCAGCCTCATCATCCTGGAGATGGGCGGCTCCTCGGATATCTGCGCTTACCTGAAGCCCGGCGAGGAAGTGGCGCTGATGGGCCCCACCGGCACGCCGACGCATATCCCGCAAAAGAAAAACGTGCTGCTCGCTGGCGGCGGGCTGGGAAACGCGGTGCTGTTTTCCATCGGTGCGGCAGCCAAAGCGCAAGGCAGCCGCGTGCTTTATTTCGCGGCCTACCGCAAGACGCAGGACCGTTACAAGATCAAAGAGATCGAAGCCGCGGCCGAAACGGTGGTGTGGTGCTGCGAGGAGGCGGCGTTCGCGTCCGCCCGCAAGGGAGACCTAACCTTCCACGGCAATATTGTGCAGGCCATGCGCGCCTACGCGAAAGGCGAGCTGGGCAAAGCGCCTGTTTCACTGCAGGAAATTGACCATGTCATCGCCATCGGCTCAGACCGGATGATGGCGGCGGTGGCGGCCGCCCGGCGCGAACTGATCGGCAAAAAGCACGCGGCGGTGGGGAGCATCAATTCGCCCATGCAGTGCATGATGAAGGAGATTTGCGGCCAGTGCCTGCAAAAGCATAAGAACCCGTTAACGGGCGCGGAAACGTATGTTTACAGCTGCTTTAACCAGGACCAGTGCCTCGATGATGTTGATTTTTCGCATTTAGCGGAGCGGCTGGGGCAAAACAGCGTACAGGAAAAATTAACCGCTGCTTGGATAGATCACTGCCTAAAATCCTTAAACCTGCGAAAAGCGGCAGCTTAAGGATTTTTTAATTACCCTATACATCTCAGTATATTAACCAAAAACTAGGGGTTTCAGCACTATGATGAGAGTGCCGGAAAGTAACATTTATATACGGGAACAATTTTTAACATGGTTGGACAGACCAGCGATCACGATCCTTTCGCTTCGCCCAAGCGGTCGTCGGCTGCCACCCCCGCGGCTGCTGCAAAGCCTGCTGCGCAACCGGCAGAAAAAACCCCGGCTAAAAACGGCGGCAGCGAAGCACCACCGCCGCCTCCGCCCGCCGACAAGGCTGCTGCTCCTGCCGCGCCGCCGCCTGCCGCCGCGCCCGCGGAAGGTGCAGACCGCAAGCCGATGCGCATCGGCGAAAAACTGGTGCAGCTTGGCCTGATTTCGCCTGACCAGCTGCAGGTCGCGCTTACCGAGCAGCGCAACACGAAGAAGCTCCTCGGCGCCGTGCTGGTGGAAATGGGTTTCATCACCGAGTCCGCGCTCGGTGAGGTGCTGGCTGAATCAGCGGGCACCCAGAAATTCGACGCCAAGTCCATCATGCTTGATGCCGAGGTGGTGCGCCGCATCCCCAAGGATCTTGCCATCCGCCAGAAGGTCATCCCCGTGGCTTACGCCGACGATACGGTGCAGCTCGCCATGGCCGACATCTACAACGTTCTCGCCATCGACCAGGTCCGCCGCCACTTTCCGCGCAATACCAACATCGCTCCCGTTATCAGCACCGAGACGGAAATTCTCGGGCTGATCGACCAGTACTACGAATACGAAACTGAGATCGACGGCATCCTGAAGGAAATTGAAACCGGCATCCGCGAGAGCAACAAGCTCGACGGCAGGCAGGAAGGCTACGTCAACCCGACGGTACGTCTCGTCAACGCGCTGCTGCTCGACGCCATCAAGCTCGGCACGTCCGACATCCACCTGGAGCCGGAAGGCTCGTTCCTGCGCCTTCGCTACCGCATCGACGGCGCGATGGTGCAGGTGCGCAGCTTCCACCGCGACTACTGGAGCGCCATGCTGGTGCGCATCAAGATCATGTCGAATATGAACATCGCTGAAACGCGCAACCCGCAGGACGGGCGCATCAGCCTCACGCTCGGCGGCAAGGAAATGGACTTCCGCGTTGCCACCCAGCCGACCATCCACGGCGAAAACGTGGTCATGCGTTTGCTCGACAAATCCAAAGCCCTCGTGCCGCTGGATTCGCTGGGCTACAGCGACCACAACGTCGGCCTGCTCAAGAAACTGCTGCAGCGCCCTGAAGGCATTCTCATCGTCACCGGCCCCACCGGTTCGGGTAAGACCACCACGCTCTACTCGATCCTGAACTTCATCAACGAGATCGACGTCAACATCATGACACTGGAAGACCCGGTGGAATACCAGCTGCCGCTGATCCGGCAGGCCAACGTGCGCGAAGGCAGCATGGATTTCGTCAGCGGCATCAAATCGCTGCTCCGCCAGGATCCTGACATTATTTTCATCGGTGAGGTGCGAGATGCCGACACCGCCACCATGGCGCTGCGCGCCGCGCTCACCGGCCACCAGGTGTTCACCTCGCTGCACACCAATGACGCGATGGGTGCCATTCCGCGCCTCATCGATATCGGCGTTCCGGCCTACCTGCTCGGCGGGGCGCTGATCGGTTGTGTGGCGCAGCGTCTGGCCCGCAAGCTCTGCTCCGCCTGCCGTAAGTCCAAGACCGCGAGCCCCGAAGAATGCAAGGTTCTTGGCATGGATCCCGCCAAAGCGCCCACCATTTACGAGCCGGGCGGCTGCGAAAAATGCCGCAACAAGGGCTACAAGGGCCGTATCGCCGTGGCCGAAGTCTTGCGTATCGACAAGGAAATGGACGAACTGATCGCCACCAACGCCACCCGCCGCGCCATGATGGATCATGCGCTCAAAGCCGGCTTCGTGCCGATGATGCAGGACGGCATCAACAAGGTGCTGGCCGGCGATATCGACATGAAAGAGCTCGTCGGCACGGTCGACCTGACGGAGAGGTTGTAAGCCCATGTCTCTCAAGGTCTATAATTACAGTGCCGTTAATGAGCTGGGCCGCAACGTGCGCGGGCAGATCACCGCCGAGAACGAGCTGGATCTCGAGGCCCGCCTTCGGCAGGCGGGGCTGGACCTCGTCGGTGCGAAGGAAGCCCGCAAGCGCAAGATGTTCATGGGCAAGGTCAGCAACAAGGACCTTATCGTTATGTGCATGCACCTGGAACAGTTGGACAAGGCGGGCGTGCCGCTGCACGAAGCGCTCTCTGACATCCGCGACACCACTGATTCACCCAAGCTGCGCGATATTCTGACCTCGGTTTATGAAGCCGTAAAAAACGGCAAAATGCTGTCTTCTGCCATGGAAGAACACCCCAAGACATTTAATAATGTGTTCGTGGGCCTCGTTGCTGCGGGCGAGAAAACCGGTAACCTCTCAAGCTCTTTCCATCATCTCGGTGAGCACCTGAAATGGATCAGTGAAATCCGCCGCAAGGTGAAAAAGGCCACACGCTACCCGTGCGTGCTGCTGGTGGTGATCTTCCTCGTTATCGCTACGTTGATGATTGCGGTGGTGCCCAAGCTGGTGGAATTCATTGTCGGCCAGGGGTTTGCCATTCCCATCCACACCCGCGCGCTGATCGCCACGTCGCACGCTTTCGTGGATTACTGGTGGCTTATCCTCGGCTCGCCGATTGTTTTCATCGTCTCGCTCGTGCTTGCCTATAAATTCTCAGAAGGCTTTGCCTACCGCTTTGATAATTTTGCGCTGAATGCGCCGGTTTTCGGCCCCGTGATCCGCAAGATCGACCTCGCGCGCTTCACGCACTTTTTCACGGTTATGTATAACAGCGGCATCGACATCCTGGAATCGCTGCGTGCTGCCCGCGGCGTGGTAAACAACCGCGTGCTGCAGGAGTCGGTGCTGTTCGTGGAGACCCACGTGACGGAAGGTAATTCCATCACCTCGTCTTTGCGGCTTTCCAACCAGTTTCCCAACCTCGTTGTTCGCATGTTCAAGGTGGGCGAGGATTCCGGCAACATGGCGGAAGCGCTGGAAAACATCAATTTCTTCTATGACCGCGAAGTGAATGACGCCGTGGACAGCCTGATCGGCATGGTCCAGCCGGCGCTCACCGTGGTGATGGGCGTGCTGATCTTCTGGGTCATCGCGGCCATCTTCGGTCCGCTTTATGAATCGTTCAGCCAGATGAAGTTTTAATTATGCGTGGAATAAAACTGGGCAAAAAACCGGCAGGCGAAGGGACGGCGGAAGCCGGCTCCAAGAAGGATCTGCGCCAGATGCTTGCCTTCAAGAAGAAGGATGGCGCGGTATCTTCCGGCCGCAGCGTGCCGCTGGGCGGCGAGCGCATGGTTCTCATGGTCGGCGACGAAGGCTCCGTGCTGGTGCATTTAAAGCGCGGCAAGGTGGCGGCCCGCGCCTACTCGCCTGCGTCCGGCGCGCCCGAAACCGAGGGTATGACGGAGATTGTCCGCAAGTCCCCCAAGGCCGGGCTTTACGTGATTTTCGACACGGTAGACCAGATTTATACGCAGCAGACGCTGCCGCCCGTTACCGCGCTTTCCATCAATAAGCTGATCCAGCGCCGCCTGGAGCGTGATTTTTCGAGTGAATATATAAAGGGTGCCATCAAGCTCGGTCGCGACAAGAGCGGGCGCAAGGACTGGCAGTTCATGATGGCCGCGGTACAGCGCACCTCGGCGGTAAACGGTTGGATCGAAGTTATCAAGGAATGGCCGAACACCTGCCGCGGCATGTCATTACTGCCGGCGGAGTCAACGGAAATTGTCAAGCGCCTGCATGCGCTTATCCGCAAGGAATCGAAGGAAGATGAGCCTGCCAACCCCGAATGGCAGATCCTGGCCAGCTACAACAAGGTCAGCGGCGTGCGCCAGATGGTGTTCCACGAAGGCAAGCTGATGCTGACGCGCCTTGGCCAGCCCGCCGTGGATTCCACCTCGGAGACCATTGCTGGCACGATCGAGCAGGAACTGATCGCCACCCGTGAATACCTGCAACGCACCTCGGTGCAGGATGTCGAGATACAAAGTATCATCATCATTGCTTCGCAGGAAATCCGCTCCAGCATCGATCCTGCTCGCCTGGGCGGCAAGTTCGTGCACCTGGTCACGCCGTTCGAGGCCGCCAACATGCTGAGCCTGCAGGGCGCGGCAGCGCAGACCGACCGCTTCGGCGATTCACTGCTTTGCGCCGCCTACGGCACCAACAAGAAACGTACCCTCTCCCTCACGATCCCTGACCTGGGCAAGGTACAGTCGCTGCAGACGGCGATGTACGCGATTCGCGGTCTCGCCGCCCTCGCAGTAGTTGGCATGGTTCTCAGCATGCTGATGACGCTGTGGGATGTTTATACGTTGGGCGATGAAGTGGCAGACCTGGAAAAGCAGAAGCTGGGGCGGCAGGCAGACCTTGATGCGCTGAAAAGCCATTCAAAATATACACCGGAGCAACTTGACCGCATTAACGGTTCGGTGGACCTGTACCAGCGCATGGAGAAAGACGCGATCCTGCCCGAATATTCGCTGATGCGGATCAGCGATGCCATGGGTACCAAGAAAATTACGGAAGATGTCATCTGGGATTTAAAGGCCAAAAAATCGGGTGGTGCGGCAGCACCCAATCCGCATGCGGGCGGCGGGCATCCGGATGTTAGCAGCGGTGCTCCGGCCGTGCCGTATGAAGGTCCGGACGTGGAGGTATCGCTGACTGTCAGCTTCAGCCCGGAAATGATGAGTGATCGCAAGCTGCTGCAACAGGAAACAACGGATATTCTCAACCAGCTGAAAGCAAAGCTGCCGGAGTACACAGTCAAATATACGGAACTTCCCTCGCTGGTGACGGACTCGGAGCGCATCGAAGTTGAGCTGTCAAAAGCCGGTGAGGCTGCTGCCAAGAAACCCGGGCCAAAGGCACCAGAAAAGAATACCGCGAAGCTTCAAATAAACGGCCCGGCGGGCGCAGGAGAGAAAAATGCAGCTGCCCAAAATTAAAAAGCTGAGCAAGGCAAAGGATAACGCGGAAGTTGCACCGCTCAGCAAGGCTGCGCGCCTGAAGCAGAAGCTTATCCGGGAGGCCATTATCTGTATTGTTGCGGTGGGTGGTATCGCCG